>CAYJAD010000030.1:0-26544 GCA_964368075.1 uncultured Desulfovibrionaceae bacterium | reverse complement strand
CTGATACAACAGGTGCCCCTAATGTAATCCGTAAGGCACTAGCAAATGGGGCACTAGAAACCGAATGGGATAAAGACAGTTTTGGAACATCTCCAATATTCCGTAAAATAGAAGCCATATTGTACCCTTTGTTTGGCTCTATGCCAGACCCTAGCATTAAAAATAAAATTGATGCCATTCCTATTGCGAGGGTATAGCCATGAAAATATACGACAATTTCCTCAAACAAGCGCACCGCATTGATGCACGGGCATTGGCTTTGTCTGATTCCATGCTTGAAGCTCTTGAAGCGTCTATTGCCACCATAACAGCCAAAATAGCAGAGCTACAAGTAAAACACCTTTCCGCTGATGATTTTGCAAAAGCGTCCATAACCAAACGCACAAAATTTCTTGAAGCGATGGCGCAAGAAATAAGGGATATAGTCGCACTCAAATACAATAGTGACATTCAAACTTTAATCAACAATGCACTACTAGATGCCGATGAGTATTCCAAGGCACAAACAGATAAGACATTGGACAGTATCTTCAATGCTGATTTAGATACTCCACGCCTTACACTCACACAAGTTTTAGCATGGCAAAATGTGACCATGACGGACAATCTCACCATGACCGAATGGCTAAAACGTCTTGAGACCTCCACCGCTGAAACAATTACCCGAGTGGGACGCCAAGCAATGGCAGAAGGTGCAAGTGTCGCTAAGATGTCCTCTATGCTACGAGAGCAAGGGATACAGGCCACAAGACCCAAGACCGATGCCTTGAGTCGTACTTTCCTTTTAAGTGCTTCCAATGCAGCAAGAGAGGCCAGTATACAGGAACTAGCAGAAGATTTAAACTATCAATGGCTATATGTAAGCACTTTAGATAATAGAACTTGCGTAATTTGCGGGGCAAGTGATGGCAAGATATTTGATAAAGACGAACCAAGGCCAGCAGTTCCAAGACACGTAAATTGTCGGTGTTTGTACGTGCCACATTTTGAAGAATTTCCATCGTTTACACGTCCAAGCACCAAATGGGATGAGCGCACTGTCAATCATCGAGACGGCAGCACATCCACAAAGTTTAGCGTGGATAGTTCCGAGTTGACGTCCGAGACCTATAGCGCATGGTTAAAGCGTCAGTTGAAGGAAGACCCCGATTTTGTTCGCAGCATTTTGGGCAAGACACGCTTTGAGCTTTTTTCTAAGGGAAAAATTACGCTTAATGGCATGGTGTCTGATGGAATAATTAAAAATCTTAGCGAGCTGTAGGCGATTTTAAGCCTCTATTTTTTATGAGCCTACCTATGTAGCCATAAAAAATAGAGGCTTAAAATGGACGTTGTGAGGATGGTATTTTGTATCTTTCCCCCGAAGAATTAGCCGAGTTACTTCAAGAGCACATGGTTGAAGGTGATTTTACTTACGAAGCCATGTCTGCGTTTCTCAGGCGTGAAGGATATGTATCTCGTGATGGTAGACCCCTTAGTACCTCGAATCTCAAATACCTTATAAAAAAGTATGTCCCATGGTGGAAAAACCGCCCTGCGAAGCCACGTCCTAAAGGAAAGAAGTGGGAAGAATACGAAAGGCTAGCCTATCCTTTGCCTGTAGAATGCCGCTATCCAGCCCCCACACAGGAAGAGCAGCGGATAGGAACTCCCTTCTATGATGTGTGCCCTTACACAAACACATTGGCGTAAAATCACCCTCATTTTTTTAAGTAGGTGCAAACTAAACCTACCCCTGAGAAGTCTTATACACGTGCGACCATAATCTAGCCAAAGCCTAGCCAATATCCGAACAGAATCCCGCCAAAGGGTGTCCACTAATATCGCCAAAATTACGACAGAATTTTAACAGAGCGAATAAAGTAGATGTGGGTACAAAAGTAAAAAATGGGCACAAAAAAATGTTGGGCACAGGCTGGGCACAAAGTTAATAAGTTTTATAAAAATAGAAAAAGGGCTTACAGTTTTTAACCGTAAACCCTTGAAATTTCTGGAGCCAACTGGGAGAATTGAACTCCCGACCTACTGATTACGAATCAGTTGCTCTACCAACTGAGCTAAGTTGGCTCACAAGAGAGCTTTTGCCTTAAAAGGGAAATCTTGTCAAGGTGTAAGTTCTCTGTATATAATTATTTAATTGCACAGCTATAGTTAATTGCTATTCTTATTTTTTTGCTGCGCTGTAGCTTTTTTGGTCAAGGGCTCTTGCCACTTTGGCGGAAGAGTTAGGGGAGGCAAAGCCAGCTTCAATAAGTTGCATGGCTTCAAGGTCGCGCTGAGCACGGCTTTGTCCGCCCATGATAACCCCAAGAAGCTTTACGCCGTTACGTTCAGCAGTGAAAATAAGGTTAAAGCCAGACGCTCTCGTATAGCCTGTTTTTAATCCATGCAAGCCTTTTACTTGTCCGAGTAGTCTGTTTGTGCTTTTGTGCAGCACTTTATTATGTCTAAAAGAGCGTGTGTCATGATAACTCATGGCATGAGGATGTGCTCTTAGGTAGCTTCTGGCCATTTTCAGCATATCATAGGCAGTGGTGTATTGTCCGGAAGCTGGAAGGCCGTGAGGTGTTTTAAAGGTGCTGTTTCTCATGCCAAGTTCGCGAGCTTTTTGGTTCATGAGGCTGACAAATTTGGGGCTTGTGCCTGCAATAGATTGAGCCAAAGCCACAGATGCATTATTTCCGGAAGAAACCGCCATTCCGAGCATAAGCTTGTCGAGAGAAATTTTTTCTCCCCTTCTTAGTCTCATTCTGGAGCCACCAGTTTTAGCAGCAGCGCTACTTACAGTAGTCGTTTTATTTAGCGAAAGTTTTTTTTGCTTTACTAAGTCTAAAGCAATGTACATGCTCATAACCTTGGTGAGAGAAGCAGGAGGAATGGGGGTGTAGGGGTTTTGTTTGTAAAGAATGCGTCCATTGGACATATTCATTAAAATAACAGCTTTAGATGTTATTTTTGCTGTGGCATCAACTGTTGTGGTAAATAAAAGGGTTAAAACAGTAAAACAAATTAAAAGTTGGTGTAATGCTTTCAAGATACGTTCCTCTAAAGAAGTTGCGAGTGAAGGAAAGGAGTTTTTTATTTTGATAAGAATTTCTTACAAGCGTATGTAGGATAAATCTTTTTAAAGTTTGCACAAGAAGATTGCACAGGGACAAAATTTTACAAAAAACATTTTTTGGGGTAAAACCTTTCCTTTTTCCATGCCTCTATTACATAGGCACACTAATAAATGGCTTAGAGCGATGCCCCAAGTGCTTGTCTTATACAAGATTATGGACATAAAACACAAGCAAAAAAAAACGAGTTATTTAGCATTTTTTTTATACTGTATTTTGTGTTTTTGGCTGGCAGGTAAAAAATTTTTAACATGCGTCGGTAGCTTTTTGTTGAAATGTGTTGTAGTTGATTTTTTGCGGCTATTTAAGTATAGATTTTTTTTAAATAATAATGAGGTTTTGGTATGTGCTCAGTTAAAAAAGGATATTTACAAAGCAAACAGTTTTTAGAAAAAATATCTTTTTTAAGTATATGTTTTTGTGTTCTATTTTGTCTGTCTTCTCAGAAATCTTTTGCAATGCAAGAAGCGTCAGCTCAAGAACTCTATGAAAGGGGAGTGGCTTTTGAGAAAAAAGAACAATATCAAAAAGCTGCATCTATGTATATAAAAGCCGCTGAACAAGGCTTGGCAAATGCCCAGTACAATGTCTCTTGGTTATACTTCGAAGGCAAAGGCGTCAAAAAAGATACGACCCAAGCCTTTACTTGGCTTCGTAAAGCTGCCGAGCAGGGGCATATGGGAGCACAATGTAATGTAGGTGTGTGTTATCAACAGGGGCTAGGCGTAAGTGAAGATGCTAAAGAAGCCGCGATTTGGTACGCAAAGGCCGCGCAACAAGGTTTTGGCGAAGCTCAATATAATTTAGGGGTGCTCTATTTTCTTGGTCTTGGCGTTGAAAAAGACATTGAACAAGCGTTACTTTGGTATAAAAAAGCTGCTGATCAAGGTGTTGTTGAGGCCATGCATGATATGGGCGTAATATACAGTGATGATGAAGAGGGTGTTAAAGATATAGAGCAAGCGGTTGCTTTGTTTCATAAAGCAGCAGAAAAGGGATTTGCTGCGTCACAAAATAATCTTGGTTTATATTATACAAATGGTCATGGTGTTAAACAAGACCCTGAAAAAGGAGTGTATTGGTATCGCAAGGCTGCCGAGCAAGGCATCGCTACGGCGCAATATAATTTAGGGATTCGCTATTACTTGGGAAAAGGTGTAAAAAAAGATTATGGGCAAGCCGCTGCATGGTATCGTAAGGCTGCCGAGCAAGGGCATAATATGGCTGAATATAATCTTGGATCACTATATTTACAGGGGCAGGGTGTTAAAGAAGATTATACACAATCAGCTTTTTGGTTAAATAAAGCTGCAAAGAGTGGTTTAGATGCGGCACAATACGCTTTAGGTTTATTGCTTTTAGAAGGAATGGGTGTAGAAAAAAGTAGAAAAGAGGCCATTTTTTGGTTACGAGAAGCTGCAAAACAAAATTATAAAAAGGCTCAGCAAAAGCTTAAAAGAATGAATGAATCTTGGTAAAAATTTTAACAGCCTGTTGTTTATAGAAATGTGAATAGAAAAAATAAGGAGTACGCTCTAAAGTTTTTTTTGTTTAGGACGTTTTAGCCTTGTGTTAGTTAAAAAAAATAACGCAATAATTGTCTGCATGGGGAAAGTATTTATGAAAAACATGAAGGTTTCACAGAAGCTTTTAATTGGCTTTGGTTGTATTTTGCTATCTATTTGCGTATTAGGTTTTTTCACTGTACTGGAAAAAGGGCAAGCTTCAGATCAAGCTCTTGAGATAGTAGAAAAAATCCTTCCAGAAATCTTTGATACCGCTGATTTACGAGAGGCTTTTCATGCTGCATATTTAGGGATGCGCACGTATCGCCTGACTCGAAACCCAGAAAATTACACAAAAATTCAGCAAGAATTTGAGCGAGCTGATAAGTACCTACAACAACTTAGCTCATTGGCACAAAAATATCCTGATTTAGCAGTTTTGAAGCGATTTATTTCTGACTTTGAGGGTGTTTATGGGCAATATGTCGGCTCAGTACGTACGTCTCACAATACTATCCTAAGTTTTTTACAACATCAAAAATCCTTACAAGGTTTTGAAGCAGAGATTAAAGAAAGCGTAAATGCTGTCACACAACTCATTGAAAAAGAGATGGATGGTGCAAGGCAACAACAAGACGCCGCTAAGTTAGATATGCTTGCTCAGTATCTTGGCGCTACTATGAGATTTAATTTGGCATTGGATGCCATGCGTTTTGATGTGATTTTAGCTGTTAATACAAACGATAGTAAAAAAGTTATTACCATTCATAATCAATTAAAAGTTCTTATTGCACAAGCAAATGTTGACAAAGAAGATTTTGCCTTAGAATCATTGAAAAATCTTGTGGGCAACGTGTTGGTAGTGCTTGAAAAATATGACGCTGTTTTAATAAATATAGCTAAAAATATTGATGAACTTAATGCGCTTTCGCAAGAGCGCAGTGGCTATTCTAAGCAAATTCATAGCATAATAAATCAAAGTTTTATCGATTTGGGCGCTGTGATAAATACTCGTCAAATGGGCGCTGTGGATAGCTTGAAAACAAGCCAAATGACTACCATTATTTTTATTTCTGTTTTATTAGTTGTTGGTATTGCCTTTGCTACCTACTTGACCAAAAGTATTACTGGGCCTTTAAATAAGGGCATGCAATTTGCTCAAGCTGTAGCCGCAGGCAACCTTGATGAAAAGCTTTCAGTAGATTCAAAAGATGAGCTTGGCAAGTTGGCGGATGCATTGCGAACCATGGTAAGTTCTCTTAAAGAAAATATCACACTTGCTCAAGAACAAGCCCAAAACGCAGCGCGTTTAAGCCAAGAAGCCAATGTCGCTATGGAGCAAGCCAAGCAGGCACAGGCCGCTGCAGAACAAGCCAAACGTCAAGGCATGTTAGATGCTGCTGGGCAATTAGAAGGCATTGTGGATGCTGTTTTTAATGCTGCTCGCGAACTTTCTGCACAGGTGACAGAATCTGGACAAAGTGTCAGTGAAAGCTCTGACCGTATTACCGAAACAGCGTCGGCCATGGAGGAAATGAACTCCACAGTGCTTGAGGTAGCGCGCAGTGCAGGGGATGCTACACATGTTTCTAATGATGCCCGTAGTAAGGCTGAAGGTGGGGCACAGATTGTACGCGATATGGTAAAACGTATTGCAGAGGTGGAAAGTCAGTCGCAACAATTGAAGAATGATATGGTTCACTTGGGCGGACAGGCCGAGGCCATTGGCGCTATTATGAATGTTATTTCTGATATTGCAGATCAAACCAATCTACTCGCTTTAAATGCAGCCATTGAAGCTGCGCGTGCCGGAGAAGCCGGACGTGGTTTTGCTGTGGTTGCAGATGAAGTACGCAAGCTTGCAGAAAAAACTATGCAAGCCACAGTGGAAGTAGGCAGTGCCATTGCCGGTGTACAAACCAGTGTAGAGCGTAATATGAAAAATGTAGACAGCTCTGTGAACAGTATCGAGGCTGCTACTAACCTAGCACAAGATGCTGGTCATTCATTAGAAGAAATTGTTTCCTTGGTGGATGCGTCTGCAGATCAGGTGCGTACCATTGCTACGGCGGCAGAAGAGCAATCTGCTACTTCTGAAGAAATTAATCGTTCTTTAACCAGCATTAATACCGCCTCTATGGAAACTTCGCGCTCCATGAATGAAGCCACACAGGCTGTGATAGAGCTGACGGGGCAGGCAGAAAAACTTGAACAAGTTATTCGCGATATGAAAGAAAATGGATAAATAAATACGAGAAAATGCAAAGTCTGGCAGTACATAAAAAAATAAAGAATTAGTATATTTCTTAAGTTTTGTATATCTGGGCTTTGTTTTCTTCTATGTAAATAAGAAAGTGTTTAAAAACCTCCTGCTTTGTGGGAGGTTTTTCCTTAGGAAAATTCCAGACTTGTAGTCATGAATTGTTTGACGAAAAGTACGTATTTATTTTATTGTTCCGAAGGACATTGTTTAACAATCTGTTAGATAGTGTCGTCAAAGTGCAAACTTTCGTGACTTAGCAAGAAAGACAAGCGAGCAGTGTATACAAACATGCATGACCGAAAAAGCTTGTGAAGTCTGATGCAGAAAATCCGAAAAGGTGTATTTTACGGCACTGTATAAGAGTTTAATATTATTAAATTTATAACCTTTTACATAAAGAATACTATTATGGCATGTTATGTAGTTACCGGCGGTGCAGGATTTATTGGCTCCTGTTATGTGTTGCAAAGTCGTGGTATGGGAGCTCGGGTTATCAACGTAGATAAGCTTACCTATGCTGGAAATATGGATAACCTGAATGTTTTAGAGCATGATAGCGATCATGTTTTTGTGCACGGTGATATTGGTGATGAAAAGCTCATGGAGCAAACTTTGCTACAGCATGCCCCTGATGCTATTATAAATTTTGCTGCTGAGTCTCATGTGGATCGTTCTATTTTAGATCCAGATGCCTTTGTGCGCACCAATGTTTTAGGAACCTGTGTGCTTTTGCGTGTAGCTTTAAAGTATTGGCAAACACTCAGTGATGCGAAAAAAGAAAATTTTCGATTTTTGCACGTTTCTACGGATGAAGTTTTTGGGGCGCTTAGCTTGCAAGACTCTGCATTTACCGAAGAAACACCTTATGCGCCCAATAGCCCGTACGCGGCTTCTAAGGCATCTAGTGATCATTTGGTACGTTCTTTTTATGAAACGTATGGTTTGCCTGTGCTAATCACTAATTGCTCTAACAACTACGGGCCGCGGCAGTTTCCTGAAAAGTTAATCCCCTTGGTTATTTGTAATGCTTTAGATGGTAAGCCTATTCCTATTTATGGTAAGGGAGAAAATATTCGCGACTGGTTGCATGTGGAAGATCATTGCCTTGCCATTGAAAATGTTTTGCAAAACGGCACAGTGGGGCGCACGTATAATATTGGCGGTAGAGCAGAGCGTACCAACGTAGAAGTAGTGACTTGTATTTGTAGAGCTTTAGATGACTTCTCGCCACTTACTCATGGTAAGTATGAAGATTTTATTACCTATGTGAGTGATAGACCTGGTCACGATTTTCGTTATGCCATAGATTGTTCTCGCATAGAAAGTGAACTTGGATTTGTGCCAGAACATACCTTTGAAGAAGGAATTTTAGAAACAGTTCGATGGTATTTGGCTAATCAAGAATGGGTACAGCGTGCACGTAGTGGCAGCTATCAAGACTGGTTACAAAAAAATTATACAGCGAGATAGTATGAAAGAGCGTAAAGGTATTCTTTTGGCTGGGGGCTCTGGCACGCGCTTGCATCCCTTAACGCTTAGCGTAAGTAAGCAACTTATGCCTATTTATGATAAGCCTATGATTTATTATCCTTTAAGTATTTTATTGCAAGCGGGCATACGCGATATTAGTATTATATCTACGCCTAATCACTTGCCTCTTTTTAAAGAATTGTTGGGTGATGGCAGCGCCTGGGGCTGTGTGTTTCGCTATGTGGTGCAGCCATCTCCCGATGGGCTTGCTCAGGCTTTTTTGTTGGCACGTCCTTATATTGAAGGGCACCCCAGCTGCTTGGTATTGGGTGATAATATCTTTTTTGGCCATAACCTTGACGGGCTTTTACAAAACGCTACACAGCAAGAGCGTGGAGCCACTGTTTTCGGCTACCATGTGAGTGATCCTCAGCGCTATGGCGTGGTGGAATTTGATACAGCGCAAAGAGTTATCAGCATAGAAGAAAAACCTGAAATGCCACGTTCTAACTTTGCTGTTACAGGGCTTTATTTTTATGACGCCGATGTGGTGGACATAGCAGCATCTATTACCCCCTCCAGTCGTGGAGAGTTGGAAATAACAGATGTGAATAATAGATATTTACATCGCGGCGATTTGCGTGTGGAAGTTATGGGACGTGGTATCGCTTGGCTTGATACGGGCACGCATGACTCTTTATTGGCGGCATCTTCCTATGTACAAGCTATGCAGACACGTCAAGGCTTATATGTAGCCTGTCCAGAAGAAATTGCTTGGAGAAAAGGCTTTATTGATGCAGAGCAATTGCGTAAATGCGGCATTGCTTTGTGTAAATCAGCCTATGGTGAGTATTTATTAGAATTGGCTGACGGCAGCAAAGGGAGTTAACATTTCGTAAACGTGAGTGAATTTATTTCTTGAGGGGGAAAGGGGCACTTTTGCTAGCGCCAAAAAGTTGCCCCCTATCCCCTCAAAACGCGCTCATAAAGAAGAGTTTTACATTTGTTACGTCAAAGCGTTAGCCATAGAAATACCACTGCAAGCAAAAGTTTCCCTCAGAAAAAGCACCTAGCGCGTGTTCGTCTCTTTAAATTCAGAATAATGCATGATTGTTTTTACGAGTAAAGCAAAATAGCTGTCATAAATGTTTTGTCCTATTTTTTCAGGGTAGGAGAGGATTTTTAAAGGATAGTATTGTTCATTTTTTTTGAAAGGTGGATGCATATGCTCATAGTCGTTCATGACAAAGCCTAAACGCTCATAAAAGCCTCTTCTACGAATGGAAATAGCATCAATAGGAGGGTCTATCTCTAAAATAATGGGCAGAGAGCTAGAACTTTTGAGCATTTCAAGAATAGTAGTGCCGATTTTTTTATCGCGCGCACTTTCTAGTACTGCTAAATGCTCCACATAAACAAAGTCATCCGTTTCCCACGTGCACACTAAGCCAAGGGTCTCAGAAGCACTATTTTGTACAGCTTGAAAAAAATAGTTTTCATGGCACAAAACAGCCACTTGATCGGCACGAGATCTTTGCTCAAAAATAGGGAAGCTTCTTTCATAAATAGCAAAGGCTTCATTAAATTCTATACTGTTACTGTTTAGTATTCTTTTAAATTGCATTTTTTTATCCTGAATCTTTCTGGTTAGGAAAACACATATTATGTGCCAGTTTATTTCCTAAAAATCTTTTGCAATACATTTGCCATGATTTTTATTTTAGAGATAACGTATTGACACAATAGTTTTTTTGAAGGTGAGAGTTTGAGAGGGGGAATTTTTTTCTAAAAAAAGTTCCCCCTCTCAGGAAAAAATTAATGAGTATTTATTTAGGCAATAATTCTTCGCCATAAGGGTCATACTGTACTGCACCATCCACAAGACTTATGCTGGGTGAAAAGTCATATACAGCGCCATAAGGAGCTGTGTAGCGCAAAATAATATTTGGGCGTATATCGCTGACATTACAGGTGAAAAACATAATTTCACCGGGTTTATAGGTATGTAAAAGGCGCCCACTTTGTAAAACACCATCATCACTCAGCACAGCTTCATAGGCTTGGGTTGTACCTGCAAAATTATTTTTCACTATATACATTTCGTTGCCGCCAAAGTCTTTGTGCGAGATGGTAGCAAGCTCTTTGTCGGTGAAGTAGGGGGCAAGGTCTGGCATGCCCTGCCAATTATTTGAATACGCAAGAAATTTTACCGCAAAGGGGTTGGCATGCATATGGGGGTACAGGATATGATCACTGAAAATACTGTAAAGTTTCCACGGGCTTTGCGCTGTGCTTTTTCCTACAAGCCCCCAATAATTGTAGGTTCCATACCCGACTTGCGGGCCGTGGTCAGTATGGCTAAAGTCTTTTACCTCATTGACCAGCGCATGCACGAAATAATATTCGTGTAGGGACAGTTTTTTTAATATGGGCATGGACATTTCTGTTAACTGCACTGTTTGGTAGCCTGACTCTTCGGCAGGTATGGTACGCATTTTTTCAATGATATGGCCTGGAACATACTGTTTTTCGGCAAATCTTTTTTGCAATGCTTTGATGTTAAGACCCCATAGGTCATCCACGTCTGGCACTGTAAGTTGGGTAAGTTTTGCAAAGTTAGCATTGGTATAGGCTTGAAAATATTGCGCCATAATTTTTTCTTGCGCTGTTGTGGGCATGGTTTCAAAAATGAGAAAGCGCCCCTTAGTAAATATAGCAGAATAACCCACGCCATCAAGAGCAGGGTAAGGGGTGAGTTTTTGCTTTTCTGTGGCATTGTGCATTTTAAGCTTTTCAATTTTTTGCAAGGTACAATTACTTACTACATGCGATTGCACTGCTTGCATCCACTTTTTGTACAGAGGGGCAAAGGTTGCTTCGTCTACTTGTTTGTCATCTATGGCACGTTGCTCACCATGGAGACCTTTGCCACCGTACGATGAAGTGAAAGATTTTGCCTGCACAAAGCCTGTGGGGGTCATTTCCCAAAAATATGTTTGCCATTCTACCGCATCGGAGCGATTGCCGGTTATGATATATTTTTTACCATCCACGATAGTCCATTCCACAGTGGGGAAAAGGTGCACTTGTATAAGGGGAAAAGCCCCCATATGCTTGAGGTACTTACCTTTATCAAGAGTGTAAACATGCAAGATTTTCGCTTTTTGGCTTGTTATTGGTTCTTGTTCGCTACTCTGTGTTTTATCTAAGCGTGTTAAGAGAAGTTCCAATATTCCGTCATTATTTAAATCTATAAGCTTAATAAAGCTCATACCCCAGACATCATAAAGCTCCATGCCTTCAATTTGCTTGTAGGAGAGAGCCCCCCATTCTTTTTCATAGGCTGCAAGCGTCGAAGAATATATGCCATATTTAGCGGGATCTTCTGCATGGGCAGGAACCACGGCCCCCACATATGTGGTAAAAAGACATAGTAATATCCATGCCGTTAGGGAAAATTTATTTTTCTTATACATAGAGCCTCCTCTTAACAGATTGTTATATATATAGTTATGAAGCTATTGTAATAAATGCCTAATCTCATCTTTATTGGGGTTTTTCTCTAAGAAATCTTGTACAGTGTGTCCGCTTTTTGTAGTTACGTTTATATTGGCGCCATGGTCAAGTAAGAGCTTCACCATTTCGGGGCCTTGCTGACCAACAGCCCACATAAGTGGTGTCCAACCTTCATTGTCAGCAGCATTAACATTGGCCTTGTTGGCAAGCAGAATTTTTGCCATGCTTAACTGGCCTTCCATGACAGCTTGATAGAGGGCAGTTTCGCCATTGGTTACTGTCGTATTTACATCGGCTCCATGACTTAATAAAAGTTTTGCCATGTTCAAGTTATCATTGAATACGGAAATCATGAGGGGAGTTATGCCTTTTTTATCAACTGCATTAACTGGGGACTTATTGTATAAGAGTACTTCTGCCATAGGTAGGGAGTTTTGATTTACAGCTAAAAAAAGGGCTGTGGAACCCATGCCGTCTACAACATCAACGGGGTATCCTTGTTTGAGCAAGGATTCTAATTGTAATATATCATTTATTTTCACAGCTTCATGTAATTCTTGGTTTTCTAGTGCGCCAGCAATGAAAAATGTTTTTCCGGTATTGGCTTGATAAATAACTTCAAAACCAACAGGAAAAAACAGTAAAGCGCAGGTAATAAGAGCGTATTTTCTTAAAAAATATTTCTGGTTAGCTTTTCTCTTTAAAAGAAAAATCAGTAAGATTATAGATGCTAAGGTAGTATAAATGCCCAAACGCATGTAAGACATGCTTTCGGCAGGGCTGGCTTCATAGGTTATGTAATAGGAGTTATAGCCTGCATAAGTCATAAAAAGACCCAAGATTATAACCATGGGAAGGACGCCAATTGTAATGAATTTCATAAATATTCTCTTTTATTTTATAAAAAATATTTTTTTCTAGTTTTTGAAAGATTTATGCAATAATGTGGCCACACAGGTCATCATTTGTTACTATAATGGGATTTTTTGATCGTCTAAAGCCCAGTCCGCATGGTTCTTCCATGGACACAAAAACACCAGCTTGATAATAATAGTCTTCGTATTGTATCATTTGGGCAAGCTCTTGATAGATAACAGGGCCTTCTCCGTAGTTTCCTGCGGTTTCTACGGCGCCGTTACCCATATAAAGGTAGATATTATCTCCCTCGCGTCCGTACATAGGCTTGCGTACATAAGGAATTGACGGGTTGTCGGGCTTTACATTGTGCGTAAAGAGCAAGTAGGGACTATCAGGAAAGAGTTGCCACATATATTGCAACAGGGCTTTACTTTGGTAGGCCGCCGCATAGGCCGGATTGCAGACCACGGTGTGGGGGTTTTCTAATAAAGCATTGGCAATGAGCTTTGCAAAGGCTGGATCTTCTTTAAACAGCCAATCCCAAGGCACCATTTTTACTATGGTATCAAAGGTGGTAGTGCGCCAAAGACCGTCTTTTTGCTTTTCTACTACACATATTTCATCATCTGTGCCCACTGAAACGGCGCTCCAATGCCTGTAGTAGACTTCAGAAAAAACTTCCCTACACGCTTCTTCGAGAATGTAGGTATTTAAATCATCTTCTCCATCTTTGACATTGGTACAAAGAATGCTTCTGTGTGGGTTTTGTTTTTTAAGATAGGTAAAAAACTCTATTAATTGTTCAAACAAAGTATTGAATTGCTTTTCATCGGGGTTTAAGCCATAGGCTGTGGCTAAAGCGTATTGTACGGTGGATACTTCAAAAAGACTAAAAGGCGTATCTGCATTAAATTCCATAAGCTTTATAGGAATACTCTGAAGACCGCCTGCAAAATCAAAGCGTCCTAGCATATGCGGATGGTACGTGTAGTTGGCATACGTATTCTTAATGAGAGTATGCATGTATTCCGGTACCCCAATGGTTGAAAGCAAGCCTTGGTTAATAACATATTCTGTGGCTTCATCTAAAAGTTTAAAGCATTCCAAGGCAGCGTCATAGTAGGCATCAGCCTGAGCTGATGAAATTTCTACTATGTCACTGCATTTACCATGGGCGGGGTAGTTGAGCTTTTCATACACCGCCAAAGGAATTTCTGGGAATTGCAAAATGCGCATTAACCACCTCTACTGCCAGAAGAACGCCCAGAACTTGAGCCTTTAACAGAGGGTCTGTTAGAAGATAGGGTGGACTTAGCAGAATTGCTATAGGATTTTGATTTTTTTTTATCAAAATCAAGATCACTGCCTCGTCCAAATACCCCAAAAACTCCGCCTCCACCATCGTCACTACAGCCTGATAATAATGTGGAACTTAAAAAAAGTACCAACGTGCTTACCTTCTTTTTCATGTGACTTACCATCCTTTTTTATATGTCATACTACCTTGGTAAAAGTAGTATGGTAATATTTTTGCAAAACGTTATGTTAAACAATTTTTTTGTTTATAACAATAACAATTTTTAGGCTTATCACAAATTTTATATAGAAGGAGTTTTTTATGCTTTTTTAGCGAGTTTTACGCCAACATTCACCATATGCAGTGTCGGTGAAATTTTTTATGGCCTGTTCTTTGTCCATGGCAGTAGCATGCACAGGTTCTTCATAAGCTTTATGAATAAGCATTATGACGTTGGTATTATCTTGAGCACGCTTAAGCATATGTTTAAGCGTATACCCTTTTTTTTGTCGCGCAGACATGATGCTCTGGGCGAGCTTTGAAATTTCAGTACAATTTGTTTGTGCTGTCAAAGCTGTTGAGGTCGTAACAAAAAGAATAACTAGTATAAAAAAAAGAGACTTTGTCATAATAACCTCGCGTAATGCGCAAAAAAACGCTTTGAGAGCTTGTAGATAATTTTGGAAACGCTGGTGCTTTACATTCTTTATATCTCGCGAAGAAGTAAAAAAAGCATGCACCAACGTTTCCTTTACAAGTGAAAGGTATCTAACGCTACAAAAGGAAGGTTAGCCTGTATATACCGTTCTCTTGTAAATTTGGTGTGGTTTTAAAAGGTTTGTTAGTAAAAATGCACTATTTTATATATTTAACTTTTAATCATTTACTAGGCTATTTATGCTGCTTTTCTTTTGCTCCTGCCTTTCACATAGAGTAGGGCAATCAAAATCACTGCAAGAATCAATAGTGATATGCCTAAAAGGGGCCTGAATCTTATCCATGCTATGGCTATGATGATACAAGACCATGCAATGCCAAATAATGAAGCAGCAAGCCATGCACCTGCACCAATCAGATCGCCTAACAAAGGGATAATACTTGCAATGACAGTAAAAGGCGCTATAAGTAAATTTAAACCGATAACAACCATTACAATGCCAACGCCGCGTAAAATCCACGTGAGTGTGCTATTGGCGTCTTTTGCGCTTTGATACATGATATCGGCGCCAATAACACCCATGTTGAGCTGATAGAAAGTTGTGCCGTTGCTGGCTAAGAATTGATCAAAAGTGTTATTATTCACACGGGCAAGAATAGAAATATCTGCTTGTGGCTTTTGTGAATAGGTAATGCGAATGTCACCAATATCTGGATCGTGCGGTTCTTCACCAAGATAGAGAATGTTTTGTTGCACATGCACAATGGTGTCATCATCGCCGTCATCGCTTTCATAATCGGGGAATATGCGCTCTTGCAAAGCGACGGTATCAATGTCTGGTGTAAAGATTTCTGCGCCACCAATGGAATTAATAAGAAATTTTGGTAGGGCATATGCACCAAAGCTGACATTATCTGCTGTCCATGTTTGCGTCTCTAGGTTTGTAATAAGGCTATTTTTGTGCTGTTCTGCTTTTTTAAAATTGGCAGAGCTTATGGGACGGCTTGTCCATTTTTTTTCATATGTATAGGTAGTAACCTTTTCTTCGCTGCCATCAAGGTTTTTCGTGGTTTTTGTGCTTGAATTTTCTACCCATTGATAAAACGTAACATTACGAATTAAACCAATAGCAGTAACACTAATATTGGTTACAGGGTCAGTGAGTACATCTTTGGTGGTGGCTCTGCCTGTGGCATGTACCATTTTCCCATTGTAAGAAGGGTCAATTTTTTCGATACTGGGAAGATTTTCTGTGGCTAATTGAGCTTCATTGATGGCATCGCCTGTGCGCACGGCGCGTCCTTCATTCCAATAGAGTAGACCTGTGCCTGCTAAAAACAAGATAATGCCAAAGATAATCCCTTTAAAAGAATTACCGATGCGCTCTCCATAACTTGTGGTAGTAACTTCAGTGTAGCTATTTTCATCAGACATACATGCCTCCCCTGTAGAAAAGTTTATTTGGGTATTGCTTGCGCCTTTTTCTTCCTTTTGCAGTCTCCTTAGATATAGAATATTTTTAAAGCATTACATCATCCTTTCGATGAATTTTTAAAAAAAGAGATAAAATCATCTCGATAATGTATCATCTTTGTGATGATAAAAAGGAAAAAAGTTCAAAAAAGACTTCTATTTTTAGACGAAAATTGATAAAAGAAGATTATAAGCTTTTTAGTGTGTTTCAATAATGAAGGGAACTGTAAAATGACTGTTGTAAATATTGTTTTGCTCTCCATAAACCTTTAATATTGTTGAAAATATGATGAAAAATTCTTTTTATTCTTCACAAAAGACCTTGATTACCCTTTTTATGGGAAAATATGCAAGCTGCACGGCTTTTCTTTGTATCTTGTGCTTTTTATTAAGCGCTTGCGACAGTTCACCGCTTTCCCCAAAACCTACAGTGACATTAAGTTTTTGGCATGTGTATGGAGCCCAAACGCATTCTCCCATGAATCAACTGGTAAAAGAGTTCAATCATACTGTGGGAAAAGAGCATGGAGTGAGAATACATGTGACCTCCGTTTCCAATTCTTCAGCCATACATAATGCCCTTGTGGCAGCAGCTAAAAAACAGCCGGGGTCGTCGGAAATTCCGGATCTTTTTGCGTGTTACCCAAAAACATTAGAAGCGATGGGTAAAAACCTCAGCCTTGATTGGAGAAAATATTTTAGTGCAGATGAGTTAAAATCCTTTGTGCCTCAATTTCTTCATGAAGGAGAATTTGATGGGGTCTTACGTGTTTTTCCCTTGGCAAAGTCTACAAATGCTTTCTTCATCAATGCGGATGCTTTTGAAAAATTCGCCAAAGAAGCAGGCGTAAGCTATAAAGATTTAGCCACATGGGAAGGGGTGTTTTCCGTTACAGAAAAGTATCATGCATGGTCGGGCGGAAAAGCTTTTTTCATGTATGACAATTGGATACAATATCCTTTTTTGAACATGCTTTCGCTTGGGCAAAACTTCTTCCATGGTGAAATACTTCTTTGGGATAATGCGGAATATTTAAAAATGATGCGCCTTTTGGCTCGTGCGGCCCTTAAGGGAGAAATTTGCCTTATGCCCGGCTTTGCCACTAAGGCCATTATGATAGATGCGGCACTGGCAGGGGTTGAATCCTCTGCAAGTGTCCTATATTTTAAGGATACTGTCACGTATAGTAATAATACTAAGGCTCCATTGCGTTTACAGGTATTGCCTGAGCCACGCTTTAAAGCAGCAAAACGCACAGATATTCAACGTGGTGTAGGACTTGTGGCTTTACAGTCAACACCAGAAAAAGAAAAAGCAGCGGCGTTATTTTGCAAATGGCTTGTTTCAAGTAAGAAGAATCTTCCTTTTGTTATTCAGGGTGGGTATATGCCTGTGCGAAATGACGATTTTATGACCTTAAACACGAAAATTGCTCATATTGAGTTCCCCTTGGCGAGCTATCGCTTACTGTATGACGTAATTTCAGAGCTCAAAGAAAATACCACTTTTGTTACAGCCCCCACTTTCGAAGCTTATGGGAATATAGAACAAGTATTTTCTTCGGCTCTCCTTGAGGTTTTTATTAAAAATCGCCAAGCATGGATGAATGGCGAAGATACATTAGAAAATCTTGTGGATAAAAGCTTGAAAGAGTTGCAAGAAAAAGTAAGTGCAGCGCAGAAAGGGAAGTAGACTATGCGAAAAAATCCTTTTTTTTCCTTTTTTTCTCCGCAAAAGCAGTACTCTTTGCAAGGACGATTGCTTTTATATTTTTCCTTACTTATTTTAATTGTTTTTTTCTGTTTGTTACTTTTTCTTTTTCTTTCTGATGCCTTAAACTCTACACAAAAGGATATTTCTAAATCACTAGAGGATTATCTGGCAAGCTATGAAGAAAGTGTCTCTCAGCAATTCAATAATTTAGCAGCCTATGGCATTACTTTAAGCAAGGCTATGAGCCGTGAAGTAGAAGGGGTGCTACAGAAAAATGGATTAGACTTTCAACAGTTACAGAATAATAAAGAAGCTATTCATGAATTGCAAGATACGCTGAGTAAAACCCTTGTCCCTTCTATGCTTATTTCAAAAGCTAGTGGGATTTTTGTGGTTTTTGATACCACAATAAATTCGGCCTTAGAAAATGCGCATCATTTTCGTAGTGGTATCTATTATAAAATTATGAATATTTCTTCGCCCAATGATGCAAACCCCATGATTTTTATGTTTCGTGGACAACCAAATATAGCGGCTAAAAATGCTTTTGAATTGCATAATAATTGGGATTTAGAGTTTGACGTAGCGCCTTATGAAAGATTTTTTAAGTATTTGCGAAAAAATAAAAAAAATATCTCTCGTGAGAGTTACTATTTTACTATTCCCTATAAATTTGAAAATGACTGGGAAGAGGTAATCCTTTTAGCCACTCCCATCATAGGTACTGATGGTGAGTTTTATGGCGTGTGTGGTTTTGAAATTAGCGAGGTGCTGTATAGCCTTGTGCATGGGCATATTCGTTCCTCCATGAGCAGTATAACGGGTCTTGTGGCCACAGAAAACATGGATGTACAAAAAAAACCTGTGCTAAACCTATATACAAATTTTTCTCATGGCTGTCCGCCAATGCTGTTTTCTGAAATAGAAAGGTTTTCTATAGAAAAAGGTGAGTTTTATGACACTTTTTCCAATGAAAAAGAGGTGTTTGTTGGAAAGAGATTGGCTCTTCGCGTATATCCAAAAGATTTTTTCCGTGAAAGTCCCCTGTGGAGTGCTGTGGCTTTGATTCCAAAAGAAACGGAAGAAAAGCTGATTTGGAGTAATTACCTACACATAATATTGTTTGTACTTCTTTGTATCAGTGTGTCCTTTGCTCTTTCTTATTATCTTGCACGTCGTTATTCCAGACCCATTATCAATGTTTTGTCTGAAATACAAAGCGGTAATAATACGAGCACGGACATTGCGGAATTCTCTACATTTATTGATTTTGTCAAAAATAAAGAAAATAATTTGCGGTCGAAATTGGAATCAAGTGATACTCTGCTTACAGCGGATAAAAGAGAGTTGATTAGTGTTGATATATCAGCATATAAAACCTTTTTAGAGCAAATTGAAACGTTGACAAAGTCTGAACGCATAGTCTTTGAATTGTATACAAAGGGCTATTCTTCGCAAAAAGTAGCAAAAAAACTCAACGTATCTATTAATACCATACGGACACATAATAGGAATATTTATGGAAAACTGTATGTTACTTCGTATAAAGAGCTTATGGTGTATATTAAGATGATGCGTGGTAATGACACGGCATAACCCTTTGCCATGTATGCATGAATGAAAGTAGAAGTGAAGCACTCTATTTGAAATGAGCTTTTTAATAGGCTGTTGAGCAGATAAAAACGAAATATCGCTTCTTCGATGGATTTTGAGTATTAAAAGAAATATGGTTGCCGAAAAAATTTCTCTTTGCGGCAACCATATTTTATTTTTAAAAACTTCTTAGAATAAAACGGGCTTTCGATTCTTTGTTTTAGTCTTCTACTTGTTGTATGCCGTCAAGCTTCCAATTACCACCGCTGGCAGGGCGTAAGAAGTGCCAAATTTCACGTACTTGGCTTGTGTCTTCTCTGGAATTTTCACGCATGATAACGTCAAAGAATACGGACGCAATTTCGTCACCGGCATCTACTTTTACGCTAAGTAGCTGTGCTTTGAGCATAAGAACTTCTGTTTTGTTGGCGCTAGTATCTTCTTCTAGCTGAGTTTTAAGTTCATTGTATGCGACATCTGTAGTGAAGAGGGCTAAATCTTCAAAATCTCTTTTGTCCCAAGAACTTTGTAGACGGTTGAAAACCATTTTAGCGCCGTCTAAAAAGTTTTCCACATCAAAACCGGCAGGGATGTTTTGTGTTTGATATGTTTGGTGTCCACCGCTTTGCAAATTACTCCAGCTGTCACTATTAGGGGTATTTTGATAGTACATGGCTCCGCCGGCTCCAGCGGCTCCAGCAGCAACATTTGTAGGCTTAGCATAGGAAGCATGCCCTCCGCCAACTTGGCGGCGCTGAAAGGCTTTGAAAACTTTAAAGCCTACATAAAGCAGTATGAGAAGAAGTATAATATCAAAAAAACCGCCACCGCCGCCGTCGTCGTCACCGCCAAAGAGCATGGCGCCTAAAAACGTACCGGCCAAAACGCCACCAAGCATGCCACCAGCGCCACCTAAAAGGCCAGATTTTTTCTGTGTAGTATTTTGTGTAACTGTGGAGCCTTGTCTTGGTGTTGTGGTGGACTTGCTCATGGATGATCTGCTTCCAAAAGATTTTCCACCACCTGCACGGCGTGCTTCAGCATCTTGTATTGTCACAACAAAAATAGAAGCGATAAATAAAAATAACATTAACATCGATTTAATACGCATTTTTTTCTCCTTTTTAAATGCCATTATACATACATGCTCTTTGAAATATTGAATATATTTCAGTGAGTCCTGTAGTAACAGGTATTGTACGAGTATAGTAAATAACGTAATATGAGAAAAAATGCAAATATAAATCTGTTTAAAAAAAACTATAAAATCTTTATTTTCTGGGTGTTATAAAAAATTTTCAAAAAAGTGAAAATTTTTGTTGCAAAAAAAAACCGAAAAGTATAGATTCCCCTTGTTGTTGAGGTTCACAATGCACTAAGCGTCAGCGATACAAAAATCGCAAACAATTTTTAAAAAAAATAAAAAAAATTGTTGACAAGAAACGCAAAGCCTTATAAAGTGCCTCTTCACAATGGGTCGTTAACTCAGCAGGTAGAGTATCTGCCTTTTAAGCAGAGAGTCGCAGGTTCGAACCCCGCACGACCCACCATTTAATAATCCAACTAAGCCCCATAAGGTATATAAAACCTTATGGGGCTTAGTTTTTTTGGTGTTTTGTCTGTCCTATATACTCCAAGACACCCCATATTTTATACGGTATTTTCTACGGTAATATTCTATCTTTATTGGTGTTTAAGTGTTTTTTATGTCGACTAATATAAAAATAGCATTAAAGCATTTGATTTCTACAACCAAATGATATATTATGTAGAAAAAGTATATATTTATTCCTAACTACTTCCGAGTAGTGCAATGTTCCACTATTTTAATAGTTACAGCTATTAAAAATGAAAAAAGATGTGAAAAATAAAACACATTACTAAAAAACTACATTGGAGTTTTTATGTATAAACCTTCTCTATCTTTCCTCATAATCTTTTTTTGTATGTATAGCTTTTTCTTCTCTACGCCTCTGTTTGCCGCTAATGACGAAAAAGAGGTAATAGCGATGGGAGTTGGTGTTACAGAAGAGACAGCGAAACATCAAGCCTACCGCAACGCCATCCAAAGCGTTATCGGCTCCATGGTTCTCTCTGAAACCATTGTGCAAAATGACACTCTTGTACGAGACAAAATCCTTTCGCATAGTGCTGGCTATGTGGTTAAAGCTTTGCCCGTGGGTTCTCCTCGTATCTTGCAAGGTGGTCTTGTGGAAGTTACCGTGCGTGTTACGGTTAAAAACCAGCAACTTCAACAAAAATTACAAGCAGAAAACATCAGTACTGCCAAAGTAGATGGTCAGAGTCTTTTTGCACAAAAGAAAACTCGAGACGAAGCTAAGCAAGATGCAGCAAATATTATTGCTGAAAAACTGAAAGATATTCCTTCATCTGTACTTATAGCTACAGCACTTCCAGACAAAGCAAAGCAGGAATCTAAAGGGAATATGGTGAGCTTAACCTTACCCGTTGAAGTATCTGTAGATAAAACAGCCTATAAAGTATTTATTAAAGACTTTATAAATACATTAAAAAAGTTGGGTTTTTCTTCTAGGTCTTTTAGTCGAACTGGCCGCCAATATGCAAACAGGAATTCGCTTGAATTTGATAGGATAAGATTTTCTGATAAAAATGAATTTTTTTTAAGCATAATTGAAGTCGTTTTTAGAGATGATAGTTCAGTACGAGGACAAATACTTAGCTTATCGGAAGAAGCATTTAAAGCTATTGTGAATGCAAGACAAGTATTTCAATTAAAAATAGAACTTTTGGATAGCAATAAAAACGTTATCGTTGAAAAAATATCTAGTTATTCAAATAAACTTGAAAGAGATGTCTGGACATTTGAGGGCACTACACCCCAAAAGCTGTATATTAATCTTTTTTCTAGTGTTTTGAAGATTTTGAGGTATGTAGAGAGAGGAAGCTCTCATGCGGTAATTTATCCAGAAGTAGCTTATTACTTTAAGCACAGAACTAGTGATTTGATTTTATCATCAAAAGATACTCTTACAGCTAATATTTTATTCAATTTAACAGAAGAAGAGCTTGCTAGCATAGCCTCAGTTAAGTGTACCATTGTTAATATTCCTGTACCTCAACAGTAAAATATATTTTTCATTGCTGTGGCGTGATTTTATAATGTAAGGTTCAATCCTTAAGGCCAGTACCCAGAGTGATGTGTGAACGACTTTGCCTTTAACGGCGGCCTTGGTTTTGATCTTGCCCATAAAGACAATGGCGTAAGCCTTAACCTAAATTATAACATTACAAATGTCTGAACACGAAAGATATATGGGCGATGATGAAGGGCATCGTCACCAAAAGAAGCGTTGCTTAATTTCTTATTCTGCTAAAGGTACCGCATAGGCGAAATAAGTACGCTTTTTATCACTTGAAAGCCATTTTCCGATGTTTTTTATATTAATTACAAAACCGGATGAGTTAAGCCGTGAAATAGTTTTCATTGTTTCTGTTAATTCCATATCGTTTAGGCTTGTTTTTGTTATAATTTCACTGGTGTTTCTATGGTGAGTGTCTACTCCTTTGAGAAATGCTACCACAGCCTTGCGCGCTTTTGTGTCCATTAATACAGGGAGTTGAATGGCATTGTAACTTGCATCCGAAGAAGTTTTCGTACTTTCAACAACAAGTAAGTTGATTTTTCCTTCATATTTACAAAGGGTTACTCCACCTTCCAAAACCCATGGAGCTTGGAGAATAACTTCTTGCCATCCTCTTTCTATATTGGCATTATAAAGCTCGATTTTTTTTCCTTGTATTGTTAAATCGGCTTGGCTCAAAATCTGTGTTCCCGTCAAAACAACTATTGCAAGTCCTTTATCTGTTTTCCAAGATCCAACCGTTTGAATTTGCGGCATTGTTCCTTTGATTTCTTCTGTTGTGCTGCTTACTTGTTTTTGTTCGTATTTTTCTTTTACAGTGTCATAGCGTTCACTTGACCGCATTTCGGTATAGATTTTAGAACCTGAGAATGTTTGAATAAGTGCTTCGGTGGCTTTCGCTGTAGCAATTTTTCTTGTGTTTGATATTTCAAATGTATTTTGGGGTAAATCTACGATTCCAACCCCAATTCCAAGCCAGCCATTATCCATATCAAAAATTTTCGCCCCTCCATAAAGAAGATGGGGTTCTTTCTCCAAAAGCTTTCTTGCAATCGGGGCTATCTGTAAATCCTGAAAACCTTCAAATGCTTTTGCATATGTTTGGGTAAATGTCGTAGTGACGATGAGAAATTGGAAAATTAAGAATATTGTGCCGTAATAAGTGCTTTTTACAATAAAATTTGCCATATATTCCTCGAACATTTTCTCATTGTTTCTTGTTTACAAATAAAAGTTTGGTAATGTCCCACTTGAGTGGCTTTTGATATAGCCATTCAAGTGGGTAAGAACGTTATTTTGTATAATTTTTTCGTTTTCAATGATACATTACATACAACTGTCAGAACTGATAGCGCTTTGAACGGCATTAAGAAGGGTTTGCCGTTTAGCCTCTCCTTCGTTCATGCCAACGCATGTACCGCTACATCTTGCTCACCATTTACCAAAGCAAAAGGGTGAACAAGAATAAATAGGCATAAGAAAAAACTTACAGATAGAGTTTTAGAAAAAACATTCTTCATAAGTGTTTAATTTTTTTTCTTAAAACATGTTAGGGTCCATAAGTTGTTCGCTTTGACGAGATGTGGCTTTACCGTCTTTGGGAATCTCTTTTTTGGGTGTATTCTCATTCAAAATCACCCCCTGTTTCACAGGAGGTCTCTTTGAAGACTCAATGGTGTCAAAGCTCAATATTTTTACAATACCAACAACTTGATGGCCATTGGGGGTAGTGTGCTTCCAACGTTGAATAGTGTTAACACCCTTCAAATATTCACTGCTTCTTTGTTGAATATCAGTGTTTACAATATCGATGATACTCGTTGTAAACTCATCGGTAATAGAGCCGTCTTTACCGGACTTTACCTTTGCCTGTTGGGTTATTTCGCCGTATTGCGTATTATCTTGAGCAGAGAAGTTGACATTTAAGAAATCAGCAATCTGAGCCATAGCTTTATTATCAGCTTGCTTGTAGGCACTATTTTCAGAAAATTTGTTATCAGAATTGTATGCCCATTGTGCAAAGCTGACAATTACAGGACCGTTTTCAGCGATAACAACACGCACGCCGAGTAAATCATACAGTTTAGCAGGCTCATACATGGGGAATTGCTTTTGTACGGGCTGCCCTGATACTTGCATTTTGGGTTTTTGGTATATGCGCAAGGATTGTGCAATGGCTTCAAGTTTAGGGGAATACATAATAAGTACGCCGACGGCAGCTTGACCGCTTGCATCTACGGCAGAGAAGTTTTGGAAGGACACGATACCAGCTAGGCTCTTATTGACAGCCACAGTAATTTCATCTCTCAAAGCGTCTTGTACAAGATTCTTTTTTTGATCGGGTTTACTACTTTTATATTCTTTGGGGTCAATGCCGAATTTTTCTAATTCGCTATCAAGAAGAGCATTACCTAGAGCAACTGTTTTATCAACTATGGCTTCTACGCCATCAGTACCTTGAGAAAGTTTTTCGGGAAAGGCTTCGCCGGTGGAATTGTTTTGATACAGGTTACGCATCACTCTTCTTGTGGTTTCTGCTCCCAAGTTTTTAGCGTATTCTTTAATGGCGTCAAGATATGCTTTTTCAAAGGCCACAATTTTGTATCTTTCATAATCTGCATGAACGTAGTTTACATTGACTTGGCTAATGGCAGAGGCATAATGTTTTCCATTGGATTGGGAACCTAATAAGAGAGCATTTTTTTGAAGAAAGGCGTTGATGTCTGCTTGAACAATATCCGTTGCAGACACATTTGGCTCTTTGGACTGGGTAAAGTTTTTCACGTCATCAACTTTTGCAAGCTTATTCATTTCTAAAGCTTCATTGTCAATGGTTGGACTGGTAACCTCCACAGTGACATTAACGCCAGTAGAGGTTTCAGTTCCGAATGCAGGAGTTACGAGACAAAAGTATACCCCAAGGCCTAACAATAAATTCTTATTCATAAATTCTCCTGAATTATGTTAGATAAAATTGTTGATTTAAAATATCTTGTAATTTTTACAGTTTTTTTGTGTAAAAATATACACTACAAATTATGCATGACAATGTAATGTCTTAGCTTTACTAAAATTCTCCTTTGTTGCTAATTAAATTTTTATTCAAAACTTCTTTCGATAGTTGCCAAGTTCTGTTTCAGAGTGTCACCGACATCATAAGCAAGATATATATAGACTGTAAATACTTCAATAGTGACTCTCTTTCAATAAATAAAATCAAACAATACTCTCACACAAGGTGAGTAGCATCTGCATGTGTTTATGTCAATTTGCTCAATAAAAAGCTCTTATTCTTTAATAATAGAGTAGGTTCGCGAACCGTCTTCATGGAAGAATATTATACGAAATTTATTATCTTTATTCTGTATTGCGCCATCATCTTGAATAATAAGGTCAAGCTCAAGTTCTTTGCCTATATCAATTTTGAAAGAAGCGTTATCGGGGTTGAGAACAGAATTTTTATTTTCTACTTTCATGATGCCCATGGCATTTGTTTTATTATCTTTTGTTTTCCAACTCTTCGGAACACCACCCATACTTTCGAGCCGTATGGCCACAATAGGACTTTTCCCTTGAACAAGGGCTTTAATGAGGGTGTCTTTTTTGCTGTCAGAAACAAAAGATGTTAAGCTCATGTCATCTTTATCGTATGGCATAATAATAGCCACTCCGCGCTTCTTTGCCTGCGGAGCGACCAAAGAATTGAGCTGGGCAGTGGTGGCTTGATTTTTTGTCTTTTCGGCTGGGTCGGCAGTGTTTTGCGCTGTTGTTTTTTCTTCAACTTTTTGTGGTGCAGAAGTTTCCACAAGAGTAATATTGCTTGGATTGTCCATCATGGCAACAAGGTCATTTTTTCCATACATAAGCGCTAAAGTACGAGCACTCTTTCCTTGATTATCTCTCCCTTCAAAATCAGCTTTATAGAATAAAAGTAATTTAGCTATTTCGTCATA
>CAYJAD010000029.1:0-29161 GCA_964368075.1 uncultured Desulfovibrionaceae bacterium | reverse complement strand
ATTTTGTTATTTTTATAGATATTCCCTTTTAGCTTAGTGAGTATGCTATGATAAAACTTCCTCGGCCTTTTGCTTTTTCATCTTTAAATCCTCGATTTGAAAAGAGTTTGGTGTCTTTTCCTGTTATTTCTTTTTGGTCTCCCACTACAGAATTAAATCATTATGCTTTTTATATTTTAGCAGTTTTTTTAATTTTTATTCCTCTTGTTTTGTTTTATATTTCTAAAAAAAGAAAGAAATCTCCTGAGGAAAGGTTTGATTTTGAACTAGATAATGATGATTTTATCCATGTCGTTTTAGAAAGAGCCAAAGAGTTGCACGTGCCTTTTGACTTGGTATGCACTCGGCAGTGTATAACGCGTCGGCATATAACTTCTTTTTCTGTGCCTAGTGCAGCAGAAAAAGCTGCGATGGAACTGGCCAATACAGAGTCTGGTACCAATAAGAAAAGAATGCGCAGTAGTGATGTTGCCGCAAGTATAAGAAATTCGAGAGGTAAAAAAACAGAAAAAAAAGATGAAAGCCCTTATTTAACGTTGCTTATTCCCAATGCCAGTGTTGCTCAAGATTGGAACGGAGCACCAGTGGATGTATATTTACAATTGACCCATAAAGAGCAGTGTACCCTGTATCATTTCGCAAGTTTTGTGCATAGGGTTTTTACGGAGGGTGGTCAAACCTATATGGAAATTATGCGCCCAAGTATTTTAAGCGATTCTCAAGCTAAAGAATTTGTGCGTATAGAACCCAGCCCAGATACGGTGGCTCTTTCATCTGTATGGATGTTTCCAAAACAAAGCCATATGTTGCCTCGACAATCAAGAGATTTAGGAAAAATTTTTGGAACTTTGCGTCCGGCAGAAGGCAATAGTGATTTTCGTATTATTAATATTTCTGCTTGCGGTACTCGTTTGCGCTTTGTGCGCGAAGATTTAGAGACACTACCTTTTACTGTAGAAAAGGGTATAGAGATGTGTATGTTGCTTGTGGTAAACACTCCGCAAGAACAGAGTAAACGCCTTTTACTGTGGCTTAAGGCTGAGTGTAAGGGGCTGGCGCCTTGTGGGGATAAAGACTGCGTGGATGTGCGTTTTTCTTTCACACATTGGCAACAAATTCTTGAACGTAAAGAAGATATTGTTTGGGTTGCTGCTACAGATTCAGACAGAATTCCCCCACTCATGCATTGGATTATGAATATTGATGTGCCTTCTGTGCAAAACGATGATGCGTAATTTTTTTAGAAAATAGCAAACAATTGATTTTGAAAGAAATTATTTAGGCGGCACTGAAAAAGTGTGCAGCTGTTGGTAAAAACAAAACTCTTAGTTCATATATCTTTTCAGTGTTTAAAATAAAAATTTTTAGATAGTGCTGATTTTTTTAGGGGAAGCTTTTTTCACAAAAAGTTTCCCCTAACCCTTTTAAAAAAAATTACAGAGAATTTTTATACTAAAAAAGTAATTTTTTTTAATCAAAAATCTTGAGTAATTAAAAGCAAAGCTATGGTGAGTTACCAAATGTTTGCTTTGTCGGTTAAGTCTTTGATTTTCCACGATATGCCATTTTCAGAAGTATTTGTGAAATCGTTTTGTTCTAACAAATCATATATTTGTTTAGCAATGGGGTAGTAGGAAAATTCCGTATTTTCCTTGAGAAACTTCTCATAAGACTTTTTAAGTTCAGGCCGCAAGACTCCATTTGCGTCAAATATATCTTGCCCTTCGAAATAGCTAAAATAATAATAGAACTTGCTATCTAGTTCTCTTCTTACTAAGTTTTTGATTATGTCACCAGCAGGCTTGCTTTTGAGTAGGTTATCTCCCGCAATCACTTGTTGGCGCAAAATATCAGCAACCTTTGCTAGTTCAGCAGAAGTTGGCTTATCAGTGCGAAAGTAGATATCTTTCAAGGCAGGAAGTCCCTCAGGTCTATATGCTGCACCCTCTGCAGTAATATAAATTAAGCAATCTCTATATAATGGTGATATTATGCTTCCAAAGGTGTTTAGAACAAATGTATAATCATCTGTGGGAAAATAAGTGCCTTCTCCATTAGTTACGCCTAAGCCATACTCTGCAAAATACGCTTTAGCTTTAGCAAAGTCGCCCTTTCTTGTTTCTAAAAATTCCTTATGACGAGGAATCCACTTATCATGTTCTTGAAACCTCGAGTAATTTTTTAAAAAAACATCAAAGGCTCTATCACAAGTTTCTGGGGAATCTTTCCTAGTAAACATTTCCAAATAAAGGTTTTTAGCTTTCATAATGCATTTAGCAAGTGGCTTACACTCGCTTCCCATGCTATCTACAGCTTTGGCATATGCGGCCACTTTTGCAGTATCCACCTCTGCATGGGCAACATGGGGGGTTGCAAATGCAAGCACCATGAGACAAATGCACATTATTCCTAATACTTGTAGGTTTTTCATGTTTTCTCCTTATTTTTTAACAGGCTGTTGCACACATCGCTTAACAAAGGAGCGTAAGCGACTTGACTCGAAGCTAAGCGTTATATATAATAATGCAAAAAAAAACAAGGTTCACGCAAAGATAATGGAAATATGGGTATGTAATGCATTGTTCTGGTATTTTTATGCGTAGGAACTATGAGCTTTTTAAGTGATAACTAACAAAATTTTCTTGAAAGGGAATTTTTTTGCGCTTTTTAGTGGCTTATTTATGAAATGCGGCTTTCTTGTTTAATCCATGCGCCAAAGCGCTCTTCTATATCTGCGATAGGTAGGGCGACAATGCAGGGCGTTTCGTAAGAATGTAGAAGTAAAATAGCCTTTTTCAGCGTATCAAAGTTTTCTTGTGTGCTTTTAAAAATACAAATGCATTCTTCTGATTGAACAATATTTCCTTGCCAATGATATATGGAATGCACCTGCGGTATAATATTTACCCCAGCGGCGAGACGCTGTTCAATAATATGTGTGGCAATGGTTTTGGCTTCCATAATGGTACTTGTGGTTGTGTAGACAAAAAGCATGGTTTGCCTCCTTATAAAAAGTTTCTTTATGAAAAATATAGGAATGTTTTTATAATAAATCAAGCTTCTGGGTTGATGTATACCTATATTTGCGAGTTTTATGGTGAAAAATACTAAAAAAAGAGCTCAGCTAGTACAAAATGCTTTGGCAACTAAATATCCAGAGCCACAGACCCACTTATTGGCAGATACACCGTGGCAATTATTGGTAGCTGTGGTTCTTTCTGCGCAATGCACCGATGCCAGAGTAAATATGGTAACGCCACAATTGTTTGCTTTGTGGCCGGACGCTGCTTCTTTAGCAAAAGCTCCGGTGGAGCATGTAGAAGAAGTTATTCGCTCTACAGGTTTTTTTCGAAATAAAGCCAAAAATATTGTGGCGGCTGCACAAAGGGTTATGACACAATACGCGGGCGAGGTGCCTAGAACGCTGGCAGAGCTTATAACTTTACCTGGTGTGGCGCGCAAAACAGCTAATGTGGTTTTATGGGGTGCTTTTGGCATTAATGAAGGTGTGGCCATTGATACCCATGTGGGGCGTATAGCGTTTCGTTTAGGCTTAACTAAAAGTACAGCGCCTGTTATTGTGGAAAAAGATTTAATGGCGCTTTTTCCGAGAGAAGAGTGGGGCAGGGTGAACCATCGTATGGTGTGGTTTGGACGGCATGTGTGTGATGCGCGTAAACCACAATGTACCCTGTGTGAGATGCAGGAATTTTGCCCTAAAATTCCTTGGATTTCAACGCATAAGTCATAATATATCATAAAAAAACTTGATTTTTTACACTTGTATCCTGCACTCTTTTGTGCTAGGTAGTTCTCGTTTGCGATAAAAAATTCTTAATGCTTTGTAATATACTGAAAAGAAAGCATTTGTAGGAGTGGAAATGACAGCATTATTAGAAACGCCGTTAACGGCATGGCATAAAGCACAAGGTGCGAAAATGGCCGGCTTTGCTGGCTGGGATATGCCTATACAATATACCAGTATTTTAGCAGAACATGAACATACTCGTACGAAAGTTTCACTCTTTGATATTTGTCATATGGGTGAATTTTTAATTTTTGGTGAAGGGGCTGCCGAAGCTCTTTCTAAAGCGGTGACGCATAATTTGGCCACGTTAAAGCCAGGCAAATGCCGTTATGGTTTTTTGCTTAATGCAGAGGGCAATATTCTAGATGACCTCATAGTATATCGTATGGAAGAAAATTCTTTCATGCTGGTGGTTAATGGCGCATGCACGGCAGGCGATTTTGCCGCTTTGAAAGAACGTATGCCCCAAGGGGTGACCATGGAAGACATTTCTAGCCAAATGGCAAAGATTGACTTACAAGGTCCTGAATCTATAGAAGTGCTTGAAGCTACCTTTGGCGAAAGCTTTCGTCATCTAGGGTATTTTTCCTTTGAGGAACGTACCTTTGAAGGGGAAAAAGTTCTTATAAGTCGCACAGGGTATACTGGTGAGCTGGGTTATGAATTGTATTTACCTTGGGGTAAAACCTTAGCTCTTTGGGAAAAGTTGTTGCAAGATGATAGAGTAAAGCCTGCAGGCCTTGGTGCCAGAGATACCTTGCGTTTAGAAGCCGGACTTCCCTTGTATGGCCACGAGCTAGACGATAAACACAATCCTACAGAAGCTGGAATGGGAAAAATGCTTACTAGCACAGCGCCCTATGTAGGACATGAGCATGTAGGTGAAGTGCGCGAAGTTTTGTTGCCTTTACGCATTGAAGGACGCAGAGCAGCTAGAGCAGGAGATGCGGTAACGTTGGCTTCTGGCGAAGAAGTAGGCGTGGTTACCAGCGGATCATTAGCACCTTCTTTGGGCTATGTGACTGCTTTTGCATGGGTAAAAGCTGCTCATGCAGAAAATACAGATTTTCTTGTTAAAGGCGCTCGTACCTCGTTACCGGCGCAAGTGGCTACTTTGCCTTTTTACGAGCAAGGCACAGCAAGAACAAAATTGTCGTAAGAGATTTTTTACAAGTGAGACCTTACAGGGTATTATACTCTGGATTATTTATATCATTTTTATTATTAGGAGAAGCATATGTCTAACCCAAAAGAACTTTTGTATGATAAAACCCATGAATGGGTGCGTGTAGAAGGCGATGAAGCTGTTATCGGTATTACCCACTTTGCACAAGATGCTTTGGGCGATATTACCTATGTGGACTTACCAGAAGAAGGCACTGTGCTGAGCGCCGGTGAAGAATTTGGCTCCATTGAATCGGTAAAAGCCGCCAGCGAATTGTATGCTCCTGTAAGTGGTGAAGTAGTGGCTGTTAATGAAGCCATTAATGAAGCTCCTGAAAGTGTTAATACCGATCCTTATGGCAGCGCTTGGATGTTGCGCATAAAACTTAGCGCACAGCCTGAGGGCCTTTTAGACGCTACAGCTTACGAAGCCTTTTGTGCCTCAGAAGCTGAATAAACGCTTTTTTGAATTTTATATAATGTAAAATAATGAGAAAAGCATACTAAAGTAAACTGAAAATGGGCTTATCCCCATAGAAATGTTTATTTATGCTTTTCTCAACTTGGTTTTGCTGTCGTGTTACGATTTTTTTTCATCACATGGCCATGTTTTCATGGTATAATGTAAAAATAGAGGTGGGTTGTTATGCCCTATGTTCCGCATACTGAAGCAGAAGTGCAGGAAATGCTTGCACAGATTGGTGTGAAGACTTTGGATGATCTTTTTGCAGATATTAAACCGTCCATGCGTCCTAAATCTTTTAATATTCCCAAGGGGCGCAGCGAAATGGACGTGTGTGCACACCTTGAAACCTTGGCAGCAAAAAATGGTCAAGGAATAACCAGCTTCTTAGGTGCTGGTTTTTATGATCATGCCATTCCCAAGGCTGTGGATGCTTTAGCTTCTCGCGGGGAATTTTATACTGCATATACTCCCTATCAGCCAGAATCTTCTCAAGGGACGCTTCAAGCTATTTTTGAATATCAAACCGTGGTAACACGTCTTTTTGGTATGGATTGCGCCAATGCCTCGGTGTACGATGGCGGTTCTGCACTTTTTGAAGCTTCGCTTATGGCCATGCGTCAAACCAAGCGCAAGAAAATTGTAATAGATGGCGGTGTAAACCCCATTTGGCGTACTATGGTGAAAGATTATTCCCGTAATTTGACCATGGAAATTGTGGAAGTTCCACATAAAAATGGCCGCCCCGATATGGAAGCTCTTACTGCTGCCATTGATACCACATGCGCTGCTATTATTACACAGAACCCCAATTTTTTTGGTGCCGTAGAAGATTATTCTACCTTGTTTGCTCATGCAAAAAGTCAAAAAGTGCTTTCTGTTATGTCTGTGTATCCCATCATGCAGGCTCTTATTAAAACTGCCGGTGAAATGGGCGCTGATGTGGCTGTGGCTGATGGACAATCCCTTGGTATGCCTTTGTCTTTTGGGGGCCCTTACCTTGGCATCATGACTTGTCGCAAGGAATATATTCGTCAATTCCCCGGCCGTATTTGTGGGCGTACCACCGATGTGGACGGAAAAACAGGATATGTGCTCACACTACAAGCGCGTGAACAACATATTCGCCGCGCTAAAGCAACATCAAATATTTGCTCCAATCAATCGCTTTGCGCCTTGCGTAGCCTTATGTATGTGTCTTTATTGGGAACACAAGGTTTACAGCGTGTGGCATTGCTTAGCATGGAAAATGCACGTTATGCCGCAGAGCAGTGGGCCACTGTAAAGGGTGTGAGTCTTTTGCATGATGCTCCTTATGGCAATGAATTTGCTTTAGTATTGCCTTGCTCTGCAAAATTACTTGCTGAAAAAATGCTGGAAAAGGGCTTTGCCATTGGCTTCCCCGTAGAAGGACATTATGAAGGCATGGACGATGTGCTCTTGGTAGCATGTACAGAAAAAACTACCAAGGACCAAGTGGACGCTCTTATAAGCGCAGTGAAAGGAGTTTTAGCATGAAAACATTGTTTGAAAATTCTGTAGCAGGCCGTACAGGTGTTATGCCAGATGCACCCACCAAGACGGCGCAAGATATGCTGCCACAAGAGCTCCTACGCCAAAAGCCTTTAAATATGCCAGAACTTTCTGAACTGGATGTGGTGCGACATTTTACTTTACTATCACAACAAAATTATAGTGTGGATAGTAATTTTTATCCTTTAGGCTCTTGTACCATGAAGTATAATCCTAAATTCACTGAAGCCATGGGAGCTTTACCCGGCTTTGCAAATATTCACCCAGCCTTGGCACAATTGCCCGGTGGTGAAGCATATACCCAAGGAGCTTTGGAATGCATCTGGCATTTTGAGCAACTTATGTGCGAAATTACAGGCATGGCAGGCTATACTATGCAGCCTATGGCTGGCGCTCACGGTGAATTTACTGGTGTACAGCTTATTGCCGCTTATCATCGCGACAAAGGTAATAAAAAAACAAAAATCATTTGCCCAGATGCCGCTCACGGCACGAACCCTGCTTCGGCAGTGCTTGGCGGCTATGAAGTGGTAAATATTATTTCTAAAGACGGCATTATTGATCCGGAAGCTTTGGTAGCTGCTCTGGACGATGAAGTGGCCGGCATTATGATGACTTGCCCCAACACCTTAGGCATTTTTGAAGATCATTTAGAAGTTATTGTGGAAAAAATGCGTTCTGTGGATGCCTTGCTCTATTATGATGGCGCCAATATGAATGCTATTATGGGCAAAATGCGTGTGGGCGATGTAGGTTTTGATGTGGTTCATTGGAACGTACATAAAACCCTTGGTACTCCCCATGGCGGCGGCGGTCCCGGTTCTGGCCCTGTGGGTGTTTCTGAGCGCCTTGTGCCGTATCTTCCCATTTCTCGGGTGGAAAAAAAGGAAGACGGAAGCTTTTGCTTAGGCTACGATTATCCTAAATCCATTGGCTATATAGCCCCTTTTTATGGTAGTTTTAGCATTTTCTTACGTGCTTATGCCTATGTATTGCGTCTTGGTGGTGAGGGCTTGACCCGTGCTTCCGAACATGCGGTACTAAATGCCAACTACTTGAAAAAACTTGTAGAAGACTTCCTTACTATACCGTATCCGCGTATTTGTGCCCATGAATTTGTGGCTTCTGCGCCGCAAGGCACTCGTGCCTTGGATATTGCCAAGGGGCTTTTAGATAGAGGCTATCATGCACCTACAGTGTATTTCCCGCTCATCGTGCCTGAATGCCTTATGATTGAGCCCACAGAAACAGAAAGCAAGCAAACCATGGATGAATTTGCCGCAGTATTAAGAGAAGTGGTGGAACTTGGTTTGTCTGACCCTGAAGCTTTACTTGCTGCGCCCACCAATACTCCAGTACGTCGCTTAGATGAAGCTGCAGCGGCTAGAAATATGGTGCTTACAGAAGATATGGCTTCATAAGTTATTTTAAAAATACAAAAATGAGCGCTCCTGCTCACTTTGATAAAATGCAAAGGCTCACCTTAACAAAGCATATTTATCACGGTGAGTAGGGGCTTTTTTTTATAAGTTTTTAGGTGCTCGTCTATGATAAAATTAAAAAATCCGGATTTTATTACTTGTAGTGCGCAGCATTATGCTCATGGCAGTGTGCAGACTATAAAGGAAATTATTAGCCCTGAAGAGGCATGCCATTTTTCTTATTCTTGTGTAGATGCGCGGAAAATCCCAGAAGAAAAAAACATGGGATCTAAAATACTTTACGCGTATCCAATGCATCTTAAATCATTGGTTCTTGGGCATACTGTTTTAGATATGGTGGCACCTTCTTATGCTGATACATATATAATGCATGATGTGTATGAAAAAAAATCTGGCCATTGGCATGTAAATTTACAGTTACACATGCAACAAGAGCGTAAGATTATGGTGCAAAAGATGACCTATCTTGCGGTGCTTGAAGTTATGGATAATATGCTTGCGGCTCATGGATTATGGGAAGGTACAGGTTGCTTTCATAGGGCGGCATTGTATCATCCAGAGCGTCAAGAAATGCTGTTGGTAGAAGATATAGGGCGGCATAACTGCGTTGATAGGCTTTATGGGCAGGCATTGTTGCAAGGCTTTGATGTACGGGAATTTTTTCTTTTCATTTCAGCACGTATTACGGGATCTTTATATAAAAAAATACGCCGTGCAGGTATTACGCATATGGTGAGTCGTGCGGCCATAACGTCGACTACTTATGCCTGTGCAGTGCAAGAGGGGTGCACTGTGGTCGGTTTTTGCCGCCCCAATGAGGGTAGGATGACGCTTTTTTGTGGTGATGGTATTGAGGTTAAATAAGACCTGCGCAATGAATTGTGCAGGATCTTAATTTTATTTTTATTATGCTTCATACACAACAACGGCCGCTGAAGAACTCAGCGGCCACAATGAGGAGGGGGGGGTGTTAGAGTTGTTGAGGAGGATTTAAAGGATGAATTTCACTGCCTAGCGGTGGATGAAGCCGCTCTACGTATATATAAAAGCGTTGTTGTTTACGCCGTTAGATTTAGCGTTGGCTTTTAGCCTTCTACATTGTTATTGTGCTTTGTAGTATCGTTATCTTTATTTGGTTGCTCAGGGTGATGCATGGGCTTTTGGTGTTGCATATGGCGATGGCCCCCTTTTTCGTGGCCATCTTTGCCTTTCATACCCTTCATGTCATGTCCGCGTCCCATATGTCCCGACATACAGCCGCCCATTTTAGCACCGTGCATACCTCTTTTAAAATTGTGGGTTCCGGGTTCAAGGCCTAAAGCTTTATCAATGGCTTCGCCAAGTTTTACCTGCTCTTGTTGCATTTTTACCCGCAATTCTGTAATTTCTTTTGCTTTGGCCGATACGGCATTTACATCGGGAAAAGCTGAATTATGTAATGCTTTTAGTTCATTTTTCTTTATGAACATTTCATGTTTGAGATGAGCAAAAGTATCATGAGCTGCATCTACTAATGCGCGAGCTGCTTTACGCTGATCTTCTGAAATTGTAACCTTACTTTCTTTTCCACCGTCTAGAAAGGGACAGCCTCGTGCAAAAGAATTGTTAGCGTAAAAAATACCGGAGGCTAAAAGACTTACTGCTAGAATGGGTGTGGCTAATTTTATATATTTCATAAGTCATTTCCTTTTTTGTAGTATAAGCTGTTCTCGTCTTGTTATTTTTAGTTTAGCAAGGGGCGTGCCAAAACGAATTAAAATTTTAACCTACTAAAATAGTGGGGAAATGGATATATCCTCTTAAATGAGAATCATTCTTATGTATAGTTTTTATACACCTAGCCCTTATGCCTGTATAAAAATTATGCACCTGTATAGTTTTTATGCAGGTACAAAAAAACACCGTTACTTTCTCTTAAGAAAAAATAACGGTGTTGTAGTATATCTTAATAAATCTAGGAATTATTCAGAATGGTGTGGTGTAGGTAAACTGTGCTTGTGTAGTTGCACTTCACTTCGACTTACGCCTTTAGTAAGACTATTGCAATCATGCCCTCGATAGCCCTGTATAGTGCCCCCTACTTTTTGCATAAGTTCTGCATCTAATTTTTTTAATTCTTGGCGTAGGGCTTCTCTTTCTTTTTGCAATTCCTGACCAAGCAAAGCTAAGGCATCGTGATCATTGGGGCTTGAATAATGAAACTCTTTTAGTTGATTCATTTTATCTCGCAAGCCTTGCCGCAATATTCGGATTTTAGGTTTATATTTTTCTAAAATAACCCAAGCCTTTTTTTCTTGTTCTGGGGTAAGATCTATGCTCCATTTTCTTTCTCGTGTATGTGCAAAAGAGCCGACACTCAAAAGAATAAAGCATAAAGCTATGCTTATATATTTTGTGGGAATCATGGTTAGCTCCAATTCATTATAATACTCTCTTATTTAATGACATAGATGTATTTATTTGTTATGCAAAAAATATACCCAAAAAAGAGCAAGAGTATTTTATGCCCTTGGTAATCGATTGCTCTTTAAGACACATTGGCGTATATTTTGCTATGTCTAAAATATAGCCAGTTTTAGAATATTTTCAAGGCATGTAGCGCAATATATAGCTAGGGAATATATGAAAGCACGACCTTCTATAACAAAATCAAAGGCCCAATCCAAATATAAGTTGTCTATTTTTTGGCCCATTATAGGCGCTGTGGGCGTACTTTTTCTTGTGGTTACCTCTATTTTGACCCTGTCTATGGGGCAAAATGAATCCAGTATGGTACGTTTACTCATAGGGGAGGGGGCTGCTCTTATTCATGCTGTTGAAGGCAGTGTGCGTATGAATATGCGCCAAAGGTCCCCTGCACAATTGCAAACTACCCTCAAAGAACTGATTAATGTAGACGTGCGTTTTGTTTCCATCGTATTACCCGATGGAACCATTTTAGCCCATAGTAATGCTCAGCGCATTGGGAGTATATTACAAGTTGACGGCAAAGAGGTGTATGAGGAATTTTTGGATAAAATATCGCAAAGTGTAGAAAATAGCTCTTTACGCTGGTTTATTGCAGAGGTGGATGGCAAGGAAACATTTGTAATTTATCGCGAATTCATGCCTAAGAAAATTCGTAGAAAACGTAAAAATGCCGATGAACCACCCTTTTATATTGCACCGCCCGATAAAAGACATGCCCCAAGAAATTTCAGCCCACCGGCCACATTAATTTTTTTGGGTTTAGATATTACACCTTTTGAAGTGGGGCAAAAACAAGATCGAATTTATTTATTTTCCTTAGCCGGTGGCATAGTACTGTTGGGTGTAGCTTTGTTACTGGCACTATATTATGCATTGCATGCCCAAGAGTCTCGCCGGCGGCAAAATCTTGCTGAAGGCCAAGTGCGTCTGTTAGAAGAAGAAATGCGCCGTAAAGAAAAGCTAGCTGCCATTGGCAACCTTGCTGCCGGTGTGGCGCATGAAATTCGTAATCCGCTTAGCTCCATTAAAGGCTATGCCACATATTTTGGACAGCGCTTTCCAGAGGGAAGTGAGGATAGACAAGCAGCGGGAGTTATGGTGCGCGAAGTGGAAAGGCTTAATAGGGTTATCACCGACTTAATCGGTCTTTCGCGGCCTACCGATGTGCACGCCGTGCCTTCGGATATTTTGCCTGTGTTAGAACACTCATTGCGCCTTTTACGGCAAGATGCAGAAAAAAAAGGTGTTAACTTAGATATTCGCCGTCCAAAGCGTCCTTTGCCTAAGGTTTTTTTAGATGTAGACCGCTTTGGACAGGCATTGTTAAATATATGTTTGAATGCCCTAGAGGCCATGCCACAAGGTGGTTTGTTGCAAGTGATTCCTTATGTATATAATCAGTATTTTATGGCTTTGGAAATCAAGGATACTGGTATGGGTATACAGCAAAGTCATTTAGCGCATATTTTTGACCCCTATTTTACAACAAAAGGCCAAGGTACTGGACTGGGTTTAGCCATGGTGCATAAGATTATTGAAGCACATGGTGGTGAGATTTCTGTGCATTCAAAGCAAGCGCATGTGCAAGAATCTCACTTAGCTATAGGTCAAGAAACTGGAACGGTATTTCGGCTTTTACTTCCCATTGTAAAAGAAAAAGAAGGTTTATAATGACAAAAAAATCTACTGTATTAGTGGTGGATGATGATGAAGCCCATGGGCAAATGCTACGGATGATGTTGCAGTCGTGGGGATATGAAGTATGTGCGGCCGATGATGGTGACACGGCTTTGCGCATGGTGCAAGAGCAATCGTATGATGCCGTACTTACTGACGTGCGTATGGCTCGCATGAATGGTATTGAAGCTTTAAAACATATACTCGAATTTAATCCAGCCTTGCCTGTTATTTTGATGACGGCGTATTCTTCTGTGGAAACTGCTGTGGAAGCTTTGCGCATTGGCGCGTATGATTATCTTATTAAACCTTTAGATTTTGATGCCTTGCAAAATACTTTAGGTAGAGCTTTAGAACACAGTCGTCTTTCTGTAGAAAATAGAGAATTGCGAAGGCAACTTACAGAAAGCTCTGCAGTGCCGGGAATTTTAGGGCGTAGTAAGGCTGTGGAAGATATGCGCCACATGATAACAACGGTGGCCCCCAGTGAGGCTACGGTACTTATCAGTGGTCCATCCGGCACAGGTAAAGAGCTTGTGGCTAAAGCCATCCATCAAGGAAGCACCAGAGCGCAGAAGAACTTAGTAACGGTGAACTGTGCGGCTTTAGCTGAAAATCTTTTAGAATCAGAACTCTTTGGCCATGAACGTGGCGCCTTTACCGGTGCAGATAAAAAAAGGGAAGGGCGCTTTGTTCAAGCTCATGAAGGGACGCTTTTTTTAGACGAAATTGGGGAGATGCCGCTTCTACTACAGGCAAAATTATTGCGTGCTTTACAAGAAGGTGAAGTGCAACGTGTGGGGTCAGACGTGCCCATTAAAGTAGATGTACGCATTATTGCCGCCACCAATAGGGATTTACTAGAAGAAGTAAAGGCCAGAAATTTCCGAGAGGATTTGTATTTTCGCCTTAATGTAATTACCATTGATGTACCCTCTTTGCGAGCACGTAAAGAGGATATACCCTTGCTGGCAGCATACTTTTTAGAACGCTTTGCCCAACGAAATCGAAAAACCATCAAAGGCTTTTCCCCCCAAGCTCTTGATGTGATGATGCGCTATACGTGGCCCGGTAATGTGCGCGAATTAGAAAATGCCGTGGAAAGAGCTGTCATTATGTGCTTAGGAGACAATATAACAGAAAAAGAGCTTCCTTTAACACTAAGTGCCACCGTATCAACAGAAGAAGAAATATCAGAGGCAGGAGCAGCATTTTCCTTATCAGGGCTTTCTTTAGATGCCGTAGAACGTAAAGCCATTGAGCAAACCTTAGAAGATGTAGACGCTAATAAAAGCGAAGCGGCGCGGCGCCTTGGTATTACCCGTGCAACATTACAAAGTAAAATAAAAAAATATGGATTCGAATAAAACCGTTGACTTGGTGCCTAAAATGCAGGAAAGATAGCAAGCTATTTTGACGTTAGAAATTCTCTAGAGGAAGCCATGGAAAGGATGAACTATTTTTATATTTTTTTTGTGTTGTGCTTGTGGCCTTTCGCCGCACAAGCTGCCATTGCCCCTGCTGTTGGCGGGGGAGATGTTAAACTTGAGCAAGCTACTCAAGAAAAAAAAACCGATACCACAAAGAAGCCAGCTCAAACTTCAGAGAAAAAAGTTGTACCTGCGACACAAAAAAATTTTCCTGATACGCAAGTCTTACAACAAGCACAAAAGGCCATTGAAAATAAAGATTTTGCCAAAGCTTTTCAAATACTGCAGCCTTTGGCTAAAAAAGGAAATGCAGAGGCCATGTACTTTGTGGGGCGCATGTATGATGCAGGGGAAGGGGTAAAGCGTAGCCCCAAAACTGCTACCATGTGGTATGCCAAAGCGGCAAAAGCCGGTGATGTGAGCGCACAAAACAGTTATGGCGGTGCTTTGGCACGCGGTCAAGGAATTAAGAAAAATACTCGTGAAGCTGTAAAATGGTTTCGTAAAGCGGCAGATGGCGGCCACGCTGTAGCACAATATAATTTAGCTTATATGTTCGCGCATGGTAATGGCGTTAAAAAAGATGAGAAGCTGGCCATCGAATGGTATGAAGAAGCCGCTGAGCAAGGGCTTGCCGATGCGCAATATTCTCTTGGGTGGATTTACTTGCATGGCAAAGGCGTAGAAAAAAGCGATGCTCGTGCGGCATTTTGGTTTCAAAAAGCTGCAGATCAAGAGCACATGCTGGCGCAAAATAATGTAGCTTTCATGTATGCAGAGGGCAAAGGGCACTCGCGTAATTACCCTAAGGCGTATGAATATTATAAAAAGGCTGCTGAAAAAGGCTATGCCTTAGCACAATATAATTTGGGCTTTTTGCTAGAGGAAGGCAAATTAGGTGATCCTGACTATGAACAGGCTGTAAAGTGGTATCGTATGGCTGCTGAACAGAATGATGCTGCAGCGCAATTTAGTCTTGGCTATATGTATGAAAGAGGCACTGGCGTAGCTAGAGATGTAAGCCAAGCAGAGAAGTGGTATAAACTTGCTGCAAAAAATGGCGACAAAACCGCTCAAGCAGTTTTGCGCCAATTTACTAAAAAACAAAAAAAGTAAGATTTAGCATAGTTATTTTTTTTGAGATGAGATAGACCCGCCCCTTGGCGAACTTGTCGCACCGGCATCTATGTGCCAAAGTGTTTGTAATTAACATAAACACAAAAATAGGAGCGGGTCTATCTCATCTCAAACTCCCCCCATCCCCTCAAAACGCTCTAATAAGTGCTATGTAGCGCTTGTTGGATGAAAGTGTTAGTATTGTATAGTTTTACCTTATTCTTTTTTTCTAAAGTATTTAAAAAAGTCTTTAGCTTTGTTGATGCGTGTAGTGACTTCCGTTGGTACTGGAGGTTTTAGTCCATTTTCTATAACATCAATCTTATTTCTCAAACTTATTTCTTCTCTTTCGATATTTTCTTTAATCATAACAATTTCTTCACTAAGCAAGGTTTTCCTGTAGGAATCCTTAGTGTTTCGCAATTCCAACTCCTTCATGGTGAGGCTGTCATTGAGAATAGTCATGCGAAGAAGGAAAATATTTTCAGCTTTTTGAATTTTTTTAAATTTTTCTTCCACATTGGCAACTATAGTAGACTCGCTGGAGTCTTCTGCAAGTGCGTAGTTCGGGAACAATAAAAAGCTTAGGAGTAATATATATTTCATGCTTCATTTATAAGGGAATTTATGAAATAAGCAAGTTTTTTTTCTAAGTATATGATGGGGATGGAAGTGTATAAGTTGTATGCAAGTGTTTATAATGTTGTAGATTTACATATTGCGTGAAGTATAGTTAGGAAGTTTGTAAAAATATTTCATACTAATTTACTAATAAAACTTTGACAAATGCTTTAGAAGACTTATGTTATGATAGATAGGTAGAATATGTTATTTTATCGGGCCATGCGTGTTAGGCTTAACCTTTTTGTTTTACTCTTCCCTGTTTTTTGTGGCACAAGTACCGCTTAATTCTGAATTAAGAATCCAAATAAACTTTGTTTTGGAGGTGTTACATGCAAAATAGACTATTAGCTCCACAATGGGCATCAAGAAATCTAGATTTGACACAATGGGGTATAACACAGGAACAAAATGAAATTTTAAAGAATGGACCTGTGGATGAAGTGTATTGGAAAATTTGGAAAAAAGTTTTAAGTAATGCCAAAACAAAAGTAAATGGTAAGTTGTACGGCTTGTTTGAGTGTAGAGAGAAGGGCGTTTTGATAGTTCCGGAAGGCTTTGATCCTGAGTCGAGGGCCTTTTAAAGCAGATTCAATACAATCAAAATACATCGCTCACTGATAGAAAATATATCAGTGAGCGATGTGCTTTTTAATGCTAACTATACGATACGGAAACTATCTACCAATGTGCAACGGCGTAAACGCACAAAGGTACGCGCACTGGTAACGCCTTCGCCTGTGGGTGTAGAGATAGTCATAGAAGTCCATCCTTCACCACCAGCACCAAGAGCGGCAATGTGTGGGCCATTTTTTACAAAAAGGCTGGTGTTCATAGCCACAGCCATTTTGTGCATATTGTCGATATTGCGAGAGTGAATACCGGCAGTATGGCAAAGACCACGTTCTAATTTTAAAGCCACAGCAATACCTTCATCAATGTTATTTACACGAATGATAGGCACAACTGGCATCATTTGCTCTACTTTGCCCCATACATAATCGCTATCAAATCCAGCGTCTACTATCAGCAAACGGCAGCTTTCTGGTACGGAAATACCAGCTTCGGCAGCGATTTTAGCTGCGTCGCGGCCTACCCATTTGGGGTTGGCTACTGCGTTATCACCGGGATAGTTTTTCAAGGCAAAACGAGCAATTTTATCGGCTTGTTCTAAGGTAATTTCAAAGGCACCCACGCGCTTCATTTCTTCTTTGAAGGCATCGGCTACAGAATTTACCACGATAATTTCTTTCTCGTCGGCACAAATGATATTATTATCAAAAGAAGCACCGTCATACACGCTTCTGGCTGCACGGGCTAAGTCCGCTGTTTCGTCAACCACAACAGGTGGGTTACCGGCACCAGCGGCCATGAGGCGCATGGTGGTATGCTTACGTGCTGCTTCAACTACAGCTTCACCACCGGTAACAACCAAGAGGTTGATGCCAGGGTAAGCAAAAAGCTTTTGTGCAATTTCAATGGAAGGCTCACGCACACAGACCATAAGGTTTTGAATGCCTGTAGCTTCAAAAATAGCCTTGTTTAAGACTTGAATGGCCTTTTGTGTTACACGTTTTGCTGCAGGATGCGGAGAGAAAATAATGGAGTTACCCGCAGCAATCATGCTGATACCGTTGTTAATAACGGTGGCTGCTGGGTTAGTGGAGGGTGTTACCGAAGCAATCACACCCCAAGGGGCGTTTTCAATGAGGCTCATGCCTGCATCGCCAGTGATAGCAGTGGGAACAAGCACCTCAGTTCCGGGGGTGCGCTCTGCTTCCAATACATTTTTAGTTATTTTATCGTCAATGCGGCCCATGCCTGTTTCAGAAACAGCCATTTCAGCCAACATGCGTGCTTCTTGCACACCGGCTTTACGCATAGCGGCAATAACTTTATCGCGCATGGCATAGGTGCGAATGTGTCCATAAGACTGCTGTGCCGCAGCCACTGCGGCATCTAAACTATCAAAAATACCATAGTCGCCTTGGTCTCCGAAACCTGTTTGTGCAACACCTTGGGTGCTACCTGCAGGTGAAGTCATGCGGCGCATGACTTCGGAAACAATACGTTCTACCATATCTTGTTGTGCTTGCATAATATATCCTTACCGATCTTTAGAAAATAGCGTTTGTCCACGACTTGTGAGCTGGTCAACAATGCCAACCACAGCCAGGTCCACAGGAGAATTTGGGCCACATACATTTCTGGCCGAACTTCCACGTACAAGCACTACAAGTTCGCCTTCACCAGCACCAATGACATCGATGGCTATTTCTGTGCTGCCCGTTGGATTTCCGTCTTTATCTACTATATCTACCAGCAACAGGGCATTGTAGGGCATTTCTTTTGCCCTAACTGTAGAAACCACTTGTCCGGCAATTTTGCCAATCTCCATTTTTACCTCCGCTTTAAGCTCACATCTTAGGTGAACAAAAGCTCATCTGAATACAGTCCGAGGCGATACCAATAGAATTTATATACTATTAGCATCGCCTAGGATGCTTTGGTTTTTCCCAAATTACTTACTTTGAAGCGGAAAAACGGCTTCAAGATCTGCATGAGGACGAGGAATAACATGCACAGCAATAACTTCGCCGCCTACACGTTGAGCAGCAGTAGCACCAGCGTCAACAGCGGCTTTGCATGCAGCTACATCGCCACGTACCATGGCAGTTACAAGACCGCCACCGATTTGTTCATAAGAAATAAGAGTTACACGAGCAGCTTTTACCATGGCGTCAGCAGCTTCAATAAGTCCTACGAGGCCTTTAGTTTCGATCATTCCAAGAGCATCCATTGTTTTTCTCCTTTTTGTCTTGCGACGTTATTAAGCATTCATCTGTGCGCGATTTAAAGCTGCGCCGATGAGAGATACTTGATATATATCTTCTGCGCTACATCCGCGCGAAAGATCATGCCAGCACCCGTTTAATCCTTGAAGTAAGGGGCCAATGGCCGTGTAGCCTCCAAGGCGTTGGGCGATTTTATAGCCTATATTTCCAGCTTCCAAGGAAGGGAAGACAAGCACGTTGGCTTGCCCTTGCAAGGGGCTGTTTTTAAGTTTTTGTTGTGCTACTTCAGGCACCATGGCGGCGTCAAATTGCAATTCGCCATCCACAAGCATGTGCGGACGTTGTGCGCGCACACGATCCACAATTTCGCGAATGAATGCGGCGCGTGGGTGTTTTGCACTGCCATGACTAGAAAATGAAAGTAGAGCAACTTTTGCTTGTTCGCCTGTCATCAATTGGTAGTGGTCAGCTGAATCTACAGCTACATCTATCAATTGGTCAGCGGTGGGTTCTGGAATAACGCCGCAGTCAGCAAAAATTAACAGTTGTCTATGATCATAACTGTCCATGGGGGCAATCATAAAAAAGAAACTGGAAATTGTTTTTCCGCCAGGTTTTACTCCAATAACACGCAAGCCAGCTTTAATCATTTCAGAGGTAGAGGATATGTTTCCTCCAATACCTGCTTCTACTTCACCTCGGCGAACCATCATGGCGGCTGCGCCAGGGCCTGTACTCATAAAAGCACGGGCTTCGTCTGAGGTGATATTTTTATTTTGCGCTTGCATAAGTTGTTGAAACTCAGTGGCATTGCGTTCTAAATGATGCGGGGATGCAGGGTCAAGCACACGAAGATTAAAAAGCTTTCCCACATGCCCCATCTTAACTAATTCGTCCTTTAAAATGGAGCGAATAACGAAGGGATTGCCCAATAACAGCGCATTTCCCAGTCCTTCTGCTTCAAGTCGAATGGCGGCACCTACAGCCCTAGCGTCTTCCCCGTCGGGAAAAACAATATTAGCGGGCTTTGCGGCGCAGAGCTCTATGCAACGACCAAGCAGTGAAAAGGGTTTGCGTGTCCCATCTTGGGGGGCAGTCGCATTAGGTGCAAGTACCATGGTTAGGCTTTCCTTACAGAAGCAAGATCAAGACCTTGTTCAGCGGCTACTGTTAATAACATAAGGACGTATAAAGCACTACTTAAACGGTTAAGCGCGCACAAAACATCCATGTTCTTTGAGCAATTTATAGCTACAATTTCTGTTTCGCGCACGGCAGCACGTAACCAATTTAATAGAGCTACATTGCCACCCATGGAAACATGCGCTGCCAAATGGTCAAGTCCTAAATATTTTTTAGGCTCGCGCGAAATAAGATGTAAGGTTGGAATATCCATGCCTCCCATTCCCTTAGCGCAAACGCGTTGCCCAGTTACTTCACCTTGTAAGGTAAGAAGCACCCATTCTTGAATATCTGCTAAGCATTCTTTTAAGAAAGCAGGCTTTCTGTCTTTTGGGTCAAATTGTGTTTGGGTAAGTACCACTTGTGCCAATAAAGTATCAAGCTTGCCGCGCATAATAATGGAAGGGTGATTTTTAGGCACTTCCACGCCTGTGTCAAGCAAAGTTGTTTCTATATTTGCAGAGCAAGGTCCAAGGCTTGGGCAAGATGTAGCTTCACCTTCTGGCATGTCACTTTGCTGTACTGTGATACGCTGTTGTAAAGCATATTCTGTGGCAGAAGGGGTTAAGCGTTCGCCGGCATGCAATACGAGGACTCCCCCAGCTTGCACGTGACGCGCGCGTATATCTTCTTCAGTAAGAAAATTCATGTTTATCTCCTAATGAATTTCAGACGGGGTTATTGAGGCCATGCGGTACACACGCAAGAAGCCGCACCGTGAGCTACCAAAGTTACAGAAGTCCCCTTGGCTACGCGAATGGCACTGCCTTGGGTGAGCATGCATGTGCTGTTAGGCCCTTGCACTTCAATGCTTCCGTGAGTGACTACCAAAACTTCTTGATGTGTAAATGTCCAAACCAAGGAGGTGTCCGTAAAGGTAAAGCGGGTAACGCCAGGGCCATTTTGACCTGGTAATAATGCTTCTTCTATATTTACTTCGCCTTGCACTCGACCTGCGGGCTGTTGCGATGTAAATGGAACCACATCAATGCCAGCCACATTACCTTGAGCGCAAGCAGCGTAAGGCATTGCAGGCGCAGACATGGGGGCCGCCATTGGTGCAGATGCTGCCATGACGTGTTGTGTTGTAGCAGTTTTTGTATATTCAGCCACTAGGGAAGCTATGGTTGATTCCATACCTGGGAAGGCAGCAATGCCCCCGCGAGCGGCCAGAAGACCATTAATTTGTTGTACCACTTGAGCAGCCACAGCGGCAGCATCAATATTTTGAGCTTGACCATAGCTAGGTGCCGCAGGTGCCTGTACTGGTACTTGCATAGGTGCTTGTGTTGGTGCAACAGCTTTGAGCACCTGTTCCACAAGCTGTTGCATCATGGGATCCATAGCAGGGGTAGGGGAGTTGGGGGTATTCATAACTACTCTATGTTGTTGTGTTGTAGCATATGCTGGAAAAGTGCCTTGTGTCGTAACATGTGCTACTGCAGGAGCCACTACAGAATATGTAGGAGCCGCCATTGCAGGGGCAACAGGTTTTTCTTGCGTAATCAAGGCAATGCCATATTCTTTGGCATCATCCTTGGCTTGCGGTGTAATCAAAGCGCCGGGCGATACATAAAGATGTTGTACGCCCGCCTTTCTGGCATCGCTGATGGTGTTTGCAGTAATCAGTTCTTTCATATTCTACTTTGCACTGACGCTTTGTTGTTGATATGCATCGATTCTTACAATCTGACAACGCTTAAAAAACGTAAAATGCTTATCCTAAAAAAAGCTGCTTACCTCTTATATAAGGTAAATGTTTTCTTTTTAGGTAGGGTGCAAATTACGGTTTTCATTGTTTCTTACGCGTTGGGAGACTTAGGATTGGCTTTTCCTGCAACGGCTTTTGCTGCGGCAGGTTTACCCAAGCGAGCTGCACGAGCCGCGGCCTTAGCAGCTTTTTTTGCTGCTTTTTTGGCATTGATGTTATCAAGGCACGAATACAAAAGTTGCCCGCCGCCTTCTGGGCGTGCAATAACACTGTGCGCAAGTAATGTGCCCTTGGCACTGCATAGCGCACACGCTACGTCTACGGCAGATTTGCATGCAGCCACATCGCCTTCACAAATAATAGTGACAATGGGACCATCTACCTTATGAACTCGTTTTATGACCACATCAGCACCCTTTGCCATGGCGTCGGCGGCCTCAATGGCAGCCACATAGCTTGATACTTCAACAAATCCTTGGGCTAATGACATAGTATTCTCCTTACGTTACCACAATTAGATAATCTGTTCAAAAAAAGCATCACTGGGGCGTGGAATCACCACAGTGCGCACCAGCAGACCTTCTTGACCTGCTGTATAAGCGCCAGCGTCCACGGCAGATTGCACTGCGGCCACATCGCCCGCAATGAGTACAAAAGCCTTTCCGCCAAGGCCAAGGGCCGTGCGTACATCCATAATTTGGACATTGGAAGCTTTGGCTGCTGCATCGGCTGCTTTGACTGAAGCCGCTACAGAAAATGTTTCCACAATACCAAGGGCTCCTCTCTCAGCCAATTGCACGCAACCAGACATGGCCCCGATGACATCCTCATGAATATTGGGAATAACAAAACCATCAGCTACAGTTTCCGGAGCCACTTCGCGACCGGCAGAAACAGAAGCTTCTACAGCGGCTACGTTGCCTGTGACCGCAGCTATAAACTTGCCTGGACAGACGGTTTTAAAAAATATGGGGGTGACATCTGCTGTTTTTGTCATAATATCAGCGGCTTCCATTCCCGCAGCAATGCTTGTAAACTCCAGCATGCCCACGGAACCGCCATGTACTAAATTATTCATATTTTACTCCGCCACTATTCTGATAAAATCAGCATGGATTTCTTTTACTGTGCCGCCAATGCTGGCATGAATTTTTGCACCAAGGGCTTTTTCGGGAATGTCTGCAATAAGACTCCCTGCTTGCACTTTGCTTCCCACTTGTACACAAGGCACAGAAGGCGCACCTATATGCTGACGTACAGGAATGCAGACTTCGCGCGGCGTTAATGTGCCAAGATAGGGGGTTGGCATGGGCAAATAGTCCAAAATACCAATACGTGCTGCAAGGCGCTTAGAAGGCACTTTGCGGTATTGGCGCCATGCCGTGGCGTATTCACGCACTTCACGGCTGCCATCATAATTCTTTTGCGCACTGCGCAAATGGCCTTTAACCACCTGATTTATGCGACGTGGACTCATACCCATGGGGCATGCAAACTGTTCACACACACCACATTCACAGCACATCATGGCTTGTGTGGCATTGTCGCTATGCAATTCCATACCTGCTGCAAAGGCTTGCATGACTTTATGCGTCTCAAAAGGATGTCCTATGAGATTTCTTGGGCACAAGTCAGAGCACATACGACACTGAATACAAGCACTAGCCGCACGGTGGCGCATAAAACTTTCGTTTTGTGTTGCGTTTTTGTGTAAATGGCTTCCCTTGGGCAGTACAATAAGGCCGCCGCTGGTCTTGGTGAGCACTTCTTTAGCAAAAGCGTCTTCAGTGTCTATAACTCTACCCATCATGGGGCCACCGATGATGTAGGCAGGCTGAGCTGGCAATGCACCACCGCAAGCTTCAAGACAGTCTTTAAGTGATGTGCCAATGGGAGCGGTCAATACTGAAGGGTTGCGTACAGCGCCTGTTACAGTAATGGTTTTCATGGTAATAGCCTTGCCTTGCATAGCTTCATCCACATGCATGAGGGTAGCCACATTGGCAACTACCACGCCTACATGCAAAGGAATACCCAAGGGGGGCACACTACGACCTGTCACTTCGCGTACAAGAATTTGCTCGTCACCGGCAGGATAAAAGTCATCCAGTAAAAACACTTCAATACCAAAAGTAGCGGCTTCCGCGGTTAATGCTGGTATAATGTCAGTATGTTTTTTCTTTAAGCCAAGCACAGCACGACCAGCGCCTACAGCATCGGCCAAGGCGCGTAAGGCGCGAAGCATACCTGTAGCATAGTGCGCCATAACGTGATGGTCGCTGTGCAATAGGGGTTCACATTCGCAACCATTGGCAATGACGGTATCAGCAGAAGCGGCGTATTTTACATGGGCAGGAAAACCTGCTCCGCCTTCGCCTACAATACCCGCTTGCAAAACGGCTTCAATAAATGCCTCTTTGTTCATAATCTTTCCCTTGTATTACAAAGTTTAGCGACCTTGAGGAATGAAGGGCATAAAGGGCATAGGAACACCCATGGGCAAAGGTCTTTGCGGTGCCATGGTTTTAGTGTTCTTGGCTGCGCCGTCTAATTTCAAAATTTTAGCAGCTGTTTCGTACATAACTTTGCGACGCACATCGTCCTTTAAGTCCATTTTACTGTAGATAGAAATGGCTTCTTCTTGTTCTACGAAAGGATGAGCGCTGGCAAAAACCACTTTGTCGCCGATGAAGGAATTTAAGCCTTGTACATAAACTTCAGCCATAGGTGCCAATTCGTATTCAGATAAATCCATATATACATTAGCGTTACGCATGCAGGTAAACACAGCTTCGTTAACGAAGGGGTAACCGCCATGGCTCATAATTATGGTAAGTTCTGGGAAATCGCGGGCCACGATATCTACTTGGCGTGGGTCAATGTAGTCTGCCACAGCACGAGGCACTTGTGGCGGTGGAGCTGTGGTGATGAACACAGGAATGTCTAATTCAACACACTTAGTGTAAATGGGATAGTATCTAGCATCATTGGGAGGAATATGTGCTAAATAAGGGTCGGTGGCAATACCGCGCATACCAAGCTCTTCTACGCAACGAACTACTTCGTACACACTTTTCATGCCTCTGTGTGGATCTATGCCCCAAAAACCGACAAATAAATCAGGATAAGCACGAACAAATTCTAACACACTGTTATTATTAGAAGGTGTGTTATAGGTTACTTCGCAATCACGTCCGGTGATAACTGCAAGTTCGACACCGCGACGACGTACACCTTCCACAATTTCTGGTAAGGGCTGTGCTACACGTTTTTCAAAGCCAATAGCTTCACAAGCCGCCTTAAACATGGCGCTGTTTTTTATGCCGTTAATGATTTCCGGCGTATTGGGGCGGAAACGAAAGTCAATGATTTTCATACTATCCTTCTTTATTGTTGGAGAATGTGTAGGGAACCTAAAACCTTATGTTCAGAGGTTCCCTACAACGTTTTACTATATTATTTGCCTATAAGGAAAAGCGATATTTCCGGAATATAGGTTACGAGCAAGAGCACAATGAGCATTAAACCAATCATAGGTAACACAGTGCGAGAGAGATGGGAGAGCTTTGCCTGTGCCACACCTGAAGCCACGAAAAGGTTGACGCCCACTGGCGGTGTAACGAAGCCAATGGCCAAGTTTACTACCATGATAATACCAAAGTGTAGCGGAGAAACACCTACACCAACCACAACAGGGAGTAATATTGGCGTCAAAATAACAATGGCTGCCAATGCCTCCATGAAGGTGCCCACAATAATCAACAATACGTTGATAAGCAAGAGAATTAAGAACTTATTTTTCGTAATTTCTAGCATAGTGCGAGCAATGGTGCCTGGAACATCTTCTAAGGTCATAATATAGCCAAACATAGTCGCCATGGCCATAAGTACGATGATAACAGAGGATGTAGAGCATGCTTCCACACAACACTCTAACATTTTCTTGAAATTAATTTCTTTGTAGACAAACATACCTACAAAAAGACCGTAAAGTGCCGCCACTGCAGCCGCTTCTGTGGGGGTCATGATGCCACCATAGATGCCACCTAATACAATGACAGGTACCATAAGTGCCCACTTGGCATTCCATATGGATTTAGAAATGGTACCTATGGTACGCTTACGCTCTTCACCACGCCAGTTACGGGCGCGTGAATAGAAATAGGCATAGGCCATGAGCACAAGCCCTGTAAGTACACCAGGAACAACGCCGCCTATGAACAAATCACCGATGGAAACTTGTGCGGAAACACCATAAACCACAAAGGGATTTGAAGGGGGAATCATAACCCCAATGGCACCGGAAGCTGCCACAAGAGCCGCTGCAAAAACTTTATCATAACCACGGTCCACCATGGCTGGGATGGTTAATGCACCAATGGCAGCCACTGTTGCAGGGCCGGAACCAGAGATGGCACCAAAAAACATACAAGTGGCTACTGTGGCTAGTGCCATACCGCCATGAAGGCCGCCAAGCATTTCGTCAGCCATGGCTAATAAACGTTCAGAAAGACCGCCTGCACCCATAAATACACCAGCCGCAATGAAGAAAGGAATGGCCATAATGGGGAAGGAGTCAATGGAGTTAAAGGCAGTTTGTGCCATGTAGAGGATGGGCACAGTATCAGCACATAGGATAGTAGCTAAAGTCGCAAGTCCCAAGGAAATAGCAATGGGGATACCCACAGCACAAGCCAATATAAAATAGCCAAAAAGTACGGGAATAGGGTCAATGTATTCGGCTAAAAGTACAGGGGCTGCCGCAATGGCCACAAAGGCCGCGCCAAGAAAGCTGTCAAACAAGCCACAAATTTTAATTTGTTTAAAGAGCATTTGTAAAAGACGTAATGTCTTTAAACCAAAGCCGATGGGTAGAATTGCGTAAGGAATGAGGTAGGGAATATTCATGGCAGTGGTATATTGCGGATACTTAAGCAAGTTTCCTATATGCTCAAAACCAGCTTTCATGATAACTAAAGTAAGAATAAGGAAGGAAATATCCACTACAATCCAGGAAGCTTGTTGCCAACGAGGGCTGAGTTTGTCGTATATAATGTCAACACGTATAGAGGAACGTGTTTTAATGGCAATGGGGAGGGCTAAGTAAGAAATCCAAATGAAGATAAAACGCGATAGTTCTTCTGTCCAAACGGCAGCGCCGGCTGAGCCAGAAAAGGCTGTAATAACATAACGATAGAAAGTTTGGAAGCTGATAAAGAAAATGATGGATAAAAGGCCTATAATTAAGAAAATTTTCTCAAAATTTTCATCTAACCACGCTAAAAGGCCTTTTTGGCCTTCATGCATATGTGCTGACAGGGTATCAGACATGTAATCTCCTCAAGCAAAATGTTTAAGACTCAAAAGCCTAGGAACTTTGTGTTTCTTCTCCATTCTGGGGATGAAGAAGAAACACAAAGGAATAATTATTTTTGTGTGTCTTGCACAAGCTTTACAAGTTCTGCGGGTACTTGTTTGGCAAATTCATCAAATACAGGCTTTGTCTTTTCTTTTAACTTAGCTTTTTCTTCATCACTTAACATGGTGATGGTGATGCCAAGTTCTTTAAAGGCGTCCCAAGCTTTCTTTTCTAAAACAACACTTTCTTTACGTTGCCAAGCAGTGGCCTCGGCAGCAGCTTCACGAATAATTTTTTGTTGCTCTGGCTTTAAAGCATCCCACTTTTTCTTGTTCATAAGAAGTACGTGCATGCTGTAGTTGTGCTCAGAGTTCATGGCATGCTTTAACACTTCAGAGTGCTTTGCATCGTTAAGTAGGGAGAATGTATTACCTTCTCCGTCTACAGTGCCTTGCTGTAAAGCTGTGTAGGTTTCACCCCATGCCACTGGTGCAGGATTCATTCCAAGTGCGGTAGCAACAGCTACTTCAACAGGGGAGTCCGTGGTACGGATTTTCATACCGGCAAGAGAGTCAGCGCCAGTCATAGGCTTTTTAGTGGCCACAAAGTTGCGGTAACCGTACTCGGCAAACATGATGGTTTCAAGACCGATGTCGTTAGCTACTTTATTGAGATATTTACCAAGTTCGCCTTCATCAAGAGCTTTGTAAAGTTTTTCTTGGTTGGCGCTAGATGTGATGTAGGGTAGGTCAAAAACCATGTAGGCTTTGGTGAAGCTGGCAAGGTTTGGAGTAGAGCTAGAAGACATATCTAAGGTGCCTGCTTGTGCAGCTTCGGTTGTTACACGGTCGCTGCCAAGTTGGGTGTTGCCATGAATTCTAATACGAATCTTGTTATTACTTTTGGCTTCCACAAGCTCTTTAAATTTTTCATATCCAACAGTTACGTTATTGCCAGGAGCCATGGGGTGACCAATGCGTAATGTTACAGGTCTTTCTGCCAAAGCGTCAGTGTAGCTCGCACCGAAAGCAAGACCCGCCATTAAAACAATTTTTCCAAGTAAACGAAGACTCATAAAACTTAACTCCATGTAAAAATTAACAAAATATACCTGCCCAAAGTAGGGGCCACAAACAATGAGAATAATTTCTCAAATTCTTTTACCTTATGCATAATTTATACCAAGTGTATATTTTAAAAGAAATTTATGGACCTTTTGAAATTGTTAGCTTTTTTTTAGGAGGGATACTTTTTTTCGAAAATGTTCTGTACTACGGTGCATAATTGCAACCATTTTGTTGCAATTATGATATTATAAAAATTGTATTTGTGATAATATGCACAAAGCCTGTTCTTATTATGTTTTTTATTTTTATGATGTGTTTTTGCGACAGTTTTTTTTCAAAATTTCCTAATTTTTGTTGCATAAATGCAACAAAAAAACCCAATTAATTAGGATTTACTTTTATTAGGTGCAGTTTTGCACACTATATATGCCTTTTTGTAGACAGCTCTGAGGGCAGTTGTACACAATGTCTCATATCCCATCTCTTTCCTTGGCTTTGTGCGTTGTGGCACGAGGCATGCAATAGGGAAAATAAGAGGCTTAAGTTTTTTTGTTAGCTATAAGTTTCTTTGGTTTTAAGTTAATTTACATTATAACAAGGGCTCTTCAGTCCTAAACTGAATAACCTAGTGTAGGAGAGTTTTTATGAGCGCATACACCTGTGATTGTGTATCCCCCCAAGAGCAACGTTTACAAGACCGTATTGCTGGTAAAGAAGACCGTTATCGTAAAACCCACGAACGTGTGTTTACCATGCTTGAGCGTTTTGAAAATCAAAAGCCCCGTATCGATATAGAACGTGCATTGTATTTCACTGAGTCCATGAAGGAAACCGAAGGTCAGCACCTTTCCTTGCGTTGGGCAAAAGCCATGATGCACATCGCGCAAAATATTACTGTATACGTGCAAGATTATCAACTTCTTTTAGGTCGTGGTGGTTGCGACGGCCGTTATGGTATTTTGTATCCTGAACTTGACGGTGACTTCTTAGATATTGCTGTGCGTGAGTTGCCTTCTCGTGAGACTTCTCCTGCTACCATTACTGCTGAAGATGCAGAGCGTGTTATTAATGAAATTGCCCCTTATTGGAAGGGTAAAACATACCATGAAGCATTAAATGCTGCTTTACCTCCTGAAATTCATAAGTTAACTTATGACGACCCAGAAGGTCTTATTTCTCGCTTTATTGTTAACGAAACTTCTTCTTTCCGTTCTTCCATTCAATGGGTACACGACTATGAAAAGATTTTAAAACGCGGTTTCAATGGCATTAAAGAGGAAGCTTTAGCAAAAATTGCTGCTCTTGATCCTAACAGCCCCATTGA
>CAYJAD010000028.1:0-29495 GCA_964368075.1 uncultured Desulfovibrionaceae bacterium | reverse complement strand
TGGCGCGACCGAAGTCGGAGCAGGACACTTCTTTAGCGCCTTCCATTTGGCGGGCAAGGTCATAAGTAACGGAACCGGCTTTAATGGCTTTGGCCATGGCAGCGCGTACTAGGTCATCTGCTTCTTTCCAGCCCATATGCTCAAGCATCATAGCACCGGATAAAATAACGGAGCCTGGGTTCACTTTATCAAGACCGGCATATTTGGGGGCGGTGCCATGGGTAGCTTCAAAAACAGCCACACCATCACCAATATTCGCACCGGGGGCAAGGCCAAGGCCACCCACCATGGCGGCAAGAGCATCGGACATATAGTCGCCGTTGAGATTTGGCATGGCGAGCACGCTGTACTCATTGGGACGAAGTAAAATTTGTTGGAACATGGCATCGGCAATGCGGTCTTTAATAAGAAGCTTGCCAGCAGGCACTTTGCCATCATGCTTTGCCCATACTTCATCTTCGGTGATGGTCACATCGCCAAATTCTGCAGCGGCCAATTCATAACCCCAAGTGCGGAAAGCACCTTCGGTGAACTTCATGATGTTACCCTTGTGTACCAAGGTCACACTTTCACGATTGTTCTTGAGGGCAAATTGAATGGCTTGACGCACAAGACGCTGGGTACCTGTTTTACTGATGGGCTTGATGCCAATGCCGGAATCGGTGCGCACGTCACGACCGGTGAGCTTTTTGATAAGAGCCATGGCTTCGGCGGCTTCTGGGCTGCCGGCTTCCCATTCAATACCGCAGTACACGTCTTCGGTATTTTCACGGAAGATGACCATATCTACCTTTTCAGGAGCCTTCACAGGCGATGGCACAGGGGAAAAATATTGTACAGGACGCACACAAGCGTAAAGGTCAAGGAGCAAACGAAGGGCCACGTTCACACTGCGAATACCTTTACCCACGGGGGTGGTTAAGGGGCCTTTAATGGCTACGCGGTATTTTTTGATGGCATCAAGGCTGGCTTGAGGCAAGGATTCACCGGTGGCTTCTTGAGCTTTTTCACCGGCAAGAATTTCGAGCCATTCTATTTTGCGTGTGCCGCCATAGGCTTTTTCCACAGCTGCATCAAGTACCATTTGCGACGCAAACCAAATGTCTGGCCCAATACCATCACCGGGAAAATAAGGAATAACAGGATTATTGGGGGTATTTAAACTTCCGTCTGCGTTAAGTGTAATGGCCTCGCCCATGATCTAACTCCTTTTGAGAAAATTTATTTTATACAATGATGAGGATTCTTGTCTGTATGCTCAAACAAAAAATCTTTCTTTGTATGGGCACCCTTCACAAAGGATGCCCTCTACATTAAGAAAATAACAATCCGCTAGGTAAGCCTACCTTCATGCCATACTTAAAGAACACATAATAGCCCAAGGTAATGAGGGCAGAAAACATCAAAGATTTTAACCAAAACTGTGGACCCTTTACCAAGGTGATAATAATGGCCACAGAAATGAAGCCGCCCACAAGATAACCGGTTACAAAAATAAGCCCGCACAAAATCATGATAATGGCATTTAAGGTAATGCCCATTTTTATAACTTCGCCGGAAAGGGCTTTAACATTGCGTCCAAACAAGGCATTTACCAACCAAATGGTACATAAAACTGCATGGATGGTGCAAGTGGTGTACGGGAAGGTACGGGGCGTGGGCCAACCGTAGGAGTACACATCAATCCAGTTGGGGATCAGATAGAAAATAGTTACAAGACATGCCAAAAGCGAAAAAGCCGCCACAAGTACTTCTAAGTAGCCATATTCTTTGTCGCGAAAGGACTTTGCAACGCCTTGTTCTGTAGCTGTTGATTCCATATAAACTCCCGAAAGAGCCTAGGGGCCTAAAACCCCTAAGCATTCAGTCAAATATTACTTCTTAACCACTTTACCTGTGGAGTCGATACGACCAAGATCCATTAAGATTTTACGGAAAGTCTTGTCTTCTTTTTTCAGGTCAGCCACTAAAGCATCGCCAGATTGGGTGTAATCGGTAAGGTAGATCTTAGCTACAGCGTCACGGAAGACTTTGGACTTGGCAGCTTCGGTGAATACCTTAACAAGCTTATCACGTACATCATCGGGAATGCCTTTAGGTGCTACCACAATGTAAGGTGCTTCACCAATTTGCAATTCAGGGTAACCAATATCACTTAAAGTGGGGATACCTTCATATGTAGGTGTTTTCATGTAATCAAGAAGCACTTTACAAGTGCCTTGGTCCACGTGAATGGCTTGGCTACCAGAACCAGCATAAGCATCAATTTGACCACCAATCAAGAGTTTCATGGCTTCAGCACCGCCAGAAGTTCCAAGCAAGTTCCACTTAAGGTTTTCTTTCATGGCAATGTAGTCCATAACCAAGGTGGTATTACTCATATGACCGGAGGTAGCAATTTTTATTTTACCGGGGTTTTTCTTTACCATGTCGACAAATTCTTTCCAAGTATTGGCAGGATGGTCCTTGCGCACAACTAAAGCTGCAGTGGGAGAGCCAAAGGCCAAAATGAATTCTAAATCTTCAAAAGTATTGTAAGGCAATTTAAATTGCATGGGAGCGTTGATGGCTGTGGTGGATTTAATAACACCTAAGGTATAACCATCTGGTTTAGCGCGGCTAACAATATTAGCAGCAATGGTGGCTGTGGCGCCGGGACGCTCTTCAAGCACAATGGATTGCTTAAAAATACCTTCAGCTGCAGTGGCTAAAGCTTGAGAAGAAATATAAGCGGTACCGCCAGATTTATACCCATAAATTAACTTGATGGGACCTGTAGGGAAATCTGTTTCAGCCATGGCAAGGCCAGCTCCGCCAAGCATAACACTGGCACCTAAAGCCATCACAGACAACACTTTTTTACATTGAGTAAAGTAAGACATTTTAAAATTCCTCCAAGTTACTGTTAAAACTTAAGCTTTCTTTTAATGGTTTCATCCACAATACCGTCGGTAATATGCTCTTTTTTAAGCATTTCTTCTTCGGTTAAGATATTCTTCTCTGTAGAAGATATTTCGGCATTTTCCATTTGCTTAACGAGCACTTCCGCATCTTCTTCATCTTCCACTTTTGGACGCAATATTTGCATAACAGGGGTCCAAAGTAAGAGACCCGCAAAGCACATCCAAAGTACTGCAGCAATGGGGGAAGTGAAAAGCGGTGCAATATTGCCACCTTCAAGCACCAAGGCTTGACGGAAGTTCTTTTCTAAAATGGGCACTAAAATAAAAGCAATGAGCGCAGGACTTACGGGAAAGCCAAATAAACGCATCATAAAGGCCAATACACCGGCACCAAGCATAATCATGACATCAAAAAAGCTGTGGTGGATGGCATAGGTTCCTGTGAAACACAAGAAGAAGATAGCACCAAATAAAATACCACTGTCAATCTTATACAAAGCCGCAGAGAAGTATTTAATACAGAACTTCCCTATGGGGTATAACAAGAATGCAGAAATAATAAGACCTATAAATACAGCGTAAATGATGGGACCGTGTTCTATAAAGATACGAGGACCGGGCACAATACCGTGCATAAGTAAGGTACCGTACAAAATGGCGGCAGTGGAGCTACCGGGAATACCTAAGGTAAGCATGGGAATAAGGGCTGGGCCGCAGGTACCGTTATTACCGGTTTCGCAAGCCATAATACCTTCAATGCTCCCTTTGCCGTATTGCTCTGGGTTTTTAGAAGTACGCTTGGCAAGGCCGTAGCAAGTAAAGGCTGCAGCGGTAGAGCCAAGACCGGGAAGAGCGCCAATAAGACCACCAATAACGGCTGATTGGACAATGACACGCCAATGCTTTAGTCCTTCTACCAGGCCTAAACTTTCGTTATTTAAAGCAAACTCTTCTTTTTCTTCTTCTAAAGCTTTATTTTTTGCAACCAAGTGCTTCTTAATATGTTCGGCACGGCTACGAATCATGGAAAACACAATTTCAGGTAAAGCAAAAAGACCTACTAAGAAAGGAATAAGAGATAAACCATCACTAAGTTCATAGATATTGAAGATAAGACGATTCGTACCTTCTACGGGGTCTAACCCCACATAGGTTAAAGCTGCACCAATACAGGCAGCAATAAAGCCCTTCACCTTGTTCTTACCCAAGGAAAAGACGATTACCGAAAGGGCGAGTACCACCAAGGGCACCATTTCAATGGGACCAATCTTCAAAGCCAATGAAGCCACCACCGGGGTAAACAGTACCAAAAGCACCGTACCTATAAGGTCACCGCATACCGACGCAATAAGCGCGGCATCCAAGGCTATGCGTGCCTTACCTTCTTTTGCTAAGGGGTACCCGTCCAACAACGTGGCCGCCGCCTCCGGTGTGCCTGGGGTGGCAATGAGGATGGCACTAATGGATCCTCCGTATACACCACCTTTATACACACCTAAAAGAAAGGAAAGTCCTGTGATCGGGTGCAAACCAATGGTAAAAGGTGTGGCAAGGGCAATAGCCATGGAAGGGGACAGACCGGGAAGACAGCCAATAAAAACGCCGCATACCAATCCTAATATAATGGCGATTATATTGTAAAAAGTCATTAGGCTATCAAAACCAGCCAAAACAGATTCAATCATTCCTATCTCCTGACATCAAAAATATAGAGGGTTAGAAAATGATGGTTTTCCTCCTAAAAACCTAAACCTATATTATCTTTGCTATACGAACGTATTTTTGTTCATATATTTTACCAAGCTCAAAGATTTTAACTCTGCATGAAGCTTGGATTACTCCGCACATGGTGTAACATTCTACAAAAAACATGCCATGAAAATTTTTTTTCATAGCTTTTTTATCCATTCTACTACCAATGAAAAATTCTTTTTTTCACTAAAAGATTTTTCTAAAAAAAATTTCTTCATTACAACATATTATAAATTTTGTACCTTTTTTCTCAAGCTAAAAAAACTTTCGCCTCTCATTTCCATATTCCTACGTTAGTATAAAGCATAGGCGTAACACCTTAAAATTGTATACTGTTTAACATTGCAACCTTTTGTTGATATAGCACACCTGCATGAAACATACAACTTCATTTAGAAACATTACGTTGCATTTATACTTTATTTTGCGTATATGCTTTTCATCAACTTTAAGGAGTTTCCATGCCACATCGCCAACGCCAAGACTTTTACCAAGATATCTACACCATAGGTGTTTTTCTTTCCATTCCTATTGTGGAACAATATGTGGCAGAATTTCAAAAAAATCCGCGTTATAAAATACTTACTTCTGCAGCCAACTTTGATCAAGCCTTAGAGCAGGCGGCTTTATGGGAAGAGCAAGGTGTAGATGTGTTTGTGAGCCGCCGCGGAACCGGCGATTTATTACGTCAAAAATTTTCCACACCCGTACTCACCCTGCCCATGTCAGAAATGGAAATTATCCATTGCTTACGCACCTCTTGCCCCAAAGGTTCTGTGGTACTTATTCCCATTTTTGGACAAGAATATGCAAGCCTTAGCCATATGGAAGAACTTATTGGCGTACGTATTTTGCAACACGTCTACACAGACTTTGAAGAGCTTGAGACACTTATTAAACGTGGTATTCATTGGAATGTAGACTTTGTAGCTGGCGGTGGAACCACGCAGCGCTTAGCGCAAAAATACGGCATTTCTTATATATCCTTGGCTCCGGGTCGCGAGCAATTTTTAAGTATTTTAGACAGCGCCGCCAACGTAGCCAGTTTTTATCGCGAAAAAGAGTCTATGATCAATGAGATGCAAGGCATGATGGACTCCATGATTGACGGATTCTTTTCTGTAGATGCCCAAGGCACCATTTTGGCCTGCAATACCGTAGGAAGAGATCTACTAGAAGCCAAAAGACGCGAAGACCTCATAGGTACTTCCATATTACAGCACATGCAAGAAAGTACTTTTCGCGAAATACTTCAAGAAGAGCACGCGCATCAGGAAAAAGTGGTCAATGTACACGGCACACCATTGGTTTTACACGCCACAGTGGTAAAAAGTCGTAATACCATTGAAAAGATATTACTATCTTTACGAAAAGTACAGGACGTCATCCGCCAAAGCGGTTCTATTCGCTCAGCCATTTCCGGCGGATTTGAAGCCCATTACCGCCTTAGCGATATGATACATAAAAGTCCGGTTATACAAGACATTATCAATCTTTGCCGTATCTATGCCAAAACCAATTCTTCCGTACTTATTGGCGGAGACACAGGCACAGGCAAAGAAATTCTCTCTCAAGGTATACATAATAACAGTAAACGTAAGAAAAAACCCTTTGTGTCCATTAACTGCGCTGAACTTCCTGAGCATCTATTAGAAAGCGAACTTTTTGGTTACGACGAAGGCGCATTCACCGGTTCTCGCAAAGGCGGTAAAGCAGGATTTTTTGAACTGGCCCATGGCGGTACATTATTATTAGATGAAATAGACTCTGCTTCCACCATGGTGCAAAGTAAATTATTACGTGTGCTACAAGAAAAAGAAATTATGCGTATTGGGGGAAAAAGAAAAATCCCCATTAATGTACGCGTTATAGCCACATCTGGCAGAGACCTTTGGGAAGCTGTGAGCCAAGGTTCCTTTAGACGCGACCTCTTTTTCCGCCTTAACGTTATGTCAGTGTATATTCCTCCTTTGCGCGATCGTTTAGACGATATTGAAGCTCTTTTGCCGCATTTTTTGCACTATTTTGCTCAAAGGGAAAATATGCCTAAGCCCATCATACGCCGTGAACACATTCAACTGCTTAAAAAATACAGCTGGCCCGGCAATGTGCGCCAACTACGTCACTTTGCAGAGCGCTTTGTACTCTACGCCTCCTTCATGAAAGACCCTTTTTCACATCTATATAATGAATTGCACCGAATTGTCCTGCACCCTACCCCGCGCATGGGCACTTTAGAAAACATAGCGCAGGACATCCCCCCCTTGGGAAGTATGCCCAAGGCCTCCTCCCCCCCTTTACCACATATGCCTACTTTGCCACACCATGCCCTATCTACCACAAATTCCATACCTTCAATGCCTTCAGTCATGCCGCATTCTAGCGATGCAGCCCTTGAGCGCCCCTTACACAAAGATGAATTTGAGCTCATCCAAGAAGCTCTTGAAAGAACACGGTATTCCAAAAAAGATGCCGCACAACTTCTTGGTATGAGCCGCAGTACCTTATGGCGTAAGCTAAAACAATACAATGTAGAATAGCGCCTACTTACTCATTATGTTTCATAATGTTTCACAATGAAACATTATCGCTTACAATGAAACACAACAGCACAAACAGAAAAAAATAGCCTTCAAATGAAATCTTAACCTTCTTTTATTATGAGAGCTCTGCACAATTATTTTTAAACATAACTTTGCCAGTAAAGTGTTAACAATTACTCAAAGCCTAAAAGCAAAAATGTATAGGTAAAAATAAAAAAATCAATAACTTTATAACAAAACAAAACTCCACCTATTCTTGGTTTTCGGTGGCATTAACTGTTAGCAAGGCTCCATGAGACCCTACAAAGTGAATTGTGCAGAGGTCTCTATTATAGATATTTTTTTACAAGGAATATGTTGGCACGCTATTTGTTATAGGGCTGTCAGTTGTGCTGTATTTTTTACTCATTGACGTTTTGTGTAGCATCCCAAAACGTGCGCAGTGCAACGTAAAAGGAGGAGTAAAACATGCTTGAAAATGTTTCCATCTATCCCAAAAACTATGACGTTATCGTTGTAGGGGGCGGAAACGCAGCTTTGTGTGCCGCTATTTCGGCCAGAGAGCTTGGTGCTTCTGTTTTGGTACTAGAAAAATCTAATCGAGTGTTCCGTGGTGGCAACAGCCGCCACACAAGAAACATTCGTTATATCCATGAGTCTGCCAATGACTGGCTCACGGGTCCATACCTTGAAGAAGAATGCTTTAACGACCTTATGCGTGTAACCGGCGGCAATACCACTGAAAATCTTGCACGCCTTTGTATCCGCAACTCCCTCAATGTGGGTAATTGGATGATTGAACATGGTGCCATGTTCCAGCCTTCCATGCGCGGTACCTTACACCTTGGACGTACCAACAGCTTCTTCCTTGGTGGCGGTCGCGGCCTTATGAATGGTTACTATGCCTATGCCGAAAAAAATGGCGTGGACGTATTTTACGAATCTCCTGTGGCGCAAATCAATATGGACGGCCCTATATTCACTAGTGTTGTTATTAAAAATGCCCAAGGTGAACATATCCAAATCTATGGCAGATCAGTAGTTATAGCTGCCGGTGGCTCTCAAGCTAATCCCGGATTTTTAGCTAAACACTGGGGCGATGCTGCATATAACTTCCGCGTACGTGGCTGTCCATACGACACAGGTGAAGTGTTAGAAATGCTTTTGGCCAATGGCGTAGAATCCGTGGGCGATCCCACTCAGGGCCATATGGTGGCTGTGGATGCTCGCGCTCCCAAAGTGGATGGCGGTATCGTAACACGTCTGGACTGTGTGCCCTTCTCCATTGTGGTAAACAAGCATGCTCAGCGTTTTTATGATGAAGGTGAAGAATTCTGGCCCAAGCGTTACGCCATTTGGGGCCGTCTTGTGGCCGGTCAAGATGACCAAATTGCCCACTCCATCATCGACTCCAAGTCCATCGACCTCTTCATGCCTTCCGTATTCCCACCCGTAGAAGCCAACTCTTTGGAAGAACTGGCTCGTAAGCTCGGTCTTGATGTGGATACCTTCATGAAGACAGTGAAGGACTTCAACGCTTCTTGTAAGCAAAATAATCCCTTCAATCCCGATGAGCTGGACGGTAACGCCACTGAAGGTCTTGAAATTGCCAAAACCAACTGGGCACGTCCCATTGAAAAGGCACCTTTCTACGGCTATGCATTAGCTCCCGGTATTACCTTTACCTACCAAGGTACCAAGGTAAACGAACAAGCGCATGTTCTCATGCAAGATGGTAGTGAGTCCCCCAACATCTTTGCTTGCGGTGAAATCATGTCCGGTAACATCTTGGGCAAAGGATACATGGCAGGCTTTGGTATGACCATTGGAACAGTTTTTGGCCGCATTGCGGGTACAGAGGCAGGTAAGTATGTCAAGAGATAAAGAAATATTGCTTAAAGAAGCAAACCACGTCATGACGGTATGTAATGCATGCCGCTATTGTGAAGGCTTTTGTGCCGTATTCCCAGCCATGGAATTACGCCGCACCTTTACCGAAGGTGATATGCGCTATTTTGCAAACCTCTGCCACAACTGTCGTGGTTGTTACTATGCTTGCCAATACGCACCTCCGCATGAATTTGATTTGAATATCCCCAAAACCTTTGCTGAGTTACGTGTTCAAACCTACAAAGAATACACTTGGCCTAGCTTCATGGGCAAATTCTTAGATGCACAAGAAACTAAGGCTCCCATTGTGACGGCCTTCTGCCTCTTGTTAGTATTTTTCATGACCTTATTTGGTTCCGGTGCAGAAGCCATGTTTGCTACTCATACTGGCGAACAAATTTTCTACAATGTAACCCCTTACAAGTGGCTTATGGTTTCCTTTTCTGCCATAGCGCTTGCCATTGTGTTACTCTGGACCAAGGGTGTGTATTCCTTCTGGAAATCCATAGGCGCTCCTTTCAGCGATATTTGGGATAAACGCGCTCACGTGCAAGCCATGAAAGACGCATTTACCCTGCGTTACCTTGGTGGCGGCGGTCATGGTTGTAACTACCCTGACGAAGCTTTCAGCAATGGTCGTCGTTATTTCCACCATGCTGTATTTTATGGCTTCTTGTCTTGCTTTGTAGCCACTATTTTCGCCTTTGCCTTTGAACACGCTTTCAACTGGCCCCACCCCTTCAGCGCTTTCAGCTTACCGGTTATCTTTGGTACGCTGGGTGGTATTTCCATCTGCGTAGGCGCTGTGGGTCTATGGTGGCTTAAAGGTAAAATGGACTCTGCGCCCACTTCTCCTTTCACCACAGGTATGGATCGCTCCTTTGTAAGCCTTGTGTTCTGGGTTTCTTTCTCCGGCTTATTGCTTCTTTTCTTCAGAAGTACCGGCGTTATGGGCTTTATGCTCACCGTACACCTTGGCTTTGTATTGGCTTTCTTTGTCCTTGCACCTTATGGTAAGATGCTACATATGCTCTATCGCTACTTTGCTCTTGTGCGTAATGCTCAAGAACAATACAGAGCTGACGAAAGCGAACAAAGTGCAGGTCATTAATAGTAGATTCCTATGAACTTTATAATCTGCCTTATTAAGGTAGACAAAGTTAAAAAGCCTCACTAGGCTACACCTCTGCCCCCTGTCCATTTGACGGGGGGCAGTAGAGTTTTCAAAAGAGAGAATGTACTTTAGGTAAGGATTCCCAAGAAAGGTATTGAATCAGATTTTTTCTGCATATGAACTGCATTCTTACCACTTTGCGTTATTTCTTCGCGGCCTTTTTTAACAATTCTACAGCAGTTTTATTTGAATTTGCAGACATGGCGATATCTAAAGCTGATGCTCCCTCATTATTTTTTTCATTTGGATCAGCTTTATGCGCAAGTAACATCTGAATAATTTCTACATGTCCGTCAGCCTCACTCATTCCTTCCTCAAATCCACCATAAGCAGCGTGCATAAGAGCTGTTTTGCCAGTACTGTCTTTTACGCTTACATCCGCACCATTTTTAAGTGAGGCTTTAAGCGCTTCCGTAGCACCATAACTCGCAGCAGCCATCAGTGGAGTATTACAGGGCTTTGGTCCCCAATAATCTTTATTTACATACATGTTAAGGTATTCATCTTGCTTATGCTCACCCATAATGTAAGGGCCGGTACCCACAGCAGCGGTAACCTTGCGAGGTTCACCTTTTACGAAGGTTTTGGGAGAACCCATGCCGAAAGGACGGGCCATGCCAAGCTCTGCCAAGAGTGGGTAATAAGGGCTCGAAAGGGGTAGCTCAAAGGTGTGGTCGTCCAAAGCTTTGTACTCTTTAGTTAAGACTACAGACTCAAGCCACTTGAGGGAGTTTTTATCCTTAATAATGTTATCAAAATTTTCTTTAACAATATGAGCGGTTAAAGGAGTTCCGTCGGTGAATTTAACACCTTGACGAATTTTAAAAGTATACACCTTGCCATCAGGAGAAACCGTCTAACTTTTGGCCAAGGCAAGCTTAATGTCATCATTTTCAATGGCGACCAAACCTTCAAAAACCATTTCTTGGAACCACATTTCACCGGCTGTGGTGTGCGGGCTTAATCATTCCACATCACGGAAAAAGGCAAAGGTTAAATCTTTCTTAGGTTCTTGTGCCCATGCCGATGACACACCGGTAAAAGCGGAAAAAATCATGGCTCCTGCAATAAGCAGCGCTGCAACTTTTTTCATACTAAAATCCTTTTCGTGCTATTGTATATAGTAACGTTAGAGGTGAATTGCATAGAACGCTTTGCAATGCGCTCTATGATAAAGCAACACATTTTTTCAACAGCCTATTGAAAAAATATATTCCAAAAAAATTATCTATAAAAATACCTTTGGTGGTAATAACGGCTATGATTGTCAATATCAACTAAAAAGCTTTTTTTAAAAAAATTAGTCTTTTAATGTAAGCTATTATAACACTTTCTCTTCAATTTCTTTAATGACTTTTCTAAAGTACACTACAAACACACAAGAAGCCAAAAGCGCGCTAACAGGATAGCAAAAAGCCAAAAGCTCTAAACTCGGTTGTATGGGCATTATAATATATACCCATACAAAGCGCATACCCACTATACAAATAAGTGTAAAAACCATAGGCATGAAGGAAAAGCCCAAACCCCGTGAAGCTTGTGAAAGCATTTGCTGCGGAATGGTGAGTAAATACATGGGCAAAATGATAAACATAATCTCCCCTGCTATGCGAATAACTTCGCCATCGGTGGTAAAGAGGGAGAAAATGGGCTCACGGGCCAAAATAAACACAGTAATAAGCACCGTCACTAACACATAGCTAATACCAATGACGGAACGAATAGATTCTTTTACTCTGTCCATCTTTCCGGCACCGTAATTTTGCCCCACAAAAGTGATTACCGTACCACTGATGGCAGAAAGAAACATATCTACAATACCGTCAATGCGTAAATAGGCCACCCATGCTGCTACTGTAAGGGCATTAAATGTATTCACCGAAGCTTGCACAGCAATATTAGAAAAGCTAAACATAATACTTTGAATGCCAGCAGGAATACCCAAAAGGGCAATATCTTTCATGGTTTTAAAATCAACCCGAATTTTATATTCGCCAGTATTTTTTAATGTTTGAATAATAATATAGAATAAAATAACAGCACTTAAGGCTTGCGAAAAAACTGTTGCGGCGGCAATTCCAAAGACGCCAAAATCTAATACTAAAGCTAGTAAAATATCTAAAATGATATTGAGAAATGAACAAAAAATCAGCACATATAAAGGCCGCTTAGCATCGCCAAGGGCCCGTAGCACGCCGGCAAGCGTATTATAAATTACACAAAAAATAATACCCACAAGATAGGTTTGTAAATAGGTTATGGAAAAATCCATAGTATCTAAAGGCGTATTCATAACCAACAGAATTTCACGGCAAAAAACAATACCTATAACTGAAAGCCCCACACCTAATATACTAAAGAAAATTAATCCATTACAAATAGTTGATTTTACCGCTGTATAGTCCTGCTTGCCATAATAGCGCGAAGCATAGGCTGTAATACCACTCGAAACCCCTAAGAAAAAATTCGTAATAAGAATAATAACCTTAGAGGCAGACCCTCCTACGGCAGCCAGCTCCAAAGTGCCCAAGCCACGCCCCACCACAATGGTGTCGGCTATGCTGTACATGTGTTGAAAAAAGCTTCCGATAAGAATGGGTACAAAAAAAAGAAGAATCTCTTTCCACAACACGCCTTCGGTAATGCGATTGGTTTGAGTCATAAGTTATGCCTTTTCCTAAAAAATTACATAATATCGGGAATAAGAATACGCAAGCCGATGGCAATAAGGATAACACCACCTATCATATTAGCATACTTTACAATAGCTTCATTCTTTTGCAATAGACATCGACTCAAAATCATACCTAAAGCTGTCATCATAAAGCACACAATACCGATCACCATGGCAGGCATCCACACATCAATGGACAACGTGGCAAATGTACCCCCCACAGCCAGCGCATCAATACTGGTGGCGATGGCCAAAGTAATGGCAGTAAGTCCTTTAGTGGGGTCAGAAGTGCTTGGCGCGTCTTCTTCGCCATCATGAGTATATCCTTCCCAAAGCATTTTACCGCCTACTATGGCTAATAAAGTAAAGCCTATCCAGTGATCATAGGCGCTTACTAAGTCATGCACTTGGTTAAAAAGAAAATAGCCCAAAAGAGGCATAAAAAATTGGAAAAAACCAAAAATGGAAGCCATGCGTAAAATATGTTTCCAAGAGTTATTGCCTTTAATACTAACCACCAAAGCCACAGAAAAAGCATCCGCAGCCAAGGCTACGGCGATAATGAAAATCTCGATAAAAGACATGAATACCTACACAGGTTAGAAGAAGAGGATGACAAAGCGTACTTTTGCTTATTTAAAAAGGAAGCAAAAAAGTAAACCAAACACGAAAAAGTAATTTCATAGTGAATAGGGATACCATTAAAAAAATCTTCCAAAATTGTTACAAAATGGGGGTATCTTACTTGAGAAATAGTGTCAATATTTTTTAACCTATTAGGACAGCAAGTAAAAAAAAATCTATTTTGAACTTGACAATGTGTTTCATTTTCTCCTGGGTTGACTTTCTCAAGTTTCATGATGAAAAGAAGGCATTTTAACGAGTTGATGGGGATACTTGGTGAACTTTCTCTATTATGAGTAGTTTTGTAAAGGAGCGTACTGAAAATGCACAAAGAATTGCTGTTTAGCATAAAGGAAACACGGATGAAAAAACTTGCAACACTTTTACTGACCGCTGGAAGTAAAATATGCCTACCTCGACTGGATGGTGCCCAATGCAGAGCTCAAATTCCGTATGGGTTTGCAATGGATTCAAAACCCAGAAACAGCCGGCGGCCCTGCTGTCTTTGCTAAAGACTCCGCAGGCATTGTGGCAAACTACACTTTTAATGACAATGTAGGCCTCACCGCTGCGTGGATTCGTGGCTACAACGACAATTACGTAAGTGATGGAAATGAATTTTCCGATAATTCAAATTTTCTTGATAATCTTGATCTTTTCATGCTTTCTGTACCCATCAAAGGCGATGGATGGACGGCAACCCCTTGGGCCATGGGCGGTATGATTGGGAAAACCTTTTTCATGGTAGAAGGCCGGATGATAGAGTTGGCTATAGCGGAAGAACAGGCTTAGCCCCTCATGACCTAGAAAGAATACAAGTAGATCACGAAAATCCCTACCAAGGTGTCTTTTGGGTAGGTTTGCCTGTGACATTTAACTATGATGCTTTTAATTTCCACTAGATATGAACTACGGCGCCACATCCTATGGCGGCACGTACACTATAACCGAGAACGGTACTAGCAATAATCCCGTACGTGTAGATAATCAACGCTCCGGTTTTGTCGTCAAGGCTTTGGCTGAGTACAAGATGGATTGGGGTACTCCTAGCATCATGGCGTGGTATGGCTCTGGTGACGGCGGCGACTTAAAAAACGGTTCTGAAAGAATGCCCGTGGTAGCTCCTGATGCATGGTTTAGCTCATTTGTAAGTGACGCTGCTTGGAGTATTGCTGATGCTTCTTGGGGCAATGCCGGCTATGACTTAAACCTCGATTTTACAGGCGCATGAGGTGTGGCTTTAGGGTTAAACAATGTATCCTTCATGGATAAGCTTTCCCACTCATTTAAAGTTGCGTACTGGCGCGGTACCAACGACCCTAAAAATGCAAAATACTTAGATTCTCAAGCAGCTTTAGGCCAAGTAAGCGACGCCACAGCAAGTGCGTTCTACTTAACTGAAAACGATTATATTGTAGAATTTAACGTAGATAGCACCTATCAGCTCTACAAAAACCTTTCTGCTACTTTGCAGTTGGGCTACATCATCAATGGCGTAGACGAAAAGACATGGAATCATACAAATAGTGGCGATTGGGAAAAGAGAGACGGTTACAAAGCGGCTCTTATTTTCAAATATAAATTCTAAAACACGTTTTTCAGCAAATATAAAAAGGCGGCTCAGATTATTTTCTGAACCGCCTTATTTTTTTATACATGTTATGGACTATTTATCAGCTTTAATTCTTATAGAAAAGAGGAAAGCAAAAATAAGTGCAAGCGCAATGCCTATGCCTGTTCCAATTAATTCAGCAGTTTTGATATCAACAAAAGAAACCATGAAGCTATAAAAACCCTCAGGAGCGACCAAGATATAAGAAGTAACAACTACAGTCATAAACATAGCAGGAATCATTGCTACAAGGTAGAATCTATCATTTTTCTTCAAATAGGCCGCAGCCGCCCAAAGTGCGAATGTTGCCAAGGTTTGGTTAGACCAAGAGAAGTATCTCCAGATAATAGCAAAGTCGATGAACAAAAGAGCCGCCGCAATGGCAAAAATAGGCACAACAATATAGTATCTGTTGACTTTCTTTGTTTGATCGATTTTGAAAGCGTCAGAAATAACAAGACGAAGCGCTCTAAATGCTGTGTCGCCAGATGTGATTGGGCAAGCAACAACACCAAGAACAGCAAGCACCATACCAATAGTTCCCATGAAACCCATTGAAACTTTATTGATAACAACAGGAGCTGAACCCGCTTGTGCAAGCCCCTCAAGACCGCCAAAGAATGTCATTGCCGCTGCTGCCCAAATAAGAGCAACAAAGCCTTCTGTAATCATAGCGCCATAGAAAACCTTACGGCCTGCTGCTTCGCTTTTGATACATCTAGCAATGATTGGCGATTGCGTTGCGTGAAAGCCTGAAATAGCACCACAAGCAATAGAAATAAATAAATAAGGAAAGATAGATTTTCCAGCAACGTGTGGGTTTGAAAAATCAAATTCAGGAATTTCATAAAACAAACCGGTACTCACTAAACCAAAAACAATACCAACTGCCATAATTAAGAGTGCAATACCAAAAATGGGATAGACTTTGCCGATGATTTTATCAACAGGCAAAACAGTAGCAAGAAGGTAGTACACAAAAATTACGCCAATAAAAATCCATCTATTTGCGCCTGTTAAGTTTGCCAAAATATCAGCCGGTGAAGCAATAAATACAACACCTACCAAGAGAAGCAGGACAGCAGAAAGAAGAATCATAACTTGTCTTGCAACTTGGTTGATATTTTCGCCCACTAATTCAGCAACCGTTGTACCATTTGAACGAACAGACATCATACCAATTAAAAAGTCATGCACTGCACCAGCAAATACACAGCCAAGGGCAATCCATAAAAAAGCATTCGCACCCCACATAGCACCGGCAATAGCACCAAAGATAGGGCCGGTTCCTGCAATGTTCAGGAATTGAATAAGGAAAGACTTCCATGAAGGAAGTTCAACAAAGTCAAAACCGTCTGCTAGTGTTTGTGATGGTACAGGGCGGTTTGCGTCTACTCCAAAAATATTGGCTATAAACTTACTATAAACAAAGTAGCCAAAAAGAAGCAGAACGCATGAAAACAAAAAAGTGTACATAAAAACTCCTATTAAAAAATTTACAAGAAGATAGTTGATGCATATACAATATTCCACTTCTTGTCAAATACTCTGAAAAATAAACAGCTTACACCTCTCAAAGGAACTATTTTCTCGAAAAGGGGAAAAACACATAAAATGCATTTTTCCCCATATATTAAATGCAAAATGAATGTACTATTTTCTTGTTCTACAATATATTTTTAAGCAAGAATATGAGCATTAACGTCTGTTACTGAGCTTGTTCCCGTAAGCACCATGGCTTGCGTAAGTTGATTTTTTAGTTGCTGTGTATACAAAACAACGCCCTCTTTTTGTCCGCCCACTGCAGCAATAGAGTAAGGGCGCCCAATCATAGCCACGTCAGCTCCAAGAGCAAGCATTTTCAAAATATCAAACCCATCTCTAATGGCGCCATCGACAATAATTGTAGTTTTACCTTTCACTTCTTTTGCAATAAGTGGTAAAACTTCGGCTGTGCCCGGCGTATAGTCAAGCACCCGTCCGCCATGATTTGACACAACAATAGCATCGCAGCCAGCTTCAACAGCATTTTGTGCATCTTCAACAGTCATAATGCCTTTTAGAATGAATTTTTTGTTTTTTGCATGCACCATATGAACAATATTTGTTAACTCTTCCATGTTCTTTGGCGAAACAGGTCTGCCCTGCAAGGCTAAAGTGATTAAGCCTGCCGCATCAATATCCATGCCGATGGCAGGACAATTTGTGGCAAGGGCTTTTTCAAATTTCATGTCAAATTCTTTACCTGACCATGGTTTTATAAAAGGAATACCAAAACCATGAGCCTCTGCTATTGCTTTGTAGCCAGATTCATGAATTATATCTGGCACGCCATCGCCCGTTGTTCCTAAAATTCCACATTCTTTTGCGCCATCTATAATAGCCTTTGTGTACTCATCTTCCGTGATAGCACTTTTCATATTGTAGGAAATACCACCAATAGGAGCAATCACTAAAGGCATATCAAGCTTCATACCTAAGAAAGAGATAGCTAAACTTGGCTCTCTTACGTCATGTATTAAGCGAAGATTTAAACGCACATTTTTCAAGGCATTGTAATTATTATGAAAAGAACTTGCCGTTCCGCAGCCACCCATTCCTGGTGTTTCACCAACACAAGCCTTGCCATCACACACTTTGCACACACGACAAGAACCTTGGAACAGTCCCTTTGCCTTTGTGCATATTTCATTCATATCCATAAAAATCTCCTAGTAAGTAAGAATGCTGAAAAATGTATTTTTTTTCAAAAAATGTCAACTTATGGGTTCTGTTTACACAAAATGTAATATATACTTTCTTCAACTGGTTGCGCCAATACGAAATGAGTATTCCCTTGATTGCGCACTTTTTTCGTATTACCATAGATTTCGTGTATACTAACATAGTAAGTTGAGCAGTAAAACTATTCAAATCTTAGGAGGGTCTCCCATGCGTCGTAGAATTTTTATGCTTTGCCTTTGTTTTCTTTTTCTTGCACCCCAAATGTCTTGGAGCAATGACTTACTTAAAGCCATACAGGATGGAAATTTTGCCATCGTGGAAAAAACGGTCAAGGGCGGTGCAGATGTTAATGCTGTAAACGAGCAAGGCATCTCCCCATTAATTCTGGCAACGGCTCTTAACAAACTTAATATTATGCAATTATTACTTGATAATAAGGCAAATACTGAACTTGCAGATAAAAATGGAAATACTGCACTTTTTTATGCTGGAGCATTGGGAAAAAAAGAAGCAGCCATACTGCTACTAAAAAATAAAGCTAATATAAATGCAAAAAACAATGACGGAGAAACACCGGCCATGTTTGCTAGTAATAGAGAGCAACAAGAAATGCTACTTTTCTTTTTGCAAAATGGCGCAGACATCAATGCCAAGACAAAGATAGGCGCTACCATGCTTATGCACGCAGCCTCCCCCGGCTATATTGATAGTGTAAAATTTTTATTGGATAAAAAAGTAGACGTCAATGCAAAAGACAATGACGGTGCTACCGCCCTTATGTATGTGGTTATGGATGGATCTAAGGAGCTTATTGAGCTTCTTTTATCCCACGGTGCTAATCCGCTCTTATCTGACAATGATGGTCAAGCAACTATTACCTATGCACAAGATAATGGTAACACAGTTGCTTTTGAATTATTAATGAAACATATTGAAAAGATGGAAAAAAAATAACATTTATTAGCACTAAGGGGGGGTACACGCCCCCCTTTTTTTAATCCTTTATTTTCTCAAGCATCAACGCACATACCCCAAAGACATTATTTTAGACTTTGTGCAATGAATTGCACTGAGACCTTTGAAAATAAGCTTTTCCTTTAGAAGGAAAGATTATGCCGTGCTTTATAATATTGTATGGTTACGTCAGTAGTGTAAGCTTGATTCCAAGGTGCTTCGGGGTCTTTAGCATAGGCAGGATTATTCCACGGTTTTGTGGGATCATCTTGCAAAGTTTTATCATTCCATGGGGCAGTAAGATCTTCATTGGCAAATTTAGAACCAGAGTTTTGCTTTGCCAATTGATCTAAATAGCCACTCTTGCTTATAGGTTGTGGTTTTGTTTCCACTTTGGGCCCGCAAGCAGCAAGAAATACACCAATAATACAGCAAAGAAAAACAGCTTTACCTAGGCCGTATTTTTTTCCAGAATGTTGAGATGTCATCATGTGCACAGAACTCCTTTTTGTAATATCCCCTTATATTAACAAGAAGCAGGTATGGGGACAAGTAAAATGTGTTTTTCTGTAAAAAATGAAAACACTGCATATCACAATAAACTGCTAGCAAGAATCTTGCTCCCAGCCTTTAAACGTGTACTCTTATTGCTAGTTGCGTTTTGCTGTACGCAGAATTCCTTTTTCTAAATCTATTTTTGCTTCAAAGTCTAACACCGTCTTAGCTTTTTCCACGCAAGGGATACGTAGCTCAATATCAGCCGAATAAGCAGGGGCAAAGTTGATAGTAGACTTAGAGTTAAGTACACGTATGACAGTATTTGCAAGGCCGTAGATAGTTTGTACACTACGAGCATTACCAATATTAAAAGACTCTCCAATGGCAGAATCATAGGTGAGACAACGAAGCACACCTTCCACCATATCATCCACATAGCACCACGCACGAATTTGCGTACCATCACCATAAATAGTTAAAGGCTCATGGCGTAAAGCTTGTTCCACAAAAATTTTAAGGGCGCCTTCTCCTACCTGTCCGGGGCCATACACATTGAAGGGACGTACTACCGTTATGGGCATGCCAAATTCTTTGTTATACGCTATGGCCATGTGCTCTTCGGCCAACTTTGACACAGCATAGGTCCAACGCGCTTCGCCCGCAGCACCAATAACAGCATTATCATTTTCCACTGAAGAAAAAGCACGGCTACCGAATACTTCTGAAGTAGAAAAACATACCATGCGCTTTAATGTAGGCACCTTCTTTGCAGCCTCTAATGCCACAAAAGATCCTACCATGTTGACACTAAGCGTTTGTGTGGGGTGCTTAATTACCGTATTTATACCCGCAATTCCGGCGCAGTGGATAATATAATCCATCCCTTTAAAAGCAGCTTCTACAGCGTTTTGATCCCGAATATCGCCTTGAATAATAGTAAGATTGGGGTGGTTAGCATAGTCACTTGCTGCTAAAGCATTGCGCGACATATTATCAAATACTGTAATCTTATTATCTTTCACAAGACGTTGAACAAGAATAGTACCTATGAAGCCTGTACCACCTGTAATGCAAATGTTTCGATTTGTAATCATAATTTTATTTTTGTTAAACGTTGCTTCTATCATAGTCGAACATTAAAAACACATTTTAAAAGTCATAAATAAAAAGTAAAATATGCAGCAGCCTGTTATGGCACACACACAGGCTTCCCATGTATAACATGGGTATCTGTTATGCGAGATATAATAACATCCATATCTTCAGGCGGTAATCTTAAATCTTCTCCGATTTTTCCGCTTAGCAATAATTCAATAGCATCTTCAGCAATATTAATACCAGCATAAAGACAACCAATAATACTTCCGGGAACTCGCGGATTTATTTCAATAAGTTTGTATTGCCCATTATAGTCTTGTTTAAAGCAAATTTGTAAAATATAACTAAAATCTAATTCTTTAACGATTTTTTGGCTATATTCTTCTATTTTTTTATTTCGAACAATATGACTCACAGCAACCATACCGTCTTGCATCCGCAAAGCATGCCGTGTGACTATATTTGCACATTTCCCATTAAAACACAAAATATCACTGTCCCATTCTTCACCAGGTAAATACTCCGCCACTATATAACGAGGAAAGGGTTCCAATTCAGGCAAAGCGGCTGCTACGTCTTCCCATCTACATACCCGTGTTTTTGTTTCATAAAGCAAGGTATGTTTACGACTTACACTAGCATCTAAAATTCGCAAGCCTTGACCGCCAGCACCTATTTCCTTTTTAATACACACCTTTTTTTCAGGATAGCCGGCATTAAAAACAGCGGCTTCAAGATCTTTTGCACTATCAACCACGGTGAAACTAGGAACGCATTCCGGTAAATATTTTTGCACAGATTCATATAATTGTGCTTTACTATTTGCAGTAACTATACTCTTTTCAGAGCCGATCATAACTTTAACTTGTGGGCACGTTTTTTCAATAAAAAGTTTATGTTTTGCAAAAAACTCCAATTCCATAGTAGGAATTGGCCAAAGGATAGTAATATTGTTTTCTTGAAGCTTTTGACAAACAAAAGGCAAAAAGTCAGCATCGTCACGTCTAGGTGGAATCCAAAAATCATCTAATAAGCATTGGTTGGCAATATAGGTATCGGTATCAATGCCTGATATATATATGTTTTCTCCATAGGCTTTACGCAAACTTTGAATAATGCCACGCGCTCCCTCAGAGCCACAGCCGGTAATAAGAACTTTATGCATGTGTACATTCCTTTTTTATAAATAGCATTATCCCAGCGTAATTACTTTATGTATTCCCATATTACTTTTGCAAAACAAGCCAATGTTGACGATAGGGAGGATTTTGAGAAATTGAGGGATTTTGCAACATTTGATATGCTTTTTCTTTTTCTTCCACACGAGTAGACCCACTTTGAAAAATACCGCCAAAAATTAAACTTGCAAAAACAGAAACCCCTAAATGCTCCCGCAGTTCAAAGCCAGCAGCTTGTACCGCTGTGAGTAAGTTTTGAATTTGCCCGATGGCATAGCGATCTTCGTCTTTTTTTTCAAAGACTGTAGCGCGAGTTTTTGTTTCTAAGATGGTGTAAAATTCATCTATATCGCTGCGAACAAGAGCATAGAGCAGTGCAGCTTCAAGAGATGTTTCTTGCATATAAAAAACAAATGCTCCCTTTTTAAGCAAGGGATAAAGCTTATCAAGAAAACCTGGCATAAAGGGCAAACCAGAACATAGAACTAAAGGCAATGAATTTTCCTTGAAGGGCAAGTCATTAGCATCCCCTTGAATATAAAGAACTTCTGAGGATGTACTGCTCTTTTTACGTGCTGCATTTTTTACATTTTTTTCAAAAATATCTACACCTATAATTTTTTTAACCCCAAGTTCAGCGCAAAGCCCCGAAACTCTTCCATCGCCGCAACCAATATCAAGAAGCGGCAAATCATATAAATCGTTTTCATTAAAAAATTTTTGTAGCGTTTGGCGTAAAAAGTCTGATTCCCACCCTGTTGTGGAATATTTGTTCATTCCTGCATCACGCAATTTAGTGTCGTCCCACAATAAATCATCGGGCATTTGCATCTGTGGGTTTATCCAGGCTCCCTCTTTTGCCTTAACATAATGCGTAAAAGAAGAGCTCACTAAAGACTCAGCCCATGCATAAAGTTTTTCTTGTGACATAATAATTTCCTAATGCAATAAAATTACATTGTATCTATTATAATTTTACACTTTTTAGATTAACACTTAGAAAGGTTTTGCACTACACTTACAGCAATTATTACACCAGCTATTAACAAAGCATTTGTAATAATTGCTCAAACTGTGTACGAACACCACAATTTTCTGTATTTATAGGCAAATCATCTAAGTTTTCACAAGTGGTGAGCATAGGCTTTGCTTGAATATATCTTTGCAAATTCTCAGAGTTCAATGCAATATGAATGGGATGAAAAGAAACAACCTCTAAATTTTTTTGAAACGCCGGAAATGGCGTATTTGGTTCAAAAAATGTCAAATCATCTTCATAAAAATGCGGAAAAACGACAAGCCCTAAAGGATCTTTCCACGGAGCAATACGCAGCTCATGGGAAGGTGTTTTTTTAGGAATAAAATAATTTCCATGTCTAGTAATACCATGTTTTTTTAAGAGTAATTGAAGGCGTGAACTCATAAAAAGACAGTGACTACGCTCACTCACCGCCCCACGAGTCATTTCTAAAAGATCCGTTATACTACGTTCAGCGCTTTGTGTTGACTCTCCATCCAGAAATCCATTCAGATTGGGATGTATACCAAGCTCAAATTTTGGATTTTCGCGAAGACGATGCAGAACATCTGTTTGATGCGTTATAAACCATGTTGCGTGTAAATCATATCTTTCTACAAAATCTACTGTATACTGTATTATAGCATCAGATGCCCAATCCATATCAAAGGTGAGGAAAAATTTATTTTCCCAAGTTTCACCTTTGCTTGGATCAATGCCTTGCACACATGCTGTTTGTAACTTCACGCTGATGTCCTCATGTAATACTTAAATCTTTTACACCGCACATACACTTGCAGGCGTACTATATGTATATATTTATAGAATGCAAGCTTTATGCATACCAGCCAATGGTAAACCATTGTATAACGGTTTATTACAAAATGCTGCCAAATCAAAAAGATCTTTTTTCCAGCGCATCACATCTTGCTGCGCCGTTTTTGCACTTATGAGTTTTTTTCGAACCATGGTTTGCAAATCAGCATCATAAGGCAGCCCCCATCTTTTTATAATTTCTTCTTGCATTATCAAACACTGCTCTGAAATTTCAATATTTTCTGAAAGAGTGAATTGTGTAGCAAAATAAGAAGGGTAATAATCATAGGAACAAGCTTCAGCCGATTCAAGATCTTTAAGGTATTTTTGCGCAACTCTTCTAGCGTCATGATGTCTGTGTACAAAAGCTAAGCCATCGTGTGCTAACTTGCGGCGTAATTCTCTATTTGTTAAAAACTCACGTAAATCTTCTTTTAGTGTTTCTTTATGAAATTTAAAAAAAGGTACATGTTCTAATATAGCATTTTGCGTATATCCTGAAGCTACCGCACAGCCGCTTGCCATAGCTTCTCGAGCAAATACCCCTATACCGCCAATTTGATCAATAACACAGTCTGCCTGACCAAGCATGTTCAAAACTGTTTCATTGGGAACATCATGGCAGATATAAAAATCAAATGAAACACCTTCACCTTTTAAGGCAGCAAGTGCTTCTAGAATAAACTTCGAGCCCTTCATGGCTAACACGGAAGGCGCATGAACAATTTGCGGAACCTCTCTATCCGGAATATTAACTTTGAATTCTTTAAACATGAGAGGCGCATACACTTGATTATACGGACGTAGCGCGAGAGATGACATGGAAGGTTCACTTAAAACCATATCTGCGAATAATTCAGCTCTGCGTAGCGTACTTAGTAAAGGGTCTAAAAAATTATCCCTCATAAAGTTGGGCTTTTCCCCTTCATAATATTTCTCCATAGGATCTGAAAGATGATCAGAATATGCCGGCCAATAACGAATATCTGATCCACAGAAAATGGAAATTATTTTCTTGCCTGCCGTTTTAATGAGGGGGAAATCTCTATTGTGAGGGAGCAAACTTCTTCCATATTGAAAAAGAAACACATCGTAATAGTTTATAATTTTTTCAACTTGGCGTAAATCGTTGGGCCGTAAATAGATTTGAAACTTAGCTTCAGGGGCAAACTTATAAACATACCCTTGAGGAACGCCTATGGCCACTTCATGCCCAAGAGCACGAAAACCTTGTGCCAAAAGCGAAAGTTGCCCACTAATTTCATGAGTACCTAAAAAAATACGCATAATACCTCACACTTAGTCTCAAAGTCACTATACTTTTTCAAGTTCGTAGGTAGCGTCACCAGTAAACACAATTTTAGCTTGTGGTTTAGCTGGCTGCCCCCAAACAGCGGTATACGCCGCCACGTCTTCATTAACAAAGCTCTGTGCCCCAATAACAACATGGTCTGCAATGGTAACACCTGCTGCAATGGTGCAATGCGGACCAATGTATACATGTGAGCCTATGCTCACAGCACCTTTTCGGTATTCCTGCTTACCCCCCGTGAGCACCCACCCCACGGAATCATGCGTATAAATCTGAACACCAGCAGAAATATGACAATACGACCCTATACATAGGGACGCTGCGGAGCCATCTAAAATAACCTGAGGCCCCACCCACACATTATCCCCGCCGTACACCTCGCCAAATACAATAGCGGAGTCGTATATACTTGAATTTTTGCCAAAACCAAGTTGTTGCGCCTTTTCCCAACGATCCACTATAGTTTCAGCTAATGGCAAGGTACGACGAAACTTACTTTGAAAATAGGCGCGTCTCTCTTTATAAAGCTGTCGTAATAAATGTAGCATAGCCTCTTTCTTGTGTAAAAAATTTTAGTAGTTCATTAAAATTTTCTAAAGTAAGTTTTGTAATGTATCCACCACATATTCTTGTTCTGCCTGAGTCATATCATGGTAAAGAGGCAAAGCTAGAATATGTTCATAGCAATACCTGCTTCCCTCAAAACTGCCACGCAAAATGTAGGGCTGTTTTTGAAAAGCTTCTTGCATATGCATACTATAGGTGCCTATTTGCACCTCTATACCTTTTGTGCGCAGGGCTTGCAAAAGAAAGTCTCTCTTAGATACTGTAATATAAAAAGTTTGCCAAGAGTGTAGGCCTTGCAATGGCATATAGGGCAAGCTTACCCCCTCTACTCCCTCTAAAAGATGTCTGTAATGCGTCACCTGTAGCTGGCGCTTCTCCATGAGCAAGGCAATATCTTTTAATTGCCCCAACGCTATTGCAGCATGAATATTAGATAATTTTAAATTTGTTCCTGAACGTACAAAATGAATTCCTTCTCTTTGTTCAGAACTATCTGCAATGCCAAAACGTTTATAAGAACGCATCCATAAAGCAAGGGTGTCGTTATTTGTTGTAACTAAGCCCCCTTCTCCAGATGTGATAAATTTGCGAGGATGCAAGGAAAAAACACTTATATCAGCAAGTGTCCCTACTTTGCCCCCTTTGCATTCAGCACCGATGGAACAAGCGGCATCTTCAATCACATAAAGACTGTATTTTTCCTTTAAGGAGTGAATCCATGTATAATCTAGTGGGCAGCCAAAAAGTGATACTGGCATCATGGCTCGCGTTTTTGGCGTGATGGCAGCCTCTGTAGCCTTGGGGCTCATAAGTCCTGTTTCTTGTTCCACATCCACAATAACGGGGATGGCACCGGCAGCGTGCACAGCCATGACTGTAGCAGGATACGTATAATCAGGAACAATAACCTCATCACCAGGCTGAAGCTGCAAAGCTCGAACGGCGAGTTCAAGGCCAGTAGTGCACGATGTCACCGCTATGGTATGAGCCACACCAAGATACGTGCTAAATGCGACTTCCAGCTCTTGCGTCACAGCCCCTTCCGTTAAAAGGCCGGACGAAAGTACATCCATAACGCCTTGTTTTATGGTGTCCGTCATATAAGGCTTTATAAGAGGAATATGTGTCATGGTATACTTACTCTGGTAGTTACTTTGTTTTTGAGATTAAAGAAAATGCAACATATGTATTTTTACTCTACCCCATATATTTCACAACACATCCCATTCAATTTTTCACCGCATTGGGTGCCTAAGACTTGCCGCTGTACGCAAAATACACGTTAGTAGCTCAATTTGTATAGAATCGACTAGAATGTCAAGCCGTTTTTTGCACAATGCTAACCAATGCAGTCTTGTCTTTGCATCAAGTTGACAAATCATTCCATGATGAAATTTGCGCATTTGGCGTGCTATCTTTGGGGCATTTTTTTAAAAAATTATGCAGAGTTTTTAAATATAAAAAATTATATTTTTTTTGGTAGAAAAACAAAAAAATGTTGACAAATCATCATTTACTACTGTAGTGTTTACTCACGCTTTATTGCGTGTGGCCGTCTTTTCTTAGATGACCCTTTAATGACAAATGTATCTTAATTATTACATTTGTGGGCTTTTAAGCCTGGGGCAATGCGCCTCGTCGTTTGGCTTTCTTTTCACCCTGCCAAGCGCTTATATTTCCTTGTATAGCACAGTCTTACTGTGCATTTTTTGTTGCTTTTTTTCTAGATAGTGTCTTCAAATACACTTTTTTCAGCTTTTCTGTGTCAGACTTTACGAGTTTTTTCGGTCATGCATGCCTGCATACACACCTTCAAAGCTTCTCTGTCTTTCTTAGAAAATCATGAACAGTCGCAATTTAACGGCACTATCTAGGTATTTCTCATTGTATTCGTTATTATACTAAAATTTATAACAAAAGGAAATTATCATGGCCGATATTCAATTACAAAAGCCAGCTGCAGGACAAACCACTACTATCGCTCCCGCAGAAGACGATCGCTTAGTTTTGCAATTTGAACCCGGAGACGCTACCCTTACTCGTGCCGGTGACAACTTAAATATGGCTTTTGAAGACGGCTCTTCTGTGTCGTTAACAGATTTCTATAAAGCTTATACTTCTGAAAATATGCCCACATTTGTGATTGGCGATGCAGAAATTGGCGGTGAACAATTCTTTGAGGGGTTGGGCGATGACTTAATGCCTGCGGCCGGTCCCGGTGCTGGTGCTACCCCCACGAGTGGTGGTACCACTGTAGATACCATAGGTGGCACACTTCTTGGCGGTATCGATCGTCTTGAAGGTCTTGATCAAGCCTATGGCGGTACAACGTTACTTACCGATTTTCCTGAAGGTGCTGCCGTGAACACGCCGCCTACCATTTTTGGCATTACTATTTTTCCTGATCCAGGCTTAGACGCCAATGCTGGTGGCCTTGATATCATTGAAGCAGGTGTGGGACGTAATGCTAGCGGCGCTGTAAATTCTGGTAGTCCTAACCAATCTTATGCCGGTGATTTTTTTGCATCAGGTCAGGTAAATGCTTCTGATCCACAAGGAACAGGGCTAAGTTTTTCCGTTGAAGGCTTAGCAACAAACCCATATGGTAACTTTACCATTGATGCTAACGGTGTATTTAGTTTTAACTACATTCCTGATAGTGCAAATGCCCTCACACAAGGTCAAACTGTCACAGAAACTTTCACCATCCGTGTAACAGATGGTACAGGTTTGTTTACTGACATTGATATTGATGTAACCATTACTGGTACTAATGATCAGCCTATACTTTCAGTAAGTAGCGATTCTCTTTCTATTTTAGAAGATGCAAATGGAATTGCTGATTTAGTAATGACCGGTACATCTACAGTGGCTGACCCTGATAATGCAGACACACAAACCTTCTTTATTAGTGAACAAGGTAAAGTTGTTGGCGAAACTCTTGATGCTACTGATAACCTTACTGTTGCCGGTGGTAATTTGACCATTATTTTAAAAGACGCAAACGGCACTCCTGTTAATGCAACAGTAACAGTTGATGCTAATGGTGAATATACAGTAACCGTTGATAATAATGATGTTCAATTCCTTGGCGAGAACGAAAATCTTTCAGGTTCATTCACTATCTATGTGCGAGATACTGTGGGTGCTTGGTCAAGCGAAGATATTACCGTAACAGTAACCGGTACCAATGACGTGCCTGTGATAGACTTTGAGGTCAGTGATGTTGTGCTTGACGTAAAAGAAGCTGGTGTTGAGTCTGTTACTGTAACGGGAAGCTTTTTGGGCTTTTCCTATAGCTACAAGGCCCATGCAAACACCGAACAAGCTGGTGATGCAGACGATAAAGGCGCTATTGTTGCAACAGACGTAGATAAAAATGATGTTTTATCTTTCAGCTTTACTAAAAATACTGGCAGTGCCCCTGCGGACAATGTAAATGATGCTGATGGCACAATTACCGTCAATGGAAGCAATTTTACATATACTGACTCTATTGAAGGTGTGTACGGCACCATGTATCTTAACAGTGCTACCGGTGAGTATACCTATGTATTAAATAATACAGACAGTGATACCCAAAGTCTTGCCGAAGGCCAAAAAGTAGTTGAAAATTTTGAAATTACTGTTTCTGACGGTAATGGCGGCTCTGCCACTGCAAATGTAACAGTAAACATTGAAGGTACTAATGATGTACCATCAATTGATAGTGTACAAGACCTCGTATTTTTAGATAATCTTTCCCAAGACGCTGCTACCTTATTGGGCTTTACTAACTTAACAGGCAAAGCAACAGCCTCTGATTTTGATACTGATAAAATGATAGGTGGCACAGATGAACTCTATTTCGGTGTTTATGCCGAAGGTGGCCAAGTGCCTGATAAGGCAGAAGTAGGACACTTTGATTTCACCATGCCTATGGCTATTGGTAAGTACGGCGTATTAACTATTGACCAAAGCTCTGGCGACTATACTTACACAGTTCCTAATGCTGTTATTAAAGCTCTTGGCAAAAATGAATCGCATGAAGAAACTTTCACTATTTATGTGCGTGACGAACAAGGCGCCTATGCTGAAAAAGAAATTACGGTTACAGTTACAGGTGTTAACGATGGTCCAACAGACTTTACAGTAATCGTAACAGATGACAGCGTTATT
>CAYJAD010000027.1:0-30365 GCA_964368075.1 uncultured Desulfovibrionaceae bacterium | reverse complement strand
CGACCCCTTGAACCCCATTCAAGTGCGCTCCCAGGCTGCGCTACATCCCGACGAAAAAGAGTTCTAGGCTAATTCCTTACCCCTGTCAACAGAAAAAAGTAAATTCTTTTCTTATGTACACGTCATCCCGCTTCCATTTCAAGCTCAACCTATCATAAGCCATTGACTTTTTGTTATTTGTAAAGCAATCTATATACTTAATTAGCTAGCAAGTTGTTATCTGACAAACGAAATATTCTCGGAGACTATATGACCCCACAAGAACGATTACTACAAGGTTTTATTGAACTTATTACCATTGACAGTCCCACAAGGGGAGAAGAAAAAATTGCTGCACTATTACGCACCAAATTACAAGAATTAGGATTTGATGACATTAGCGAAGACAATGCCGCAACTGCCATTGGGGGTACCACCAATAATATGTTTGGCTACCTAGCTGGAACAGCACCACTTGCCGACACCCTACCTACCATTATGCTCAGTGCGCATATGGACTGCGTGCCTCCGTGTCATGGCATTGAACCGCAGATTATAGATGGCATCATCACCTCTAAAGGGGATACCATTCTTGGGGGCGATGATAAATCGGGTGTCATTGCCATTTTAGAAGGTCTTCGCCGCTTAAAAGAAGAAAACGTTCCCTTGTGTAATATTCAAATCATTTTTACCGTAGCAGAAGAAAGTGGTGTTAATGGTTCTAGAAATATGGATAAAAGCAAAATAAAAGCAGACTTCGGTTATGTACTGGATTCTGGAGGAGCTCCTGGCACTATTATCAACGCAGCTCCAGGCATTAATAAGTTCACCGTAAAAATTACTGGCAAGGCCGCCCATGCCGGCTTGGCCCCAGAAACAGGCGTCAATGCCATTGTGGTTGCTGCCAAAGCTTTACAAAAATTCCCTCAAGGCAGAAAAGACCATGAAACCACAGCCAATGTGGGAACCATAAGCGGCGGCAATGCTACCAATATTGTGGCAGATTATGCCGAAGTGGTATGCGAAGCCCGCAGTTTGCAAGCAACATCGTTAGAAGCCATAACCAAAGATATTGTGTCTGCTTTTGAAAGCACAGCTGCAGAAAATAATGCACAAATTCACATTGACATACACAATAGTTATGGCTCTTTTAAACTAGAACCTACCATGCCCGCCATTGTTCTTGCCAAAGAAGCAGCAGAAAATTTAGGACTTCCGGTAAGCATTCACGCTACCGGAGGCGGAAGCGATGCTAATAATTTCAATACCTACGGAGTGCCCACAGTGCCTTTAGGAACCGGCATGTCCAAAGTGCATACTACGGAGGAGTTTATTAGCGTAGAACATCTTGAACAATGCTGTCAGTGGGTCGTTGCTATATTGAAAAGGGCTTCTGTTTAATATTATATTGAGGGGGGAAACTTTTTGGCGCTAGCAAAAGTTTCCCCCAGAAAAAAATAAAAACCAGCATTTCCCTAAAAAAATGACGACACAGCAATATTAGTAGCAATAGCTCCTAGCATGGGAATGGCTGTACGCTTAATTATAGTAAAAGGGCTCACACCAGCACTACCGGACACAGCTATCACAAGACCGGCCACGGGCGACATACTTCTAAAGGTACCCGCTGCCGTTTGCATGGGTAACAGCATACTTAGAGGAGATTCCCCCATTTTGGAGGCAACTTCCGGAGCAAGTTCTGAAAAACTTAAAAATACCGCACTACCGCTACCTGAAACCATGGTTAATACGCCGATAATAGCGACTAAAAGAATGGTCATTCCAAGCATTCCAAAACCTGCCATATTAGCTGTTTGAATAAGATAATGTGAGAAACCCACAGCTTGTAAGCCTGAAGCAAAAAATTGTGCCGCTACCAAGAGCATAACCACATCTTTCAACATATTAGCCATACCTGTAAAAAAAGAAGTTCCGGTATTTAATGTTTCCGCTATATTACGAGTGCGAATTAGCTCACATAACATAGCTAGCAAAAAGGCCAAAAACATAGCGGTTACTACATCTAAATTCACAGAATGGATAATATAATCACTAAAAACAAGTAATAAAAATAAAGGTATTACCGGAAGTAATGCATAAAAAGAAGGTAATTTTCTTTCTTGCTCTTTAGTTTGAACTGTTGTAGTCAAAAGAGGCGCTGTGGCTGGTTCAGCCAGTACCTTTTCTTGCTTATCAAAATACATGGAGGTAAAAAAATACAGTACCGCCATAACCACGACACTTATCGAGGCTGCTAGCAATTGATAATCAATAAAATACGTCATGGGATTTATGCTGGAAAGTTGCGCTGCCACATTACTAGAGCCCGAAGCAGGGCCCAATTCAAAACAAGCACTAGAAGCCAACGCCGCCGCCGCAGATGCCGCAGAAACTTTAAGCTTTCGTAGTAAAGGAAAAAGGGTTACTAGCAAGAGCATACCTAAACCCGTGGCACTGGGAATAAAAACGCTCATAATTTGCGCAAAAATAACCGCCACCGCCACTAATACATACGGACTTTTAATAACCATTAAAGGCTTAGAAGCAAGGCGCACAAAAATATCAGAAGCGCCAATGGTATTCATATAATTCGCAAAGCCACCTGCGGCCATGATAATTAAACCAACCTTACTTATACTGCTTGTACACAAAGCTGTGAACATGGCCACTGTATCAAGACCATGCAAACCTGTACTTTCGAAATCTTTAGCCGTATAAAAATGGGCATCTAGGCTAAAAGCTAACGTCCATAAGGCAATACCAGAAAGAAAAAGTACCAATGTAGTTTGATATTGCTTTATAATAGCGTAAACCGTGATTGCAAATACAAGCATTCCTAAAGAAAGTACGACCATACATCCTCTCCTTTTATAATAAATATATACAAATTCACCATGCAACTGTCTCTTAAAAACAGTCTACGTTTAAAAAGTGTCACCTATCTCAGCCACTGTATGTGCAAAAATCTAGCGTGACAAGATGATATAAAAAAACTTTAAAAATAAGTATGCTTGCTTTTTACTATTTTTTTTGCTAAGAGTAACTCGAAGTAACTTTTTCACAGAAGGTATTGTTATGTTTAAGAAACAACTATCTCATATCACAAATACGAAACATCGTATTGAATTACAGTTTAATTCCTTTAACGGAATTACCTTTATTGTGATAATAGCTATACTATGTTTTATTGTTTATAGCATTGTATTTAGCACTGCTAAAAGAATATCTAAAGACTATGCTGAACTTTATGCATATAAAACAACAACACAACTTAACGCTGCCTTAGTTCGTGACTTAAGTATATTAAAATCTGTGGCTAAATCATCCGTTATTAAAGACTGGTTTTCTAATGAAGGCGATTTAGAACAGAAGAAGCGTGCCTATAATGTCATGCGCGACTATTTAAATATTATCCATGATGGGATATTATACTTTGGCATAGCTGATTCTGGCAGTGAATTTAATTTTGATAAAAATACTACTTGGGATACATTTCAGCCCAGCGCCACATTAGCTAAAGATAACCCTGAAGATTCTTGGTATTTCGACGTCGCTAACTCCCAAAGTGATTACTTACTAAATGTTGATACTGATAAAATTTTAAAACGTACCCTAGTCTGGGTAAACCATAAAGTAACTAATAACGCAGGCAATATTATAGGTGTTATAGCTATAGGACTTACCTTTGATAAAATTTTGCATTCAGCGTTTAAAGAATATCGCATTGAAGAAGTGCAAAGTATCATTGTAGACAAAAAAGGATTTATTCAGCTTGATAGTGCTGTGGACGCAGCTACCTTTCTAGATGACAGTAATTTGGAATTCAAGACAGCATTTCCTATTCCTGAACTAAACACAAAGTTATATACCTACCTTAACTCTATAAAAGACTATACTACAATAACACAACCTTCGGAAGTATTGGCTTTAACAGATGCAGAAACTTTTGATTATGTAGCCATCACTTCCATTGAAAATACCGATTGGACAGTAGTTACATTTTTTAATTCTTCTTCGCTCTTTTCTCTTACGACCTTTGTGCCTATTATTATTGTAGCTGTGCTCCTTTTCTTTTTATATGTGTTTATAATTGGCCTCACAGGCCGTAGATTGTTTTTCATCCCACTGGCAAAGCTGGTACAAAGCTTAACGACCTCTGTCAATGACAACGAAAAATACAGCGTCTATGGCACTGATCGCCAAGATGAATTGGGGCAATTGGCTACTACCATTCAAAACTTACAAGACACATTAGATACAAAGAATAAAGAGCTCACTGCCAGCGTAGAAAAAGCCGACGAAGCCAATCAAGCAAAAAGTAATTTTTTAGCACATATGTCCCATGAAATGCGCACACCTATGAATGCCATCATTGGCATGACCAAAATTGCCAAAGAGTCAAAAAAAGCAGATAAAATTGAAAACTGTCTTACAAAAATTGAAATGGCCTCTACACATCTACTAGCTATTATTAATGACGTGCTCGACATGTCTAAAATTGAAGCTAAGAAAATTGATATTCATTTAAGCACCTTTCATTTTGAAAATATGTTGCAACGTATCGCACAGGTTATTTCTTTTCGAATGGCGGACAAAGGCCAGCATTTCATTTTAGAATCAGATGCAAACATTCCCGCGTATATTATATCTGACGAACAGAGAATTGCACAAATTATTACTAATTTTCTTTCCAATGCCGAAAAATTTACCCCCCATGACGGTAACATTACCTTACGAACAGAACTTCTTGAAAAGAGTGAAACCCAATGTCATATTCGCGTAACTGTAAGTGATACAGGCATTGGAGTGAGTAAAGAGCAACAAGAAAACCTCTTTCAACCCTTTCAACAAGCCAATAGTGCCATTGCTCATAAATTTGGTGGCACCGGTCTTGGCCTTGCCATATCCAAGCAAATTATTGAGCATATGGGCGGCAGTATTTTTTTCCATTCCGAAGAAAATAAAGGCACGAGCATTGGTTTTACACTTCCCTGTAGTCTAGATAAAGAAGCTTTAGCAACGACTGGGGAAGCTAGCGCTATCACTCATACCGCAGAAAGCATTAATCTTGAGGGAAAAAAGATTTTACTCGTTGAAGATATTGAAATAAATCGTGAAATAGTTATGGCACTTTTAGAAAGCAGTGGAGCGCACTTTGAAATAGCTGAAAACGGCTTGCAAGCAGTGCAAAAATTTAATGAAAACCCCACCGCGTATTCCCTTATCCTTATGGATATCCGTATGCCAGAAATGGACGGCTTTGAAGCAACACGGCATATTCGTAGCCATGAGCATGAATACGCCACTATTGTGCCCATTATCGCCATGACAGCCAATGCTTTTCAAGAAGATTTGCAAAAATGCTTCGACGAAGGCATGAATGCTCATGTCGCTAAACCTATTGATTTTAACAAGCTTTTTGCTACCATTAAAAAATTTACCAATTAGCAAAAAGAAGCACTATCTAGAACGCATCTCATAATTCAGCATGCGCTGAACTATGTTGTATCACTGCGCCAAAAAACGCGGTTTTTGGCTTGTTCCGGTGGCTACGCCACCGCGTCAAACGGCTGTTTGACGCCTAGAAGCTCCTTAAAATACGCTTTCGCGTAATTATGAGATAGCTTCTAGTATTTTCTTGAGGGGAACTTTCCCCTCAAGGGACAAGTGCCGAAGCCCAAAAGCTCCCCTTTCCCCTCAAAACGCTTTACTTATCAGGCTGATAAAAAGAGCAGCTTATCATTTTTTTTGGTAAAAACGACTTTTAAGACCTCTGCACGTTTGACTTTAAACAAAGGTATATTTGAAAAGAATTGTGCAAAGGTCTCCTTTTACGTCGAGCTGCAACTTTATTCTTGACAAAAAAATACACTACTCATATTCTTCACTATCATAAATAGTTCTTTCTAAACAATATGAACACAGGGCCGTTGATTATAAAGTGTCCTCTGTAAGTATTGTTTAGTAGTACATCCCAAAAATTGAAGGCTCCGTCCTTTCTCACTCAAGAGGCAAATATGACGCATGCAATTTTTGAATTTTTCGCCCATAGCCCTGCTTTATTCTATGTCAGCGTGCTTATACTCATATATAGCACGTTCAAAGCCTGCAAGCATCGAGAATCCTATGCTAAAATGCTTGTATGGGGTACATTGGCAGACATTGGCTTTGCCGCCATGGCTCTTAGCGCAGGCCAAGGCTTAGCCACCACGGGCGCCCTACTTTTTATTCTTTTTCAACTGGTAGCACGCGGCCTTGCTTTTACAGCCTTACAGGCCTTGTGTAAAACCAATAAAGCAATAATTCACTCAGAAAAAACTGTCCAAAACATACAAAAGGCCGCTCTCCATAACCCTAAAGCGGCGGCATTTTTTGCTCTTGGCCTGCTTGCAACAGTAGGAGGCTCTCCCTTCCTCGTACCGGAAGGGCGTTTTTTTGCCACTCAGGGTATCTTGGCAACAGATTTTTTTGGCACTGTGACGGCATTAATCATTGTTGCAATGAGCTGTATGGTCTTTGTATGGCTGCATATTGCCGCTGTGCGCAAAATTTACTTGGAAAATACACAAGATTCTTGTAGCCAAGGGCCGTGTTTTCAACAAGGCCATGTGAGCATAATCAGCCTTTTCTTTGCCTTTTTGGTACTGATTTTAGGTTTTTTGCGCGCCCCCATGGCGGATATTTGCGCCACTGCAGCAAACATCACCCTCGAGCATGCTCCAAGCCATATGGCCTTTACTCTACTTTTTTACGGAAGCTTTATCCATGCTCTTGTGTGCACTAAATTTCCTAAATTTCTAGAAAAAAGCGCTATACTCCTCATGGCTTTAGCGCTTTTCTGCGCCAGTGCTATGGGCGACATAAGCCCCATGGCTCGTCTTTTTGCCATACTCATTACAGGCATGGGGCTTGTGGTTAGCATCTACTCTGCCGGATATATGGCTCATGCACACAGATTGCATGCCTACTACTTTTTCTTGCTACTGACCTTTGCTGCCTTGGTGGGCATTGTCACTACACCAAATTTAGGCGCCTTTTACGGCTATTGGGAACTCATGACCTTTGCTTCCTATTTCCTTGTCGTACACGAAAGAACAGGAGCCCAAGCAAAAGCCGTTCTGGATGCTGGTAGTAAGTATTACATTATGTGTGCCGGTGGCGCCTTACTTATGCTTCCCGGACTTGCCCTTTTAGGTGGTAGCAGCGCAAGCCTGTTTGCCATACCGGAAATCACCGCTGCCATGCCCTCTTTTACCTTAAAAATAACACTTATGCTGACCTTAATAGGTTTTGCCGTCAAAGCCGGCATTGTGCCTCTGCATGCTTGGCTTCCTGACGCCCATCCGGCGGCACCTTCTTCTGTGTCGGGGCCTCTTTCAGGTATTATTACCAAGATGGGTATTTTTGGCATTGTAACACTTTTACTGGGTCAAGCCGGTACTGCCGCTTTGGCACAGCAAGGCCCCATGCAAGGGAATCTTTCTTGGATTGGCTATAACCTTAGCTTCTTAGGTGGCATAACTCTTATATACGGCGAAATCATGGCTTTACGCCAAGATGATATTAAACGTATTTTAGCTTATTCTACCCTAGGGCAGGTGGGGGAAATTGTTCTCGTACTTGGGCTTGGTACCTACCTCTCCACTGTGGCTGTTCTTACACATGTGGTCAACCATGCCATTATGAAGGATTTGCTCTTCTTAGGCGCCGGCGTACTCATTTTACGTACAGGCAGTCGTAAACTAGAAGATTTACGAGGCCTTGGCCAGCAAATGCCCTTTACGGTGGGCTGTATCAGTGTAGGTTTGCTAGGCATCATGGGCTTACCACCCTTTGCAGGATTTCAAGGCAAATATCTTATGATTCACGCTTCTCTGCTTACAGGGCATTGGCTCATGGCTGCCCTGATAGTGGCAGGATCATTGGTAGGGGCCGTCTACTATGTTCGCATATTACGCACGCTTATTTTTGAAAAAGCCGAATACAGTAGAGATATGCTTAATCAGGAAATAGCGCCCACAGATTTTAAAACGCAAGGTGCCATGGGTTTAGCCTTAGGTATTTTGGCAGCTTTAACGCTTATTCTAGGTGTATGCCCACAGCTGACACAAAGTTTAGTAACCGGAGCTGCTGCCCTTTATTTTGACCCCATCCCTGAAGCCATTGTTGCCTTGGAAAGTATGCATATTTCCTGGCCCGTTTATGTGATTGTGCCCATGTTAGGCGCTTTTTTGCCCTATCTTTTGCGCGACGATCGCCTGCGCGCTGGCCAAGTAACCGTGGGAATATTGCTATTAACGGCTATTTTGGTATTCTTCTTTGGGCAAGACATGGACACATTGTCTTTTGGCTTTGCCTGCATAGTGCCTTTAATAGGTGCTGTAAATATGGTATACGCCCTTGAATATATGGAGCATAGCCATAGCCAATGGCGGTTTTATGCTTTTTTCTGTGCCATGTGCGCCGGCCTTATTGGCCTAGCCTCGGCGGAAAATCTTTTTGGATTCTTTCTTTTCTGGGAAATCATGAGCTCGTGGGCTCTGTATTTCACCATTGCCCACGAAGGAACCAAGGAAAGCCTTCAAGAAGCCTTTAAATATTTCCTTTTCAACTTAAGTGGCGCAGGCTGTATTTTCCTTGGTGTATGTATGCTAGGTGGTCATATATCTTTAGACTTCCAACACCTTGAAAACATCAGCGCTTGGCGCACTTCCCCTTCAGACGTTGCCACACAAGCTTGGGGTTTTGCGGGATACGCTTTATTGGCGCTGGGCTTTGTCATGAAAGCTGCCCAGCTGCCTTTGCGCATTGACTGGCAAATGCACCCTGCCCTTGCCCCCACGCCTGTGTCTGGCTTTATATCCTCAGTATTGTTAAAAAGCGCCTTACTGGGCCTCATGAAGCTTTTTATTATCATTGGTGGTGGCCTCACTTTGCTGCACGCCATCAGCGGCGCAGAAATGCGCACCATACAAACGCTCATTTTATGGATTGGCGGCATCACTATTGTTATGGCCTCCATTCAAGCATTACTCAGTAGCAACCTTAAACTCATTTTTATTTATTCTACTGTCAGCCAAATTGGCTACATGGTCTTGGCTGTAGCCGTAGGCACCAGTCTTGGCTTTGCCGGTGGATTATTACATGTGGTAAACCACGTATTTTTCAAAGATTTACTCTTCCTTATGTGCGGTGTGCTTATGTTTCAAAGCCATAAGGATAATTTACACGATTTAGGCGGTATTGGCCATAAAATGCCTTTTACCCTCGCCATGTTTGCCATAGCTGGTCTTTCTGTGGTGGGCGTACCCCCCACCAGCGGTTTCACATCAAAATGGATTATTTACCATGCGCTTATGCAAATAAATGAACCCTTCTTAGCTTTGCTCTCTTTGGTGGGCTCTGTTATAACCTTGGCCTATATTGCTAAATTTTTACACACAGCCTTCATGGGACAACCGGGGCCACATTTAGCACATATAGAAGACGCCTCACCGCGCATGCGCATAGCCATGAGCATTTTAGCCGTGGGTTGCATACTTTTGGGCATTTTCCCAGGACTTATGCTCTACCCCATCAACGGCGTTCTTACAGATTACAATTTGCAAGTTCTTAATATAGGCATTAGCGGTCTTCACGATGGCCCTGCCGCATGGAATGCCACCAATATGTGGGTCATGATGCTCTTAGCCTTGGTGGGAACATGGAAAGCATTAAACTATTTTGTTGCAAAAAATTATCGTATTACCCCTGTGCATACTTGTGGATTGCCACCGAAAGAAGCCACCAGTCGTATGCAGCCCAATAGCGTCTATGGCGGTCTTGCTACTTTTTGGCGCGAAAGTTTTGTCCCTACATTTTGCCCCTAAAAAGGAGAAATAGACCATGTTAGATACCTTGCTTGCCCTTTTTCATATGTGTCTTTTCCCCGGCGGCATTTTTGCCTTGGCTGTGGGACTTTTCCTTAAAGGATTAGACAGGCGCATGGAAGCACGTTTGCAAAGACGTGTGGGGCCACCGCTTATACAACCCATGTTAGACATTGCCAAACTGCTCACCAAGGAAACCCTTATTCCCGAAACGGCGCACCGCACGGCATTTTTGCTGGCGCCGGTGGTAGGTTTTGTGGGTATGGCCGTATGCGCGGCCTTCATACCCATCAGCGGTCTTTATGACGGCATGAGCAATATGGGCGATCTACTTGTTATTTTCTATCTTTTACCCATACCTGCCATCGCGCTTATGTTAGGTGCCACGGCTTCATCTTCTCCCTTTGGCGCGCTAGGCTTTTCGCGTGAAATGCTTATGATGCTTGCCTATGAAATTCCCCTTTTAGCCATTTTACTCACAGTGGCCATGTTCGTGGGCAAGGCCCATGGCATAGGTGCAGAATTTTCCTTGCAAGCCATTGTGGCCTTTCAGCAAGAGCACGGTATTTTAGGCATTAATCCCATAACTATTCCGGCTTTACTTGCCTATTTACTCTTTCTTCCCGGCACTATGGGCACGGTGCCCTTTGACATACCTGAGGCAGAAACTGAAATTCTTGAAGGGCCTTTATTAGAATACAGCGGGCCACCCTTGGCATTATTCATTCTTGGCTCTGCTTTAAAAACCTTTGTGGTTTTAGGGCTTGGCGTAGCACTTTTTTTCCCAGGCACCTTTCCCGGAAGCCTTGGAGAATTATGGTATGTGAATATTCTTTGGTTTTTTGTAAAATGCTTATTGCTTATGGCCTTGGCGCTTACCTTGGTAAAGTCTGCCACAGGGCGTTTTCGTATTGATCAAGCCCTAGGTTTTTATATTAAGTACCCTACCATGCTTGCCCTAATAAGCTTAGTTCTTGTTTGGTTACAGTAGTTTGAGGAAAAATTATGCATATATTAAAAAAACTTTCCGTGCGTTCACCTTGGCTTTTCCGCATCAATGCGGGCTCTTGCAATGGATGCGATGTAGAGCTGGCGACTACGGCATGTATTCCACGCTACGATGTGGAACGCCTTGGCTGTAAATATTGCGGAAGCCCACGCCATGCAGATATTGTGCTTATTACCGGTCCTTTAACCACACAAGTCAAAGAAAAAGTCTTGCGCGTGTGGGAAGAAATTCCCGAGCCCAAGGTTACGGTGGCAGTGGGTATCTGTCCTATTTCCGGCGGTGTTTTTCGCGAAGGATACAGCATTGAAGGCCCTTTAGACCGCTTTATTCCCATTGATGTCAATGTACCCGGTTGCCCACCACGGCCACAATCTATTCTTGAGGGTGTGGTTATGGCAAAGCAAATATGGCTACAAAAGCTTGGCATTGAGGTGTAATATGGCAAAATTCTTAAAAATTCTGGCGAGAAATCTTCTCCAAGGCCCCAGCACAGATCCCTTCCCCTTGGGGGAAACCTTTACCCCCGAACGCTTTAGAGGAAAGGTGACTCTGAATGCAGAAAGATGTATGGGCTGCGGTATTTGCCGTCACGTATGTGCAGCAGGAGCCATTAATATTACACGGCGTACAGATCAATCAGGATATGACTTTAGCGTATGGCATAATAGCTGTTGCTTATGTGCCCAATGCCGACACTTTTGCCCCACCAAGGCCATTACCTTGACCACCGATTGGCACAATGCACACCCACAAGAAGAGAAATTTTCTTGGATAGAAAAAAAATTTATCCCCTATGTGCAGTGCACACTTTGCGGCGCCAGCATGCGTCCTCTGCCCTTAGATCTGGCAAAAAAACTGTATGCCCACGATAAAGACATTGATGCAGACCATATTCGCGGTATTTGCCCCCAATGCCGCCAAGTGGAAGATGCCAAGCGTATTGAAGGCAAATTACATAAAAAGGATACCCCTTCCTCATGAAAACGACACCACAACATATACACGACCTTGCAGAAAAATTGACCGTGCTGGTGCAAAAGCACGATGATCCACATGAATTTTTGCGTGCCTATACCCTCAGCCACGATGAAGCTGGCAACGCTTTTTACTGGTATCGCCTTGCTTTGCCGGAAGACATTATTCCTGCGGCTCAATTGCTCTTTGATAACGATGCACGTTTAGCCATGGTAACAGCGTATAACCGTGAGCATCTGCAAGACCCCATCCATGAAGTGTGTTATCAATTTGAACTTACCGGTACCTTAATTAATATTACCGTATTGTTAGATGCAGAGCACCATGAAGTGCCTTCCATTACCCCTATTTTTGCCAATGCCGATTGGCATGAAAGAGAAATGATGGAACTCTTTGATATTGAAGTACTCGAGCAGCCTAATCCACGCAGGCTTTTTCTCTCAGAAGAATTAGATACTGGCATCATGGGGGAAGCGGTGCCCCTTTCTATCATGATGAATGGTGCCTGCACCATTGACCTTTGGGAACGCATTTTAAAAGACCGCGATACTGACGTTTCCAGCTTAAAACAAAAAAACAACGATACAGAGTGAGAAAGCCCATGACAAACACCTTTACCCTACCTTTGGGCCCTGTGCATGTGGCCTTAGAAGAGCCTGTATATTTTCATCTCACCGTAGAAGGCGAAACCTTGCGTAAGGTTGATATTTCTTCAGGGCATGTACATCGCGGCATGGAAGCATTGGCCAGCCAAAGAAATATCTTTAAAAATGTCACTCTTACAGAACGCGTTTGTTCGCTTTGTTCCAACACCCACGCTTTTACTTATAGTATGGTTGTGGAAAATTTATTGCAAATGCGCATTAGTTCCAGAGCCAAATACTTACGCGTCATTGCCGAAGAAATTAAGCGCATTGCCTCGCATCTTTTCAACCTTGCCATACAAGTACATATTATAGGCTTTAAATCTCTTTTTATGCACACCATGGAAGTGCGTGAAGTCATGCAAGATATTAAAGAAAGCATCTATGGCAATCGTATGAACTTGGCTGCCAATTGCATTGGCGGGGTTAAATACGACTTAGATTTTCCCATGATGCAATATCTCTTGAAAAATCTTGCCAAGGTTCGCGATTACACCAAGGAAATTCAAGAAATTTTTATTACCGACCCTATGATCCTTACCCGCACTCGCGGCCTTGGGCTCTTACCCAAAGAAGACGCCAAACGCCTTGGCGTTGTGGGGCCTGTGGCTCGCGGTTCCGGCATAGATAACGATGTGCGCAAAAGCGCCCCCTACGCCGCCTATGCCGAAGCCAACTTTAAGGTTATTTTAGAACAAGGCTGTTGCGTACATTCACGTTCACTAGTGCGCCTACAAGAAATTTTTGAATCCATAGCTATTATTGAACAGCTGTGCGAAAAACTTCCCGAGGGTATATTGGTAACACCTCCAAAGCAAATCCCTACAGGGCAAGCTAGCGCGCGCAGTGAAGCCCCACGTGGCGAAGTGGTTTATTACATTCGCAGTAATAGTACAGACATTCCTGAGCGATTAAAGTGGCGCGTGCCTTCCTACATGAATTGGGAAGCATTAGGGGTTATGATGCGCGATGCACAAGTGGCAGATATTGCCCTCATCGCCAATAGCATTGATCCTTGTGTATCGTGCACTGAGCGCTAATAGCGCTTGAAAAACAGTATATCCTATTCGTCTAGTTTTTAAATAAAGCTGTTAGGATATGCAAAGGGATTAATACACGCATTATGCACGAAACAAGCCTTGCAGCAGGTCTTTTGCGTATTGTTACAGAAGAAGCGCACAAGCACAAGGTAGAACGTATTGTGCGTTTGCGCCTTGGCCTTGGTTTATTGGCCTGCATAGAAGCCCAAACCCTCAGGGCATGTTTTGAGCTACTCGCAGAAAATACCGTAGCACAGGGCGCGCAGGTAGATATTGAAATAGAGTCTCTACCCTGCACGTGTTTAGATTGCAAAACACATTTTAGCCTTAACAAACGTGCCTTTATATGCCCTTCCTGTCACAGCAAACAGCTAGATTTCAGCGGCGGGCATGGATGTACAATTTTAAGCATAACAGCATGTTAAAGAATATACGTAAAGAACGAGGATGAGATCATGGCAGAACATATTCAAGTTATTCCCGATAAATGTCGTGCCTGTCGCCGTTGCGAAGTGGCCTGCATTGCCGCCCACCATGGCATGAGCTTTAAAGAAGCCATGAAGCATCGTGACACTCTGGTATCTCGTGTACATGTAGTAAAAGGAGAAAACTTTAAAACTACAGTACGGTGTCATCAATGTTCGCCGGCGCCCTGTGTGGCCGTTTGCGCCACCGGTGCTTTACAACAAGAAATAGACGATAGCATCACTATGCGCATACAATTATGCGCCTCTTGCAAAATGTGTATATTTGTCTGCCCTTACGGTGCCATTTCTCTTGAAAGTATAGGGATGCCAGATACTGAAGGGGAAACCATGGCTCAGCGTACCCGCCGAGAAGTAGCAGTGCGTTGCGATATGTGCACCGCTTGGCGCGAAAAAGAAGGGAAAAAAGTAACAGCGTGTATGGAAGCCTGCCCCGCACGTGCTTTATCCTTGGTAGAACCCGATGGAAGTGTTTTTATACCCCCTATGCCAGAGAAAAAGAAGAAAGAAGTTTAGATAGTGTCAACACAAGCGCCTTTTTGATTATCTCTGCGTCAGATTTCACGGGCTTTTTCGGTTATGTATGTCTGTATACACGCCCTCAAAGCCCGCTTATCTTCCTTGATATAATTCAAAAATTCATCTTCTGTCGACACTATCTAGCAGGCTGTTAGGGAATATGAGTAGTTCTTTGCTTAAAACCTCTGTGCATTTCATTGCGCAAGGCCTTTAAAACATTAACGATAGTCAAAAAAAAGAGGTGAAAGAAGCTTGACTTCTTTCACCTCTTTTTAAGAAACTATTAGATAGTGTTGTTAAAATTATTTTTCAGGTGTTATACCTTTAGCCGCTTCTAAAAGAGGCTTTCCGGGTTTGCACACAAGCTCAAGAGGTAAATTCTTTGCTTGCTGCATAACAACACCTGCAAATTGCATTAAAGACACAGTCTCTGGTAAAACCAATTTAGCTTCTAAAGTGCCGGGATTAAGTATGCAGTTCTTAATGGCATCTACATTGGCTTGAGAAGTAAAGTGTAATAATGCAGCGCTTTCGTTTTCAATATTTTGATTTATAAAGCTGTTTGCTTGTTCCGGCGTACCCTTCATTTGATCTACAAGCATGAGAAAGCTACGAGGCAGTAAACCCATATCGGCATAAGATACGTTCACACCTTTCACCATAACCTTTTGCATGGCTCCAAAAAAGTCAGCCTTAAAAGCTTCATCAAAGCTTGTGTACGGCAAGGTAAAATCTATGCTGCTTTTTAAATCTCCCAGCTTTTGAACACTAAAATCAAGGGCTAGTTTGCTATCTTTATTATCCAAACGAATGGAAGTAGTAAAAGTTTTATTTATATGCGCCATTCCACCGTCTAAAAGACCCTTATGAAGCATGACACCTGTGGGGGATGTATCTAATTGCGAAACATTTACCTTGGAGTCTTTTACGGCAAAGGTTAAGTCCAAACTTTTAGCAGTGGTAGGATCATACTTTCCTTTAATCTGTATTTCACCAACATTAACCCCAGGAATGTCTTTACCAGCATGAAGCACGTTAACAACAAAGCCTTTAGCATTTAAATCAATTTGAGCTCCATCACCCACATATTCCATAAAGGACTTTAAAACTTTTTCTCCATCGGCCGCAGTGGGGTTGTCTTTAACAGCAAGTTCTGTGAAGAAAGCAAGTACATTGGCTGGGGGCAATTCCATTTTTCCTAAAGTAAAACTGTCTATAGCAGTTGTAACCGTGCCAACTGTTTCATCTTTTGTAGTCGCTTGTAAACCTATTACTTCATACCCCCCCACACTTTGAGGTGTATAATCTTTAATTATGTACTTTTTAATAAGTACAACTTGCTCTGGCTTATCTGTCGTAGTTTGAAGGTCAACAAATTCGCAATGGGGCATATAGGCATCCATGGCCAAAGCAAAATATTCTGCGCTCAGATATTTAGCATTAGACTGAAGCAACTTTCCAATATTTTGCTTCCACTCTTGTCCGCGTGCTTGAGCTATCTTCACTTCACTTTTTACGCCATGAAGGGCGTAGTTTAAGACCACATTCTTTACTGTTGTGTCCTTAGCTACTAAAGGATGTCCCTGCGTTGCCGGATTTAAGCTATCAAAATTAGGAGATACAAAAACAATTTCATCTACACTGTATGTAAGGGATGGATCATTGGCAGATGTCCCTTTAAGCTTGGTAATGGTCAATGTATCTGAAAACATATCGAACGTAACACTTTCCACAGAGCCATTATATGACTTAATGGTTTCTGTTATGGCTGTTTCTATCTTACCTTTGCCATTATAAAGCCAACCTGCAAAACCTGCGACACCAAGCGCAACAATAACGAGTAAAGCAATGAGAACCTTTTTCATACTGGTATACCCCGTTGAAATGTTAATGATGATATGAAGAACTACAAAAATGCGCTCTTAATCATTGCAGAACACATAAAAAAAGTCAATATTTTATTAATTTCAGTATAAATCCACAAATGAGCATATAATGAATTGTGCGGAACCTTCCTTCAAGAAATAATTCATCAAAATTTCCTTAATAGGAAAGAATACAAATATGCTTTGAAGGAACATACTCTTCCAGTATTTACCCAAAAAAAGCATCAAATATGACACAAAGAGATATAAAATGATGTTTATATGAACACGCTGCTAAAATTATCATCTTGACAGAGCCTCTCGGGTATAGCACATTGAAAAAGTACAGTCTGCATGAGCAGCACAAAAAAAGCCAAAAAGTTTATACGCATATAACATTCTAAACTGTTTGATTTTTTTTGTTTTTCACGTCTTATTTTTTTTACACTAAACTGAATGTACACTTGCAGTGGCTGATGAAAGAGACTGCTACTTTATTTTTTTGCGAAATTTTATATATTTACTCAAATTTTAACGGTGCCATAAGGCAAAATAACATTTTTAATAAAATTGCACCTTCAAGGAGGAAAACACTATGGGCATAGAAGTTTTTGGTATAGGACCTCTGGAAACTAATTGTTATGTAGTACATCAAGGCGAGCATGCCATTGTGGTGGATCCAGGTGGTGACCCACGCCCTGTGCTTAAATTTTTACAGGCACAAAATTTACAATTGGCGGCCATTTGCTTAACCCATTTGCATTTTGATCACCTCTATGGAGTGGCAGATCTACACGCCAGCACCAAGGCGCCCATTTATACACCTACTGAGGACGCCTTTTTACTGGATACGGAGTCCGGACAAGGAGGCATGTGGGGCTTTCCTACAGTAAAAGAATTCACTTCTGCTCCTTTAACCGCCGGTGAGCACACCATGGGTGGTCTGCGCTTTATAGCATTACACACCCCAGGACATACCCCCGGCAGTGTTTCTTTATATTTTCCTGAATTAAAGCTGGTATGCACCGGTGACGTACTTTTTTATAGGGCTGTGGGTCGCTCTGATTTACCGGGCGGCGATCATCAAACACTTATCGGGTCCATAAAAAAAGATCTCTTCACCTTACCACCTGAAACCATTGTTTACCCAGGGCACGGCCCCGAAACAAGCATTGGCGACGAAATAGCCAACAACCCTTTTTGTGGTGATTTTTCAAGATAACAAAGAGAACACAGGTATATATCATGACAACACCGCCTGTGTGCATCTTGGCGTGCAGTCCTAGGGCGCAAGGAAATTCTGACCATATGGCAGAACTTTTTGCCCAAGGCGTACGCCAAGGGGGGCAAGAACACGGAATTCAAGCACATATATATGCCTTACGTGACTATAGCATTTTACCTTGCACAGCGTGTGGGGCATGTTTTCGTCATCCTCAAGGCCTATGTCAATTTTCTACAAAAGATGACGTTGCAGAGCTTTTTTCTCACATCATAGAGGCACCACATGTTTTTTTTGCTGCCCCCATCTTTTTTTATCATGTTCCGGCCATAGCCAAGGCATTCATGGATAGAGCCCAACAACTGTGGGCACAACGCAGCAAAAGTACAGAAAAAAAAACTATGCAAAAAAAGGCTAGTGTCGGTCTTGTGGCAGCAAGATCTAAAGGGGACAACCTTTTTTCAGGCACTCTGTGGTCATTGCATTATTTTTTTGACGTATTTCATAGGGAAATTGAAGATAAGCATCTTTTCACAGGCCATGATGGCCCAAAAGATTTTGCGCAAGACGCCCTTGCCTGCTCGCGCATAGAAAAGGCGGGCTATGCTATTGGTCGCCAACTTGCACATAAAGAAAAAATGTCCATTCAGCGATGAAACAGCAAAAGAATTATTACCTTCATATTTCTTTATGTACAGGAAAAATGCATGTTATTTGCACAAAAAACAGCATTATTTTTTGATAAACTTTATACAACGTTTTTTACCGAGAAATGTTGTATCGCTTGTTACCGCCCTTTTAGCCCACATAAAAATACGTCACAGCATCATACCGTTTTAAGGAAATATCTTTGCCCTGACTGCATAACAAAAATACCACCAGTATCACAACACCTTTGCTCCCTATGCGGGCACGTATTTACACAAAAACATGAGGGAACGGTATGCCTGCAATGTATGCACAGCCCACCGCCTTGGGACGGCCTGTGTGCTTATACCAAGTACGACAATCTATTGAAAAAATTACTCATAAAATATAAATTTTCTGCAGATTTTTCCTGCATCCCGTTTCTTTCATCCTTATTAGCACACAGCTGTCAAGCCTTGCCCCCCTGTGATGTGTGTATTCCCATGCCAAGACATACTACCAGACTTAGAGCACAAGGCTTTAACCATGTTCTTGAATTATGCCGCCCCCTAGAAAAAAGATTACAAACACCTTTATGTACAGATAGTTTACAAAGAACACGCTTTACAGCACCTCAAGCAAGCCTTAATGCCACACAAAGAAAAAACAACCCTGTCCGCAGCTTTATAGCTCAAAATGTGCAACATAAAAAAATTTTACTTATAGATGATATTATGACGACAGGTGCCACCGTACATCATGCGAGTTTGGCTTTACGTCAATGCGGCGCCACAAAAATTTATATTGCCTTAGTTGCACAAGTTCCCAGAAATACAAAAAATATGCAACAAAGCAAAGTAAAAGGCTAAAAAAACTGTTGTCATGTCTTTGCATCCCTTTTATACTTACCCCGCGTAAATAATGGTTTTGAGTTTAATAAAAATAAGGAGAATTCTGTATGAAAAATCTTTTTGATGTAGTAAAGGGTGGAAACTTAGGAAATATTAGCCAAAGCCTTAATAGCGCTCTTGGCGGAAAGCTAGATACTGTCATGAAAAATGCTGGCAGTGGACACAGCGCAGCCCCCAGCCAAAGCGGAGGTTTTAGCGGTGTAGGCGGCCTATTGGGTTCCGCAGCCATCGGCGGTGTTCTTGGCGCACTTTTTTCAGGAAAAAAAGCTAAAAAAATGGCTAAAAGCGCTGTTCTTGTGGGTGGTACCGCTGCCGCTGGCGCTTTGGCATGGAATTTTTATCAAAAATGGGCTCAAAATAAAAATGCGGCTCCGACATCAAGCCAAAACCAGTTTAACACCGCCCCATGTGCCCCTAACCAATTTGGCGACGCCCCTGCTGCTGTGACGCAAGCTCCGGCTCCGGCTCCAGCTTCCACCGTAGAGGACACAACAGCATTAATTTTGTTGGAAGCTATGGTCTTTGCTGCCAGAGCTGACGGGCATATTGATGAAGAAGAAAAAGCCTATATTCACAATGCTGTAGAATCGCTCTTCCCTGACCAAGAAATGTCTAGTGTATTGGATCAATTTTTAAATCAGCCTGTAGACCCTATGTCCTTGGCTCGCAAAGTACAAACTCCGGAAGAAGCGCAAGATCTCTATCGTCTTTCCTGCGCAGCCATTGAAATTGATTCTTTTATGGAGCGTTCTTACCTTGATGGCCTTGCCAAAGCCTTGAACATTGAAGAAGCACATAAAAACAAACTAGAACAAGAAGCTTTAGCTGTGCGCGCATCCATGGAAGAATAATTCTTTTTACATTAAGCATGCTATATGTTTTTCTGTATATAACCATATATACAGAAAAACATAAAAATGTATAAACCGTATGACCGTTACACCACAATGTACGACGGTCTGTTAAGACATCTCAAAAAGAGGGAAAAATATGAGACATCTTTTACTATTGGCTAGTGTAAGTATGTTATTACTTATGGTAGGTTGCAAACAGTACAATCCTTTTGCTGAAAATCCCCCGCAACAGCCTGTGCAAACCCCGGCTACGTCGCAAGTGTATGTACCAGCCCCTGCACCGGCAACCCCTCTGCCTGTAGTGCAAGCGCCTCCTTCATTGCAGCCTCTGCCTCCTACAAACCCAGACCCTAGCCTAACCACCCCCAGTGGTAGCCCTGTTATCCCAAGCATTGGCACCACTACAAAACCTGATGGTACTGCCGTTCCTGTAGACACAAGACCTCTACATCAAAGGCCAAATCCATCTTACAAGCCAACACCTAAGCCTTTAAACATTTAACTTTATAAAAATAAAGAGCTCCTTATAACGTTTATAAAAAGCTCTTTAGAATCTAAAACCTAGGACAAATTATGAAAAAATTATTTCTTTTAAGTATCGTACTTACAACCTTTTTTATGGTAGGCTGTCACCATTACGGCCCAGGCCCTTATCACCATCCTTCACACAATAACAACACCGTTATTGTCAAACCCGGACATAATAATCACAATAAGCCACACCATAATAACAACACCGTTGTGGTAAAGCCCGGACATAATAATCGTCATGACAATAATCGTCACCACAATAATAATGTCATAATAAACCGCTAATCTTGTGGATAAAATAAAACTCCTTGAGCTTACTGTTCAAGGAGTTTTATTTTTTACTGTTGCTTACAGGTCTGCAACAGCCATCAGCACAGTATTATGCAGTCCATAAACCATGTAAGTCACAGTAAGAACGTACTTTAATATCTTCTACATTACAGTGCCCACAGTTTACTTCTACAACAGATTCATCACCCGGTTCAATATGGAAAAGCATTTGCTTTTTGCCAGCAATCACTTCTATCCAGTACAAAGCATGTTCGGGGGTGTTTCCGTGCAATTTAGAGCCTACGGAAATTTTAAAGCCTGTTTCAGTTTTTTCTACCACAGGAATATGCGTTTCAGGGGCACCACTTTTATTTTCATCGGTCATGTGTGTCATGGGGTCGCCACAGCATGTTAAAGAAGAATTACTGCCATGCATTACTTCCACAACAGTGCCACAGGTACCACATTTATACACATCATATCTCTCAGTCATAGTCGTCTCCTTTATGTCTTTCGACAATTTTAATGATTAATCATTTCTTATCAGGAACACTTATCAATATAGGAGCTTTTATTTTTTTGTCAAGGATTATTTGTAGGTACCCTTTATTGCTAACAATCCGTATATTTCTTCACTTTTTTTGCAATATACTTATTCATTCCACTTAAAAACATATATCTAGTTTCAATTAGAATTCTAATTTTTTTAACCATTAACCTTATAGAATATTTCTGAGAAAGAGTTTTCAGCATATGGATAGCAAACAACTTTCTGAGCGTTCTCCCACAAGGTTACGAAGAACATGAAGTGTTTACTCTTGAATAAAATATGCGTATACTTAGTCTTTGCTAGAGATATTTCCCTTACGGTTTTAACAGGCTGTTAACAATGTAAAGCCTCTACTTACAGCACTTTAACAACTGGATATATTATGAATTCTTCTATGGAGTATAAATCTTTTATTGGTTTACTTATCATAGTGAGTTTTGCTTTTTTTGTACTCATGTTCCCTTTTTTCAGCATTATCTTTTGGTCCATAACCATTGCCATTATTTTTTCCAGTGTACATGATTACTTTTTAGGCTTAACCCAAAGCCCTAACCTTGCTGCATTAATTACGCTTACCCTTACTGTTGTCATTGTAGTTTTACCCTTTCTCTTCATGCTCAGCGAGTTTTTAGAACAAGGGCTTGCATTATACCAAGGTTTAACTACTGGAAAGATTGATATTAATGCGTACTTTGAAAAAGTGAAAAGTTCTTTTCCTTTAGCACAAGAGTATATGGAAAAATTTAAAATTGACCCTCAAGGTGCGCAGGAAAAAGTTGCGGAACTTATTATATTTGTCAGTAAATACATAGGACAGCAAGCCGTTTCTATTGGCGCTAAAACTGTGAATATTATAGCAGAAGTGGGTCTTTTACTCTATATATCTTTCTTCACCCTGCGCGATAAAAAATTTATAATACATCTTTTACACCGCGCCCTTCCCCTTGGTGACCGGCGCGAAGCCCTGCTCTTTAGCAAGATTTCGGAAGTCACTAAGGCCACCATCAATGGCAGTTTAGTCGTAGCTTTAGTTCAAGGTACCTTAGGCGGATGCATTTTTTGGTTTTTAGACGTGCAAGCCCCCATATTGTGGGGCGGTGTTATGACTTTATTATCACTTGTTCCCTTGGTGGGGGCCGGCCTTGTTTGGGGGCCTGTGGCTGTGTATTTTTTTGCCACGGGAGATATACAAGCGGGTCTTATTCTCACAGCTTTTGGCGTAGGGGTTATTGGACTTGTAGACAATGTTTTACGCCCCATCTTGGTAGGACGTGATACGCGCTTACCCGACTACCTTGTTTTGCTTTCCACCTTAGGCGGTTTTGCCTTACTTGGCATGAACGGCTTTATTGTCGGCCCCCTTTTAGCTGTACTTTTCATTACTTGCTGGGATATTTTTATCAAAGAATATAATTTTGAAAAAGATAGGGATATAAGCTATCAAGATGGAGATATGCCCCATGAATTGCATACAACAGGGCCTGTCACCTTGGTACAAAATGAAACGGTGGTGCAAATTAACATCACAGAAGAAAATCATAAAAATACTGATAAAGAATAATTGAAAAAAAATAAATAAAACTCTCTAGGTAGTGTTGCTCTATAACGATTTTTGCGTTAGCAGACCCTTGAAAACATACACAGCGCAACATCAACAATAAAAACTCATACACCAATATGTGTAGTTTTTCGTTGCTTTGCGACTTTTAAAGAGTATTTTTCAAAGGCTTGCTAAAAACATATTTGTTATAGCTACCTAGTTGCTGCAAGGTAAGGAGAAAGGATGAGGATATTTTTTACATGGGGATGCATTTTACTACTCAGCTTTATGTTAAGCTGTGCTAAAAAAAGTACCCCGAAAATTAACGTCACGGCCCCTGTAACCATTGAAGTTCCCGATTACTACCCTAGTACGGTGGAAGTGCGCGATGCTATTTTTTCTGCAGCGCATAGTTTGCATTGGCGCCCACAAGATAGAGCACCGGGGTTGACCCTCATACATTATAAAATACCGGGTAGAGAATCCATCATTTTTGGGGTGGACTATTCAGCCAGACAATATACCCTACAATATCTAGGAAGCAATAAAAAAGCCTACGCCCTAGAAAGCGGAAGAATTCACCCTTACTTTGAAGACTTAGCATTGATTTTACACGATGCCATCCAGGCAAAACTTGCAAGAACTTCTGACCCCGTACCACGTTTGCGTGTTACTCCTTCTGTATCCATAGACTTTGATAACACTTTACAAGTGGATGCAAAGAAAAGGGAACTTTCTAAAGAACGTAATGAAAAAATGAAAGAAGAAGACGCAGACAGAAGGGCACGCGTAGCACGTATTTTACGTGAAGACATAGAAAACGATAAAGCCACAGCCCTCATTGGCGGAAATACGCAAGAAAAACAAGAAAAAACAGCAGACAAAGATGAGAAAAAAAGCTCGTCTGAGGCCATAGTGGCTCCTCCTGCCGTAGCGCCTGCCCCCTTCGTAGCGCCTGCAATCCTGCCAGTGGAACAGCAAAATACAGAGCAACAGCCTCTTGTGCCATCACAAGATGTGCAACAGCCCTCTTTGCAACAAGACGGCGAGCACACTCTTAGTAATCAACAACCGGTAGAGCAAAATACGCAGGAGCAAAAACCACAAGAGCAAGCTGTGCAACCACCTGTGCTGCAAGATCCACAATCAGACGTGCAAAATCAAAATGCCACACAAAGGCACGCACCTGTACAAGCTAAAAACCTTCCCCTTGTGCATGATGGCGACTATCAACATTCGCAAACGTCCAGACCTCAGGAAGAGCGCACACCACAAACAGAAAGACCTGCCGTGGCACCGATTCCGCTTGCTCCGCCCATTCCGTCTGATGCCCGTGCGCCTATGCCTACGGAAGCAGATAGAGAAGATCGCGCAAGGTCTGGAAAAGCTCCTTCCATTCCACAGGCGCCCATACGACATGTGAATCCAGAACATCCGGAGAATCCTTCCTTGGAGAATCCTCCGGCAGATGTTTTGACGCAGGAACCTCCCAAAGAGAACCCTAATTCTGTTATGCCACCACAAGCACAGCCAAAAGCAGTGCCTACGCAAAACAGCCCCCTAGCTCCGGTTCTTAACGAACCACTTCTTTCTAACGATCCTCAGGGAAGTAGTGATTAATGTATTTCTTGAGGGGGAAAGGGGCACTTTTGCTAGCGCCAAAAAGTTGCCCCTTTCCCCCATCTCAAACTCCCCCTATCCCCTCAAAACGCGCTTATAAAAAAGAGCCTAACATTTGTTACATTTAAATGTTAGCACGTAAAAACACAACTTTTTACAATATGGATAATCAGCGCGTTTTGAAGGGGGTCTGGGGGAAACTTTTTGGCGCTAGCGAAAGTTTCCCCCAGAAAAAAATTTACCACTTTTATTATCTTATTTTTCTTCCAAAACACACTCTATAAGATCCTGTTTTATAAGCCAATAAACATGAGAAAGTATACTTTCCTGTGAAAATCGTTTCCCCCACGAGCTTTCTTGACTTGTGGCAAGCAAATGTTCAAGGGTACAAGTATTTTTTGTCTGCGCTATAAGTTTATGAATAAGGCTTTCATTTAAATTCACAGCCACAAGCCCATAATTATTCCAAGGTTTCCTTCTCTCTAAACAAGCAAGGCCCAAATCTGTACAGTGCAACGTACTTTGCCCCTGCAAACGATGACTGGCATAAGCACTAAAAGCCTGTCCGTATTGCAAAGTATAGGGATGCTCCTGAGCACGCAATTGCGCTTCTTCTTCTGCACTAATGGGAGTATCCTCCAATTTTTTCCAAAGCGCTGTCCATTCCTCCACAACATGATCAAAGGTATACAGTTGTGCAGCTCTTTCTTGCGCTTTCTGTCCCATTTCTTTGCGTAAAGGGGCATTGGTAAGCAATTGCAATAAAGCCTTTGCCAATTCAGGTATGTGTATAGACGTTTGTTGACTTCGAAATAGTTGATGAATCTTATTAAAAAACACACCTGCCATAGTATCCAAAACAGGTGTCTGCGTGGGAGCCATGGTAGGCACAAGCAAGCCCGTTTCCCCATGCACTATAATATCTTTATACCCATCCCAATCACTGGCAACAACGGGAAGGCCAGCTTGGGCAGCCTCTACAAGCGTTAAGCCAAATGTTTCCTGAATATTATCCACAGGTGAAGCAAAAATATCCGCCGCTGCAAAAAGTTGTTTTTTCTCTAAGCGTGAAGGATGCCCCATAAGCTCAAAAGAAATACCCCAAGATTGTGCAAGCTCGGTAAATTGCTCTTTCATGGTAGCATCATCATCGGTGGCCCCAGCAATAATAAAATGAAAAGAAAGCTCAGGATGACTTTGTCGTATGCGACGCAAAGCACTAAAAAATGGTCGCACATCCATTTTATCGGTAACGCTTATGCGCCCATAAATAAGAATAAGTACCGTTTCAGGGGCTATATTTTTACTTGCACGAAATTCTTTACGCAAAAGGGCGTCATCGCCCAAATGAGGATCCGGTACACCTAGGGGAATAATGTGCAATTGTGGCTCATGCCAATCTTGTGGAATAGAGCGCGCCTGACGTGCATGGCTATACCACGCCTGCATAATAGTGCGACTCGCTGTAGATGTGCAGCCAATGGCATCGCGGGGGGTGCAACCGCGCCAGATATGGCCCAGTGTAGACTCTGCATATTCTTTATAACTGATAGTGTGATTTACCGCAGTTACAGGAAAGATCTTAGGGGCTATAGCATTTCGCACCCGACACATGGCTGCAAATTCCGTCATAGGATCAGACAAATGGCACACCGTATAAGGCACCAAAGATAAGCGTTTTTCAAGGTTCGTACGTGGAAAAGCGTGCAAAGCACCACGCTGTAACAAGGGCTGAGCATCAGGCTCATCTTGCCATCTATCTATGAGTCTTTGCGGTTGATCCACATAGAAATGATACAGGTCAAAAGGGTCTTTCCTGAAAAGAGCATTGATAAAACCTAAATTGGCTTGTTTTCGCCCCATAATAGGGCCACTTTCATAAAATGGATGTAGAGAGAGAAAAATTCGTGACATAAAAAAGTCCTTAACAACCTGTTGAATAGAATCAATTTTGGACAGTACGTTAGAATAAGTCCAGATAGAAAACGTTACACAATAGCACAAAAACAGCCTATTCTAAATAGGAAAGAATTGCAATTTCTCATATACTTATATATGAGGATGAAATAAGTTATTCTTTGCCAGCTCATTATCAACAAAGAACTCTTAAATGAGGTAATCATGCGTAATATAAATATTATTCTTTGCTTTACATGCATACTCATGGGCTGTGCCCCCAGCGCTTTTGAAAAAAACTATCAAGCACTGGCTCCCTACACTACCATGTCATTAGATAAAAAAAAGCAACACCACACACAGCTGTGTCAAGAGCCTAAAGTTACTTCTTTACCAGAGCAGTATAACGAAGAGAGTGTTATAAAAACACTGCCAAACTATACGGTTATAGGCAAAGCTCAATGGACAAGCTATAAAAAAGAGTCTGCAAAGAATGCTGTAACACAAGCAAAAAAAGTAGGTGCTTGCCTTGTACTTTGGCACAGTAAATATGTGGGAACCGTACATAGCATTAAAAGAGAGCAACGGCTTTCCCCTTGGCAAACACCCATTAAATCTCCTATGAGTTCTCTTTTTTCTGAGCTAAACAGCTTTGATTACATAGAAAAACCTGTTCAATACGCATATTATACGTACACAGCACTTTTCTTTGCCAAAAAGGCCGAGCTTGATTGTGACTAGAAAAGGTTTACACGACAACTACTTTAAATTAATAGAAAATGCCCATTGCGCTTTTTTCGTGTAAAAAGCATTAAAGTTTAAAAAAAATTGATAAAAATAGCTTGCTTTGTAAAAAAAACTTTGATAGAGGTGGCGAAGTTTTATAGCTATTTATGGTAAAACTGTGGAGAAAATTTCTTGAAAATTTTATACAAAATCTTGGTTCCTGTCCTATTGACTGTATCTATCGGTCTTTTTGTGTCAACACACTATACTTATGAAATGAGTGTGGATGCCTTAAAAGAAAGTAATACTTCTTTACAAAAAATGGCCACTTCTAATGCCCTTGTTGAGCTAAAGGCAGGTCTAGATTTTAATATCTTAAATGCTATTTCCTTAGCACAGACAGGTATTTTGCAGCCTTACCTTTCCGGTGAATACGAATTGCGCAGAGCCTATGCCTCTGATGCTCGCGACCGTATTGTTAACATGAGAAACACCTACCATTATGTCATGTTAGGTATTGCAGCCACCACAGGCCTTATTCTCGACCACACAGAACCTGACTTTCGCAACACCAGCGTAGCTGATGAACCTTTCTTTAAAGAAGCCATGAAGGGCAAAGTCTCCATTAGCAGTCCTTACCGTTATGGAAAAATGGTTGTTTATACCGTGGCCTCCCCCGTATATAACATTTATACAAATAAAATTATAGGCGTTGTATTTAATGTATCTAAGCTTACAGATACCATGAGTGAGCGCATGTCTTTAGGCGAAAAGGGATACCTTTTTGTGGCAGACAAAGAAGGAACTGTTTTTATCCATAAAGATGAAAGCCATGTGCTCAACAAAAAATTACGTGAATTTGATTGGGGACGAAAAATCCTTGGCGATACCAACATGGGTACCATCTCCTTTAAAGAGGGAAATGATACTAAAATTGCTCAATACGATGTTTTACCTGAGGCTGGCTGGGTAGCTGTGGCTGTACGCGACCTTACAGAAATTTCAACACCCGGTGAAATGATACGACGCAATGCAAGCATTGTATCCATCGGTATTATTTTGCTTTTAACACTCATTATTTATCTCTATGTAAAATATATCGTAGCGGCCTTGCTAAAAGCTGTGCACTATGCAGAACAGGTGGCCAATGGTGTGCTTGATGAAGATTTAGACCTTGGCACTTCTAAACCCAGCACATTACACAGATTGTGGATAGTCTGTATAAATGCCATGCACTTTAGAAAAAACACCCAGACAGAAAACAACAATCATTTAAAAATACATAACTTAAATGAGTTCAAACGCAGTGATGAAGTGGGCGTTTTGTACCGTGCCTTACAAGACATGGTACATTCTATGCGTGCAATGGTGCGAAAAGCTGACGATGCCAGTCGCCTGAAAAGTGAATTTCTTGCCAACATGAGCCATGAAATACGCACCCCACTCAATGCTGTCATTGGCCTTGCACACTTATGCCTTGAAAGCAATGAAAATGAAAAGATAAATAGAGATTATGTAAAGAAAATCGAAGTGGCAGGCAAAAGCCTCTTGGGGATTATCAATAACGTACTTGACACCTCTAAAATTGAAGCCGGCATGTTTGAATTGGAGAATATGCAATTTAATCTGCACGAGTTGGGAGAGCAAGTTCTCACCATTTATCAAGACGGAGCCACTGCGAAGAATTTAAAGCTTATTGTGGATATTAGCCCCAAACTAGGCGGTTTTTACATGGGTGACCCCACCCGCTTAGGGCAAGTTTTAAATAACCTTGTGGGAAATGCCATTAAATTTACTGAAAAAGGTAAAGTTAGCATCACATGTACTCCTTATGATGACTTTATGAAAGACAAAGACATCCCCGAAGGCACCGCCCCTGTGTGCATTAAGGTAAGCGATACAGGTATAGGCATTAGCAAAGAACATGAAGAAACGCTTTTTAAACCTTTCTCTCAAGCTGACACCTCTATTACGCGACGCTTTGGCGGCACAGGCCTTGGGCTTGCCATCAGTAAACAGTTAGTGGAACTTATGCATGGCCATATTAAGGTTGAAAGCGAGCTAGGAAAAGGAACCACATTTACCATGGTCTTTTTCTTCCCTCCTGTGGTGGGCGAAGAGCTTAAACTGCGTAAAGAATTGGAAGGCGGCGAATTGCTGGTAGACCTTAGTAGCAAACGTATTCTTGTGGTGGAAGATAACATGATCAATCAACTGATTATGGAAGAATTACTGCAAAAAACAAAAGCCACCGTAGCCATAGCCGATAACGGACAAATTGCTGTAGATATGGTAAGTAAAGAAAGCTATGATATTATATTGATGGATATGCAAATGCCAATCATGGACGGTATTCAAGCGACAAAAATTATTCGAGAGTCTTACAGTGCAGAAGAACTACCCATTATTGCCGTTACTGCCAATGCCATGAAAGAAGACAGAGAAAAAGGCATTGCTGTGGGATTAAACGATTATTTGACCAAACCCATAGATCCAAAAAACCTTATGGTAACTTTACAACAATGGCTTTGTGAATAAAGTATCTTAGTAAAACACTTGTATTAAAAGAACCTAAAAAGACAGCATTTCACATAAATGCTGTCTTTTTATTATGTTAGAGAAAATGCTCTATTTTTAAAGTATAAAAATTTGCATCATTGAGTTGCACAAATGCACCGCTATTTACCTTTTGTTACAGCATTGTGAATTAAAACGCACTAAATTGATAACTACTTAAAATTAAAGAATAAATAAAACACAAAAAACTATTTTCACAATTAATTTTTTTCTTGCCTTTATTTCTCAAATTTTGCTAGGATGCTTTTTATGGCGGTTGAGGAAACTACATTTCACTTTGTAGGAAACTGTAATAATTAAACTTTGAGGAGAATGTCATGAAAAACGAACGTGTAGTATACGCTGTATTTGCTTTTTGGGGTGCCATCATGGTTTCTGGTATTGCCAGCCATGTTTTAGCTAGCTAGTTAAAATTTTTTACCCCTATGAACCTTGTCCACAAGGTATCTAATCCCCTTATTTGCTATGAATGAGGGGATTATTTTTTACATGCACACCTATTAAGGGGCCCTGCACCATGAACTGTGCAGGAGTCTTATCTATTCTTTCTTAACATAATAGATCTCACTTTATTTTCCCCACAATCGTTGCAAATTCACAGAAAAAGAAATGTTGCTCATTTTCACATTACAGCGTAAACTGATATATTCTGTTAA
>CAYJAD010000026.1:0-30687 GCA_964368075.1 uncultured Desulfovibrionaceae bacterium | reverse complement strand
ATAACCGTAGAAAAACATACCAAGGCTTACTGCCCCCTTCTTTGGTGAAGACCCCTTATAATTCCAATTATCAACTGTAAAATACACAGTGCAACGCATTTTCAAGCATAAAAAAACTCCTTCAAAGCTTAACTTGAAGGAGTTTTTAAGTAGTAAGTTCTTGTGGAACTAAGTGGTGCGAGAAAAGAGAGTTGAACTCTTACGCCGTACGGCGCTGGATTCTAAGTCCAGTGCGTCTACCAATTCCGCCATTCTCGCACACTCGTGAACCAACGTCGATATATCTAAAGAGTTTGCCCTTGCTTGTCAAGAAAAATTTAAATTTCTTTTTTAGGCAAAGAGCATATCATGGCACTTTCAAAAAAAGCTTAGCATTTTCAACTGTGCCTAAGCTCCTTTGCGGTAATTTGGCGCGTAGCTAAATTGCCTCTAACGCGCACAAATACCTTGACGTAAACCCCTTTTATGGCCTAAGAACAGTAGGAGTTTTGCTTTGGGATAAAAAGAACATGCTTCTTGTATCCAAAAATTTTAGACTTCTTTATGATAAATACTGAATTCACCTAATTTTTTTCAATTTACTTGATGCTTCCCACAAAACAAAGCAAATCTACATGAAGGATAGCGTGCATAAAATGAATACATTAGAAATATTTCGCCAAAAGAAAAATGCTGTGGTCAATGCTTGGGTGGAAAGCGTTTTTAACGCATACCCCTTAGACACCAAGGGTTTTTTGCGCACAAAAAAAGATGATTTTTGTAATCCTGTGGGAGAAATTACACACACCATGGGCAACTATCTTTTTGACGCCGCTGCGGGCGAACATATTTTAGAAGATAGACTACAAAATGCCTTGGTTCGTTTTGTAAAATTGCGCTCTGTGCAAGATTTTACCCCCTCACAGGGGCTTGGCGTTATCTTTAGTTTTAAGCAAATTTTTCGCACTACCTTTTTAGAAGACTGCAAACAAAAAGGTTCTATTGAAGATTATCTTGAAGCAGAATCACGCATAGATACCTTGTGCCTTATGGCTTTAGATCTCTATGTGGAGAGCAGAGACACCATTGCGCAACAGCGCATTACAGAGGTGCGTAAAGGACATTCACAAATTGTGCGCCTTGCTCAGCGCCATGGACTTATTCCCCAAGAGCTTTTGCATACTATCGAAGAAAAATACCAATTAAAAAAGCAATAATTGTGTGTTTCATCGTATCTTACGATGTGATATAGGCTTTTTTCCATGAAAAAAGCTCCGTTTTGTATCCGATTGGATGATCGGAATAATAACGAAATGCTAACCCTTTTAGCGTTTTGTAAACCTCTAGCCCAGTGAGGTAAGGGAATGGTCACTTCATTACTGGTAGTTGTAGCACTTGGTCTTATTACCTGGATTGGAACAGGCATTGGTATGTCTTTTCTTTTTGGCGTAGTATTACCCTATGTTGCTGTAATTACCTTCATCGGCGGCGTCATTTGGCGTATGGTCTATTGGAGTAAGTCGCCTGTGCCGTTCTGTATCCCCACCACAGGTGGTCAACAGAAATCTTTGCCGTGGATCAAACAGGCTAAGCTCGATAATCCCGATACAACTTTCGGTGTTATTAAGCGTATGTTCTTGGAAGTATTTTTCTTCCGTTCTTTGTTCCGCAATACGGCAGCAGACGTGCACGCAGACTACAACGGTCAAGGTCCACGCGTTGTGTATTACTCTTCTAAATGGTTGTGGTTGTTTGCTTTAGCATTCCACTACTGTTTCTTGTTGGTTTTCATTCGTCACTTCCGTTTTTTCATGGAGCCAGTACCTAGCTGTATTAGCTTTATAGAAGCGGTGGATGGCATTATGCAAGTAGGCGCACCCCGTTTCTTTATGACGGGCGGTATTTTGCTTGCAGCAGTGCTTTTCCTTTTGGGGCGTCGCCTTGTGAATGAGCGTGTGCGCTATATTTCACTGGCCAATGATTACTTCCCACTCTTCCTTATCATAGGTATAGCATGGTCTGGCCTTATGCTTCGTTATCTCGAAAAAACAGACATTGCTAGCGTAAAAGTGCTTACCATGGGACTTGTAAACTTTAGTCCTGTGGTTCCTGATGGTATTGGCGCATTATTTTATGTGCATATCACCTTCGTTTGCGTATTACTTATGTACTTCCCCTTCTCTAAGTTGATGCACGCTCCCGGTGTTTTCTTTAGCCCAACTCGTAATATGGCTAATAATTCCCGTGCTGTACGCCACATCAACCCTTGGAATCCCCCCAAGAAGTACACCACGTATGCTGAATACGAAGATGACTTCCGTGAAGCAATGGCCGAGGCAGAATTGCCCCTTGAAAAGCCTCTTAATGCAAAAGAAGCCTCTGAGTAAGGAGAGAACATGGCTAAATTGCCTACCCCAAAAGAGCTGATAGAGAATCGCCCTGCGTTCCCTAATCAGCATTGGATGGATACTAAGCCCGCGTTTACTCCCGGGAATTTCTGCTATCCTGCCAAAAAAGAAACCATGGTAAATCTTCACATGCCCAATCCACACGAGTGGAACCCCGCAGAAGAAGATTGGAATTTGCCCGAAAATTGGGAGCAAATACTTTGTGATGGCTTTGCCGAGCGCCTTGAAAAACACCGCTCTTTAAAAGTTTTCATGGATACTTGCGTGCGCTGTGGCGCTTGTGCCGACAAATGTCACTTCTTCATCGGTACCAACGATCCCAAAAACATGCCTGTTTTGCGCGCAGAACTTTTGCGCTCTTTATATCGCTATGACTACACCATGCTTGGCAAATTGCTTGGCGCCAAAGTGGGCGCACGTAAGCTTGACTATGCCATTGTGAAGGAATTGTTCTACTATTCCTACCAATGCACCGAGTGTCGTCGTTGCTCTTTATATTGCCCCTACGGCATCGATACAGCAGAAATCACGGCTATTGTGCGCGAACTTATGCATGAAATCGGCCTTGGTTTACACTGGATTATGGATCCTGTGAATAACTGTAACCGTACCGGTAACCACCTTGGCATTCAACCTCACGCCTTCAAAGAAATCGCCGAGTTCCTTGCCGATGACTGCGAAGAAGTAACAGGTATTCGCCCCAATGTGCCGCTTAACGAAAAGGGCCATGAAATTCTTTTCATCACCCCTTCCGGTGACGCTTTTGCTGACCCTGGCATTTACACATTCATGGGCTATCTTTTGCTTTTCCATGAATTGGGCCTTGATTACACCATGTCTACCTACGCCTCTGAGGGCGGGAACTTTGGTTCCTTCACTACCTTCGACATGGCTAAAAAAATCAACGCCAAAATGTATGCCGAAGCTGAACGCCTTGGTTGTAAATACATTATAGGTGGCGAATGCGGACACATGTGGCGCGTTATTAACCAATATATGGATACCTATAACGGCCCCACTCCATCGCATATGGAAACACCTAAGTCTCCTATTACGGGCACAGTGTTTGAAAATGCCGCTTCCACAAAGATGATTCACATTGCTGAGTTTACTGCTGACCTTATCCGTCACAACAAACTTAACCTTGACCCGAGCCGCAATGATCATCTTATCACCACATGGCACGACTCCTGTAACCCTGCCCGCGGCATGGGTCTTATGGATGAGCCACGCGAAGTATTGCGCGCTGTATGTAATAATTTCTATGAAATGCCAGAACGTACCATACGCGAAGAAACCTTCTGCTGCGGTTCCGGTTCCGGCTTAAACACAGAAGAAATTATGGAATTACGTATGCGTGCCGGTATGCCACGTGGTAATGCTTTACGCTATGTACAAGAAAAACATGGTGTCAACCATATGGCTTGTGTATGCGCCATTGACCGCGCCACCTTAAGCCCCCTTGCGAACTATTGGGCACCGGGTGTTTCTGTGGGTGGTCTACATGAGCTGGTAGCCAATGCCTTGGTCATGAAGGGTGAAAGCCCACGTACCATGGACTTGCGCCAAGAAGACCTGCCAGGTGCTAGCGATGGTGAGGAGGACGAATAATGTATAACGCAAAATATGTTATCTTAGGGATTATCGTCTTTGCAGTTTTTGCCACTTCCCCTTTCTGGGCAAGCAGCATTGACGGCGAAAAAGGCGACTATAAGCGCCCCGCTGTGACCCTACCCAAGGATGAAAAAAATTGCATTGAACCTGTGGAATATATGCGCGCAGAACATATGCAATTACTCAACGACTGGCGCGACCAAGCATTGCGCTATGAAAATCGTACCTATGTGTCTTCCACAGGCAAAAAGTGGGAAATTAGCCTACAAAACACCTGTTTAAAATGCCACACAGACTATGAGAATTTCTGTCTGAAATGTCATACCTCCAACAGTGTAGATCCATACTGCTGGACGTGCCACATTCGTCCGGAGGGGAAGAAGTAATGAATAACAGCAGAAGAAAATTCCTTAAAATTGCCGGGCTTTCCTCCTTTGCTTTAGGTACTGGCCTTTCCGCCGCCATAAGCACCACCGATGCACTGGCAAAACAAATTGGCACCTATGAATCCAATGCCAAAGCCCTTAAAGCCAAGCGCTGGGCCATGGTTATTGATACTCGCAAACTTACCGATGTGACCCAAATGGAAGCGCTTGCTAAAGCCTGCCACGAAGCACACAACGTACCCCATGTCGAAGGCGACATTGAAGTGAAATGGCTTTGGAACGATTCTTACAAAGCTACTTTCCCTGATGATGCCAACGCCATGTTACCAGATCGCGTAAAAAAGCAAAAATTCCTTTTGCTCTGTAACCATTGCAGCAACCCTCCTTGCGTGCGTGTATGCCCCACTCAAGCCACTTTCAAAATGGAAGACGGCACCGTGGCCATGGACTACCACCGCTGCATAGGCTGCCGTTTCTGTATGACAGGTTGCCCTTATGGCGCACGTAGCTTTAACTTTGTTGAACCTCGCAAGTTTACAGCTAACCCTGTGCCTAACCCAGAGTACCCCACACGCATGTTGGGTGTTGTGGAAAAATGCACCTTCTGCACCGAACGCCTTGCCATTGGTAAATTGCCCGCATGCGTCGAAGCCTCCAACGGTGCTTTGCTCTTTGGAGATTTAGAAGATCCTAACTCTGATGTGCGCAAAGCTCTTGCCGAGAACTTCCACATTAGGCGCAAACCAACGTATGGCACAGACCCCGGTGTCTACTATCTTATTTAAGGAGGATGAGCCATGGTTGAAAAAATCTTACAAGGCTCTCGTGCCTATTACATCTGGTTGCTTTGTCTGCTAGGTGTCATTGGCGCCGGTGCTTGCGCATACATCTATCAGTCCCAAGAAGGCTTAAGCGTTACGGGTTTATCTCGTGATGTTTCTTGGGGTTTATATATTTCGCAATTTACCTATCTTGTAGGTGTGGCTGCCTCTGCAGTTATGCTGGTATTGCCCGCATATTTCCACCACTATAAGAAATTTAAACGCATGATCATTTTTGGCGAATTTATGGCCATTTCTGCTGTGGTCATGTGCATGCTCTTCATCGTGGTAGACTTAGGTCAACCCCAGCGTATGTTGAACATGATTTTGCACCCCACCCCAAACTCTGTCATGTTCTATGACATGATCGTGCTTATGGGCTACTTAGGCCTTAATGCTGTCATTGGTTGGGTAACCCTAGAAGCTGAACGTTTGGATATTGACCCACCAAAATGGATTAAGTACATGATTTACTTATCTATCATTTGGGCATTCTCTATCCATACCGTAACGGCCTTCTTATATGCCGGTATCCCCGGGCGTTATTACTGGCTCTCTGCCATTATGGCTGCTCGCTTCTTGGCCTCTGCTTTCTGCTCTGGCCCCGCCATCTTACTCTTACTCATGATGCTCTTAAAGAAGCTGACTAAGTTTGATCCAGGCAAAGAAGCTATGAAAACCCTCGTGGTTATCATTACCTATGCCATGTGTATTAACGTATTCTTCTATATGTTAGAAATCTTCACGGTATTCTATAGTGGCTTAACCAGTCACCAATACCCCATGATTTACCTCTTTGCCGGACTTTTTGGCGAAATGAGTTGGGTAACAACATGGATGTGGGCAGCAGTATTTATGGCCTTAGGTTCATTGGTCATTTTAGTGCCACCTAAAAACCGTGAAAACGAAAGACTGTTACCTTGGGCACTTATTATGCTGGTGGCTGCATCTTGGATTGATAAAGGTCTTGGCCTGTTGGTGGGTGGTTTTACCCCCAACCCCTTCAAGGGAGTGACCTTCTATACCCCAAGTTTACCAGAAATCACCATAGCTCTTGGTGTGTATGCTGTAGGTCTTTTAATTCTTTCTCTCCTCTGGAAAATAGCTCTTGAGGTAAAGAAAGAAGCTGGAACCTTTGAGTATAAATAGGCTTTTTTAAGCTAAAATAGCAAAGGGAGTGTAGTTGCTACACTCCCTTTTTTTGTAGAATATTAATTAATTTTTTTCTGGGGGAAACTTTTGCTTGCGCCAAAAAGCTTTCCCCAGCCCCCCTTCAAAACGCGCCTATTATCCATATTGTAAAAAGTTGTGTTTTTACGTGCTAACATTTAAATGTAACAAATGTTAGGCTCTTTTTTACAAGCGCGTTTTGAGGAGATAGGCGAGTTTGAGGGGATAGCAAAAGTTGCCCCTATCCCCTCAATAAATAAAACTGTCAATATTTACATAAAACGTGGCACTAATATGAATAAATGTGCGGTCACAAAAAGTATCAGCGATATGCTCAAACCAAGTGCTGGTCCTACTATCCATGCAGGTTTAAATAAAAATTTCCATTTCGTAAAAATCTTTCTCATTAGGGGTACTAAGAGTAAAAAGCACACGCAGAGTATAAAAGGAAGTATAATACGAATAACTAAATTATGTCCTACTGGATTGAGCTCAGCTATAAGATCTTCTATTTGCAAATGCCCCAATTGCACCATAACAGTGGCTGTTTCTCCATATTTATCACTAAAAAGATCTAAGGTATTACCTTTTAGTCGCGCTATAAAGCTTACTTCTCGCTTGTTAGGTAGCGTTATAAAAGAAATTTTCATATCTCCAATACGACTGTTTTGAGGATCAATACCTAAATACAGTGTGTCATCGTTCAATACATGCACCAAGAAAGCATCGTGCCCTTTAGATTTGATAGACTCATAGTCATAAATACTTTGTGATTTTACTCCAGTACGCCTTGCTTCTTCTAAAATAGCCTGTTCGATATCTTGAATTTGTTTTTGTGTCCACTGCACATGCAGGCGAGACGTAGAATCTGGAATTGTATCTAAAAGCTGATGGCCTATGGCATAAGCATCAAGATGCACTCCCTCAGCGTAACGGCGATACCCTCGATATGTAGCTATTAAAACATTATCTTCTATCAATTCCTCTTCTGTAGAAGGTTTACCTACCCAATTTTCTTCGTAATCTTTGCGGTGGCGACGACGGTCTATTTCCCACTGGAAATATTCTACCTTACAATCTAAAAATAAACCGTGATCGACCACACCAAAGTGTGGGTCAGTAATTGGGGTTTCACTTTGAATAATACCGTGAACATAAACAGCTTTACCATCAAAGTCCTTTTTTATAGTATGTGTATTAGGTAAAGCAACCAAAGTATGTTTAATTTCTTCAAGAGCTGCATATTCAGAGGTTTGGAATTTTTCCATACCAAATAAAACTCCCCCCATGATGACAGTTATAACAACAATGACAAAATTAAATCCAACAATAAGCCAGTCTAATATTTGGCGCATTAAAATCTCCTTTTATACTCAATTTTTTTAGGGGTTATTCGTTATAATTTTTTTTGTCAAGGAGCAAAAAATGATGTACAAACAAAAAAGCCTTGCAAGAGGTAGGCTACATGCATTGACATAGTTTTGGCAAAATCTTATCCTAAAAACAAGAGGAGGTACTCACTTGGAATAATAAGATTTTATAATAATTGATAAAAAAGGATAGATAATAATTCTTTTTTTCTTATTAGGAATTGCTTGCATTAAGCTGAGAAATGGGCTACATATTTTTCAACGGACATATTACACGTTCATGAAACAAAAAAAGGAGTTTCTTATGAAATCTTTAAAAGGTACACAAACCGAAAAAAATATTCTCACAGCCTTTTCAGGGGAATCTCAAGCCCGTAACCGTTATGAATTTTTCTCTTCCCAAGCCAAGAAAGATGGTTTTCGCTTAGTGCAAGAAGTATTTGCAGAAACAGCCTCACAAGAAAAAGAGCATGCCAAGCGCCTTTTTAAATTTCTTGAAGGAGGCGAAGTAGAAATAGTGGGTGCCTTCCCAGCCGGTATCATTGATACCACAGAAAAGAACCTTATTGGCTCTGCCGCGGGCGAAAAGCATGAGTATGAGCATATGTATCCAGAAATGGCTGCCATAGCAGATAAAGAAGGTTTTAAAGAAATTGCTTGTGTCATGCGCAATATTGCCATTGCAGAGCAATATCACGAAAAGCGCTTCTTAAGCCTTGCTAAAGAAATTCGTGAAGCCAGCATGTTTAAGCAACCTGCACCAGTGGTGTGGCGCTGTCTTAACTGTGGTTGGTTACATGAAGATAGCCTTGCACCACATCTTTGCGGCGCCTGCGCTCACCCCACTGCACATTTTGAGGTACTCTATCATACCTATGAAAACTAATCGTAGATAAAAGATACGAACAGTAGAATATAATAATCTTGGGGAGCTTCGGCTCCCCAAGATTGCTGACAAAGTCAGCACAGTCGATAAATCAAGAGCAGGCGCAATTCACTTGCGCCGTTAAACGATTGATTTTCGTGCCTTTCCGCTTGACAGCTTTGCTGACAATAGCGGCACAAAGCCCACAAAGAGGGCTTTGTCATCAAACTTAGGGAGCTTCGGCTCCCCTTTTTTGATGCCTGTATAATGAACTCTGCAAGCATCATAGAAGAAAGGGGTCTGCACAATTATTTTTTTGTAGTTTTTTGTGTGGAAACACGTTTTTAAGCATCGACTAAATAGTCATGTGCAAACAAAAAAAAGACTCCGCACAACGCATTGTACAGGAGTCTTAAAGAAGGCATCGCGTTTTCTTAAAACAACAAGCCTAAAAGAAAAATGGGGATTGCAACCATGGCCATATATTTAAAGCTACGTTTGGCGTTATGCAACAAGGCACTATTTGTAAAGTCATACTTTCTATCCTCCACAAAGGGAAGGATTAATTGGAGTTCTATAAAAATCAGAAGAAACATAATAATTGGGCATAAAATAATACTTATAAAAAAAGTATACGTATTAATTTCTGCTGTTTCTGAAAGAACTTCTTTTATATTTACTAGCCCTGCCCTCACAGTGCTCGCAGAAACATTGCCATCAGCATCCTCAAAAATATGTAATGTGTCTCCTCGCAATATGGCAAAAAAACTTATAACTTGCTCTGGTGTATACGTGTAACGAGCAAATACATCCCCAGCAAGAGGATGCAACACATTAAAACCTAAAAACAAATCATTATCAGCCTTTTTATGTACCAATGGGGTGGTAGCTTGATTCGTACTCTCAGAAAAGTAAACTTGCATACTGTCACTCTTCACTTGACTTGTTCCAGCATGATGTAAAATTTTTTCTTTCACCTGTGCTGACAGTTCGTCAGTAAGGTCAACGGAAAGATTATGTCGAACAGGAAATTTGCTTACTAAAGAAGCAGCTACGGTATATGCGCCAAGCTTATTATTCGTGGAAAACATCGTTGAAGACTTTAAAGGAAGAATAAGGGTATTATTTCTATATTCGCTAAAATCATGCGTGTCTTCTGGGACAAGGCTCCAATCTATATCATAAGAAATACTACCTTGTCTGGAATATTCATGCCATTGATAAAAGAACATTTCCCTATAAAAAGCGAGCGCATGAACAGGAGCAGAAATATTAAAGTCGCGATCTTTTAACCTCTCCGATGTTGTTACTTTTCCTTGTACAAAAACTATGCGCCCATCCAGGGAAGAATCCACAGATTTTGTGGATAGAAGTTCCACATAGCCTGTGTCTTTGATGGAGCTAAGAGCGCTGATTTCTTCGGTAGAGTCGTGAATTGTCATAAGAAAGAACACACAAATGCCAACAAAGCTTAACAACATGGTAAATTGAATAAAAATAGAAAACATGTATTTTACAAAGCCAACTATGACACCCAACATCCCTATTATCCCCCCCCCCAAAGTTCTTCTTCTTGAAGGAGCTTTACGATATTTTGATTGCCTTGTATCTTTTCCCATACATTACTCCTTTACTCTTGCGTAAACATAGCTTACAAAAAAATATATCTTTATACAATTTTTATTTCTTCTGTGTATGTTCTTCGTGAGTTTATTATGACGTATTTTAAGACTCCTGCGCAATTCATTGTGCAGAGGCTTTTGGAGCACGAACGCTAGCCATTGCAATCAAAAATCAAGAAGAATCGCAGTTCTTCTTCACCGTTAAGTATTTAATTTTTTCTACATTTTACCCTGTTCAAGTAAATTTTAAGAAAAACGAAAGTTTATTACAAAAACTAAAAAGAGCTTACGTGAGCGCGCACTAGACATCATGCACAGAAACGTTTATAAATAACCTACCACCATACTTTCATTATTACAAAGGAAGTGCTTTATGCTAACATGGTTTTTTGTGGGTACCTGTCTTATTTTGCTTGAACTTCTTACGCCCACATTTATTCTTCTCTTTTTTGGTCTAGGAGCTTGGGGTGCTGCATTAATGGCTCAGTTTTATCCTGGCCTCACACAGGAAATTGCAGCTTTCATCAGTGTTACCCTGCTTTCCTTGCTGTTACTGCGCAAAAAAATGCAGCAAACGTTTCAAGGTTTCCAAAGCGCTACACAGCGCAATGCCCCCACAGAAAATTTCGCCTATACAGGCACACAAGCCAAAGTTACCAAAAATATTTCCCCACACCAAGAGGGAGAAGTTTTTGTAGGCGGAAGCTATTGGCGCGCCACAGCCTCTGAGGCTATTGCTCAAAACACCGTAGTAATAGTTCAAGGGCAGGACGACAGCGACAACACTTTATTGCATGTAACACTGCAAAAATAAAACAAGGAGTTTCTATGGAGTCTTTATTTTCTTTATTATACGAACTTTCCAGCGGTAGCTTAATGTTATTACTCTTGCTGGCCATAGTTGTTGTTTCGCTGTATAAGTCAGCACAAATTGTACCCAACCAAGAAGCCTATGTCGTTGAACGCTTAGGTAAGTTTCATAAGGTCTTATACGCGGGTTTTCATATTCTTATTCCTTATTTAGATGTTATTGCCTATAAACGAATTCTGAAAGAATTGGTGTTGGATGTGCCCCAACAAACATGTATCACACGGGACAATGTGTCTGTAAATATTGACGGCGTCATTTATTTGCAAGTAACAACACCTGAAAAGTCTGCCTATGGTATTGATGATTTCTTATCCGGCGCCATTCAGTTGGCTCAAACAGCTTTACGTTCTTCCATTGGTAAACTTGAACTTGATCGTACCTTTGAAGAAAGAGACACCATCAATCAAGAAGTGGTTGCCGCTTTAAATGAAGCCACTGCACCGTGGGGAATTAAAGTATTGCGTTATGAAATTCGCGATATTGCCCCGCCTGAAAGTGTTATGCAAGCCATGGAAAAGCAAATGCGCGCCGAAAGAGAAAAAAGAGCCGTTATTGCCGAGTCTGAAGGGCAACGCCAAGCGCAAATTAATAAAGCTGAAGGGGAAAGAGCCGCCCTTATTGCCGAGTCTGAAGGTAAAATGCAAGCTTTGAAAAACCAAGCTGAAGGGGAAGCTGCCCTTATTGAAACCGTTGCCAAGGCCACAGCGGAAGGTTTACGCCTTGTGTCGCACGAAATGCAATCCGATGGAGGAATTATGGCGGCAAACTTACGCATTGCAGAAACCTGGATTCAACAATACGGACAAATAGCCAAAGAAGGCACTACCATGATTGTACCTCAAAACATGGCAGATGTTTCTGGTATCGTGGCAGGCCTATCGCAAATTATAAAGAAAAATCAATAACACAAACGCCTCTAGCTTTTACTGCTATTTTTCAACTGTGGGTTATGGAAAAATCTTTCTACGACCCACAGTTGAACTTTTTCTAGCAACCTACTTTTTATAAAATACTAATATATATAGTCTTTTTTGTATCAGCGCAATAGTGTATATTACAAAACATGCCAAACATATACAAGCGGGTTTTATGAAACGTTGACGATAGTCATTAAAGTACATTTTGGGCATACCACTGCCCTGCCAAGCGCAAACCTTCGCGCACATCATAAAGCGGTGCATAGCCTAATAAGGTTTGAGCGCGTGAAATATCTGCTTGAGAGTGACGTACATCGCCTTGTCTAAAGTCTCGGTAAACAGGTTCAGAGTGTGCTGCTTCAGGATTAATCTTGACTACTTCTTGGCGAATAATTTCATACAATTCATTTAATGTGGTTCTACCGCCAAAAGCCACATTGTACACTTTATTACATGCATCGCCTTGCGCCACCGCGGCCAAAACATTCATTTGTACCACATTATCAATATAGCAAAAATCCCGTGAAGTTTCGCCATCCCCATTTATGTACACGGGCTTTCCTTTAAGCAATGCCGCAAACCACTGTGGAATAACGGCCGCATACGCACCGTCGGGATCTTGACGCTTGCCAAAAACATTAAAATAGCGCAAGCCCATAGACTCTAAGCCATAGGTATTGGCAAAAACGGTGGCATAAAGTTCATTCACATATTTCGTTACAGCATAGGGAGACAAGGGTGCCCCAATGCGATCTTCCATTTTAGGTAAATTGGGCTCATCGCCATAGGTAGAAGAAGAGGCCGCATAAACAAATTTTTTCACCTTGGCATCTTTAGCGGCCACGAGCATATTCAAAAAACCTGTTATATTACATGAATTTGTCGTCAAAGGCTCAGCAATGGAAAAAGGTACTGAACCAAGAGCTGCTTGGTGCAGCACATAATTCACTCCTGCACACGCAGCATGGCAGTGATCAAGTTCGCGTATATCCCCTTCGTGAAAGGTGAAGTTTTGCCACAAGCTATCACCTACAGCCGCACGAACCATATCTAAATTTTTCTGATAGCCACGTATAAAATTATCTAAACCCACCACACGCTGTTTGTGGAGCAACAATTCTTCCAGCAGGTTAGAGCCAATAAATCCGGCAACGCCTGTAACAAGCCACGTTTTAGGATTTTTTTCTAATTCCGCCATGATATTTTTATAATGCATAATAGTATTCCTTTGCTGAACTGCCTATTTTGTAACAATTTCGTCTTCATGGCTTACACTAGCCAAAGCGTGCTTGTAAAGGAAACACTGGTTAAATATTTTCTTCCGACGTTACCAATGCTTCTTCAAGATCTGCATCATCATAATAAACACGCCATAAAGTCAAACCACAAGCCGGAGCCGTAGCAGGTAATTTAGGTCTGTGCTTTTGAGCCAACAGTTGCGGAATGTCATGTGCAAGCAGCTTCCCCTTACCCACAGCCACCAATAAACCTGTCATATTACGCACCATTTGCTTTAAAAAACCATCCCCTTGCACCTCAAGGGTCAGCGTGTGGGGCGTATATTCAGAAGGCGCCCACGAACTACCAAAGCCAAGCTCTAAGCGTTGAATCGTGCGTTCTGTGTCCTCCATGGGCGTACCGACATTTTGCAGTGCGCAAAAATCGTGTTTTCCTCGTAAGTAAGGAAGCGCCCCCTGCATGCGTTGTACATCCACATGCCCACAAGACCACACAAAAGGGCGTAAACGCGGAGGTACAGGTAAAGCGGTTTCGTCTTGTGCATGTATCCAAAGAGTGTAACGATAGGTTTTGGCTATAGATTTAAATCTACTATGAAAATCATCCGTAACCACATGTACTTGTTGCACGCAGATATCCGGGGGAAGCAAAGCGCCAAAAATATGCTCCCATTCTTGAGCGCTTTTGGCTTTTTCTGTTGTAAAATGTACCACTTGCCCTTCAGCATGCACACCGGCATCGGTGCGCCCTGCCGCATGCACACGCACCAAAGAACCGGTGACTTTCAATAACACTTTTTCCAGCTCCCCTTGAATGGTAAGGGGAGCTTTTTTTACATCCTGCACTTGCCAGCCAGCATAGCGTGTGCCCACATAGGCAAGAAGACATTTATAACGTGGCATAAAAAAATAGCTATTTGTTTATAGTATTAAAGTTGACGATAAGGCGCTTGCCCTTGCTCATAATAATCATTCCCCAAACAATCAATCACCACAATGGCCGGAAAGTCTACCACTTCCATGGCTGCCACGGCCTCTGGCCCTAAATCTTCATAGGCAAGCACTGTGTATTTTTTTATACTCTTGGCAATCAGCGCCCCTGCACCGCCCACAGCAGCCATATAAGGCACTTTGTTTTTCTTCATGCTTTCAATAACTTCCGGCTTGCGATATCCCTTCCCTATCATACCTTTTACCCCTTGCTCTAAAATACGCGGGGTGTAGGCATCCATACGACCTGAGGTGGTAGGCCCTGCAGAACCTATAGCTTCACCGGGCTTTGCTGGCGAAGGCCCCACATAATAGATAACAGCATTTTGTAAATCTACAGGTAGTTCTGCACCGGCATCGAGGGTTTCCACAAGTTTTTTATGAGCAGCATCACGAGCAGCAATAATAGTACCAGAAATGAGCACTCTATCGCCGGCGCGCAAAGAAGCGGCCGTGGCGGCATCAAAGGGGGCAGTAATACGTTTACTTTCTGTTGACATATGTCCTCCAACTACCGTCTATAGGGTACATTCGGCATGCCGTGCCGCATTACAGTTAATATTCACTGCCACCGGCAAAGAAGCAATGTGGGTGGGGTACCATTCCACGTGTACCCGCAAGGCCGTAGTATTACCACCAAGACCTTGTGGGCCAATGCCAGTTTTATTTACAAGTGCCAATAAATCTTTTTCTAATGTGGCGTAGCGTGGATCGGCATTTTCTGTATCAATATCTCGAGCGGCAGCGCGCTTAGCACAAATGGCGGCCATTTCCATATTGCCGCCGATGCCCACACCCACCACCATGGGTGGACAGCTATTGGGACCGGCCAATTGCACGGCTTCTAGCACCACATTACGTACCCCTTCAATGCCATCAGCAGGTACTAACATTTTTAAAATACTTTTATTTTCTGAGCCGGCTCCCTTGGGCGCAAGGCGTATGCGCACAGCGTCACCAGGCACAATACGGGTATGGATAATGGCTGGACTATTGTCCTTAGTATTTTTACGTTCAAAAAGCGGTTCTTCCACACAAGATTTACGTAAATACCCACGCGTATAGCCTTGACGTATGCCTTCATGAATGGCTTCTTCAAAATCGCCGCCCACAATGCGTACCCCTTGCCCTACATCTATAAAAATGACGGCAAGGCCTGTATCCTGACAAATGGGGATGTTCTCTTGCGCGGCAATATCGGCATTAATAATAAGTTGCTCTAAAATATTTTGTCCCACAGGGGATGCTTCATGCTCTTTTGCTTCTTTAAAAGCTTCGTAAACATCGGAAGGAAGTTTACAACACGCTTTTATGGCCAGCTCAGCCACGGCCTCTGTAATGGCCCCTGCCTGAAGTTCGCGCATACATATCTCCTTTTCTATACGCTCTGAAAAATCAAAAAATCTTATAGGAAAAGATTTTCACCAATACACCATGCTCAGCAGATGCAGAGTTTTTGCTCTGTATTTTATCCACCAGAACCTAGCCCACATTACATAAAAGTTCCATAAAAATTTCTTTCTGCGTCTTGCCAAAAAGCACTTAAGCACTACCTTTTACAACATGAAAAACAGCATATCCATTCAAGGCGCACGCCATCATAATTTGAAAAATATTGATTTAGAAATTCCTCGAGATTCTTTAGTGGTCATTTGTGGACCTTCTGGCTCAGGCAAGTCCACTCTTGCCTTTGATATCGTCTATGCCGAGGGACAGCGCCGTTATGTGGAATCCCTTTCAGCCTATGCGCGCCAATTTCTGCCACAAATGAATAAGCCTGCTGTGGATAAAATTGAAGGGCTTTCGCCCGCCATTTCGCTGGAGCAGCAATCTACAGCTCGAAATCCGCGCTCTACCGTGGGTACAGTAACGGAAATATATGACTTTTTACGTGTATTTTTTGCGCGTCTTGGGCGTATGTATTGCCCCGAATGTGGTGAAGTTATTGAAGCTCGCGCCGCCGATGAAATTATAGAAGATATTTTGCAATTGCCACAAGGCACAAAATTTTTACTCATGGCGCCCTTGGTGGAACATCAAAAAGGCACCCACGCCGATCGCTTAAAAAAATTAAAAGCAGAAGGTTTTGTGCGTGTGCGTATCAATGGTGAAGTATTTACCATGGATGATGTGCCCACCTTAGATAAAAATAAAAAGCATAATATAGAGTTAATCATTGACCGTCTGGTCAACAAAGAAGGCTTACGGGGACGCTTGGCTGACTCTGTAGAATTAGCTTTACGCCACGGCGAAGGCCGCCTTATGTTGCATTTACCCGAAGGCATGGGAGACGGAAAAGCACAAGACATTGTGCATGCCACCACCTCTGCTTGCAAACAATGCCGCATTTCCTTACCGGCTCCCAGTCCACAATTATTTTCTTTCAACAGTCCACAGGGGGCTTGCCCGCGCTGTGTAGGTTTAGGTACAGTAGATTATTTCGAGCCGCTTTTAGTGGCTCCCAACAAAGGACTTTCCTTGGCTGGAGGGGCTCTTTTACCGTGGGCTACGCCTAAAATGTTTGCCCGCTATGCCGAAGCCTTGGCAGCCTTGGGAAAACGCTGGAAATTTACTTTAGATACACCTTTAGCAGAGTTTAGCGAAAAAGCCTTGGCAGCACTTTTTTATGGTGAAGATGCCAAGGGCAAACCTGCCCAAGGATCGCAAGGCTTACGCCGCAATTGGATGGGTGGTAATGTGGCACTTGATGCCAAGGGTGATTACAACAGCGACATTTTTAATCCTAAAAATGAAGGTATCGCTCAAGGGGATGTGCCCATTTCAGAAAAGCGCTGGACTGGCGTTATGCCGCTGCTGGAAAAAGGCATGCAATACGGCGATGCGTGGCGTGAAACCTTAGCTCGCTATAGGCAATCCACCTATTGCCCGCAATGTCACGGTGCACGTTTGCGCCCTGAAGCGTTGGCAGTGCGTGTGGGCGATGTGAGCATTGATGCCTTTTGCCGCATGTCAGTGGAAAAATCCTTGGAATGGCTTAGCACGCAAGAATTTAGCGGTCGTCATGCCCTTATTGCCGAGCCTCTATTAAAAGAATTACGCCACCGTCTGCGTTTTATGCATGATGTAGGCTTAGAATATATTTCATTGGGCCGCGCCATGTCTACCCTTTCCGGTGGTGAAGCCCAACGCATACGTTTAGCCTCTCAATTAGGTTCCGGCCTTGTGGGCGTGACCTATGTGCTGGATGAACCTTCCATTGGCTTACATCCGCGAGATAATGAACGCCTCATTGGCACTTTGCGCTCGTTGCAACAGCGCGGCAATACAGTACTTGTGGTGGAACATGATGAAGCCACCATTTGCGAGGCTGACACCGTTATTGAGTTGGGCCCGGGGTCTGGTTCCTTGGGTGGTGATTTAGTTTTTACCGGTTCGGTGAAAAAGCTTATGGCCAAAGCGCAAACTCTCACAGCTAAGTATTTACGCGGAGATATGGGTATTGATTTGCCCGACGAAAGGCGTGAAGGAACTGAAATGCTCAGCTTGCGCGGCATCACCACCAACAATTTAAAAAATATTGATTGCCATATTCCCTTGGGTGTACTCACTTGTGTCACAGGTGTTTCCGGCTCTGGCAAAAGCTCCTTGGTGGTGGATACATTGTATAAACATTTAGCATTGTCCCAAGGTATACGTGTAGACCAACCGGGCATCATTGCCGGTATTTCCGGTCATGAAAATATAGAACGCATCGTTTCTATAGATCAAAGTGCCATAGGACGTACACCACGCTCAAACCCTGCTACCTATACGAAAATATTTGATGAAATTCGTAATATTTTTGCCACCACTGCCGATGCCCGCAAAAGAGGCTATACTGCCAGTCGTTTTTCTTTCAACGTGCGCGGCGGACGTTGCGAATCTTGCAATGGTGATGGGCAAATTCGTGTAGAGATGCACTTTTTACCCGACGTATACGTTACATGCGATGTATGCAAAGGCAAACGCTATAATCACGAAACCCTTGAGGTGCGTTATAAGGGCTTAAATATTGCCGAAGTATTAGAACTTTCTGTGGCTCAAGCGCGCAAATTTTTTGAAAATTACCCAGTGCTGGAAAGACGTCTATCGGTACTAGAAGACGTAGGCTTAGAGTATATTCGCTTAGGGCAGCCGGCCACCACTCTTTCCGGTGGAGAAGCCCAGCGCATAAAAATTTCACGTGAGCTTGGCAAAAAATCCCTGCCAGGCACCATGTATATCTTAGACGAACCCACCACAGGTTTACATATGCATGAAGTGGGTAAACTTATACAAGTTTTACATAAATTGGTAGATAGAGGAGCCACTGTAGTGGTTATTGAGCATAATACCGATGTGATTTTGAGTTCCGATTATGTGCTAGATCTTGGCCCCGGCGGTGGAGAAAATGGTGGTTGCATTGTGGCCGCAGGTACACCAGAAGCCATAGTAGCAGACCCGCAATCGGTAACGGGGAAGTTTCTTATGGAAGAGCGTAATATTCGCCGTAAACGCCGCCTTGGTTAAAAAGAATATACATGCATGTGACATCGCAAAGCCCTTTATGCATAGTGGGCCTTACCGTTTATAATGATGCCGAGTACATAGCCCAAGCGGTGAACTCTATTCTAGAACAAAGCCATGCGAATTTTATTTTTTGCATAGTGAATGACGGCTCCACCGACGACACCACGCATATCCTTAAAAGCTTTGAAGACCCGCGTTTACACCATATTCATTGGAAAGAAAATAAGGGGCGCCCCTTTGCGCGAAATGTCATTTTAGACTTTGCAACTCGCATGCATTTGGAAGAAAAAGCAAAATATTTTTTCTGGATGGATGGAGACGACATTGCCCTGCCTCAACGTTTAGAAAAGCAAGTGGCGTATATGGAAAATCATTCTGATATAGACATATTAGGCACGGCTGTCACGTACTTTGGGCAAGCATCTGGTAACGTCAAAAAACCACACTCGCATGCAGCTATTAAGGCCCAAAGCATTTGGGGGGCATCTTTATTTAATCCTACATGTTGCTTTCGTTTATCAACACTTACAGGCACTGTATTGCGCTATGATGAAACCTTACTTCGAGCACAAGATTACGCTTTTTGGATAGAAACTCTCTTTCAAAGCCCTTTATGTATGGCAAATATGTCTGAGCCTCTGCTCCTGTATCGGTATGCACCGCGTGCCAGCACTTCTCTTTATCACGCCATGGCTGTGAGAACACTTTTAGCCTATCTCGGTTTACCCCATGATCCACAAAGCTGTTTAATACACACTTTGCTCTCTTGCTCTGACTTTACCATTTTGCAAGACAAATCCACAAATATAAGCCCCATGGATTTCTTGCACAGAGCCAACGCTGTTTATAAAGCCGTATTAGCCCAAAATACTGTTCATATGGGGCATTTTTTACGTATAACGCATTATAAAATGGAACGCTTTTTTGCATGCCCTCTTTGGGAAGCTAAAGAAAAAAAAGCCCTGTTAAAAGCGTATGCAGCCTTAGCTCTGGGAAGAACACAAGACTTACGCCCCTTATTTAGTTGATTTAACTAGCGCCGATGCTTCAAAGTGCTGGCAAAGTCAGCACGGCCGATAAATCAAGAGTAGGTGCAATTTACTTGCACCGTTAAACGATTGATTTTCGTGCCTTTCTGCCAAGACAGCAACGCTGTCTTAGGCGGCGCAAACACCCAATAGGGAGTTTGTCATTAGTCAAAAACCTTGCGCAAGGAGTTGCGCAAGGTTTTTATTTTGCTAAATCTAGTAGTATTTTTTACTATCAACTCCAATACTGTATTATCTGCTCTGCAACTTTTCTTGTAACAAGGCTCGCAAGGGGGCATATTCGCCCTGCTGCCCTAGCCATAGTTTTTGCTGTGCTAAGGCTTGCCCCACAAACATATCAAGTCCGTCTTGTGTTTGCCACCCAGCAGCAGCAGCTTCACGTAAAAAGCGTGTCTCTAAGGGATTATACACTATATCATAGGCCAGAGCATCCTTACTTACATTTTGTAAAAAAGCCTTAGAACTATAGGGGCTTTGCTCAAAAAACTCTCCACCTTGCATACCTAAAGGGGTTGTATTTATAAGCCATGGGGCCTTAATACTGGTACGCTCTTGCCAAGGCACAAAAACACATTGAAATTCTTCAGATAGCAGCTGTGCCTTTGCATCATTATGACTGCTTACAAAAATTTTACCCATACCTTGTGCGCGCAAAGTTTTTAACGCCACAATGACAGCTCTTGCCGCACCGCCCGCTCCAAGCACCATGGCTCGGTGAGGAACTTTTCTTTGCTGCAAAGGCCACAGAAAGCCTGTTACGTCGGTATTTTCCCCGCAAAGCTCTTGCCCTTCCCAGTACAAGGTATTCACAGCCCCCACGCTTTTAGCCAAAGGACTTATATAGTCCACATGAGCCAACACTTCCTGCTTATGCGGAATGGTGACACAGGCACCGGCTATGCCCAGAAGCCGCATAGATTGCATAAAAAGCCCTACTTTTTCTTTGCCCATAGGCCAAGTGGCAAAAACACCTGCATGTCCAAGACGCGCAAAAGTATCGGCATGCAATGCAGGGCTTAAACTATGCCCCAAGGGATCACCTATAATTCCATATATTTTTGGATTTTGCATCTTAATTCCTCTCTATTTAGTCGATCAAAGTATTTGCCTTTGCGATAAAACACAAAAAATTCTTTCATAGGAACACACTTTACCTTAGCAAACACCTTTGGCCTAAAATTTGCAATATTTTATTTATCTTGTCAATTTACCAACGGATGCTTATATGCCATATACCTTTTCCATGCAAAAAGTTCTTGATTACAGAACCATGCTTGAAGATGAAGCCAAGGTGCAACTGGGCAAAGCGCAAGCCATGCTAAAGCAAGAAAAGGAACGTGCGGCTGCCATAGAAGCAGAAATAGCACAAACAAAAGACGAAATATATAAAGATATGACTATGGATTCTGCCTCTCGATGGCTTTTAGAAAGTTTTATCAAAGGTTTACAATCAGATTTAGCGCAATGCCATACTCGATTATTACAGTTGCATGAAAGCGTAAATAATTGTAAAGAATTGGTACTTATTCGTTCTAAAGATAAAAAAGTATTGGAAAAGCTTAAAGAGAAACAGCAGGAACGTCATTATGCCCAGGAGAAAGAACATGAAAGAAAAACCAATGACGAGTCAGCAACGCTTCGCTTCAACATGGTCGCTCTCTAAAATTTGTCAAGCACTTATAGGACTTGGCTTATGCAAAGTTGCTATATTTGTGTCTTTAGGCTTGGGCTATTCTTTACCGAATTTTAACTTTTTAGATTTTCTTTCTACAGATGTCGCTGTAGTGCAAGAAAAAAATACACCAACAGCACAACAAAACACCAAGCCCCAAACCCTTGCTGCGCAAAATACTGCGGTAGCTCCTACAACGCCTCTAGGGCAAAATTCACTGGAAGCGCAAGTCATCTTAGGACAAAACTCTGCGCCTTTAGCTCCTCAAGGCGATAAACTCTCGCTTGTTCCTGCTGAAACAATGCCAGAACCACAGGGTTCTGCAGCGGTGCGTGCTGCACAAGCCTATACACATCAAAAAAATACTGCTTTGGCTGCCGCGCATCCGCAAGCAAACTTAGCAGAACTGTCACAAAAATCCACTGCTGTTAGCGGGCAACAACAAGCGCCAGCTCAACCTGTGAATACAGCACAGCACCCCCCTGCCACAACAGAACAAAACACCGTCAAAGCCATGACAGTCACAGCGCAAGTGCCAGAACCAGAAGATGTTTCCTGGTGGACAACACTCAATATTTCTTCTTTGCCCATACCGCGTTTAGGTGTAGATGAAGTGGCCTACGCGGCCACGCTAGACACCAATTTAAATCCACCGCCAGCACCACCGGCGGCCACTGGTAATGCGCCATTTTCCCCGCCTGCACAAAATATTCAACCTGTTGGCACTGCAGGGCCTTATGGAAACACCATACCGCCTTACAATCCCCTTGTGCCGACCACCAATCCGCCGGTGCCCAATATTAATGCCTATGTACCTGCGGAAGACCCTTTGCAAAAAGAGCAAGAGCTCGCACGACGTGAGCAAGAAATCCTTACTCTAAAACAGCAAATGGAACAAAGACTTAAAGAATTGCAAGCTGCAGAGCAAAAAGTGCAAGGCATGCTCAATGAAGCTAAGAATGTTGAACAAGAAAAAATGACCAGCCTGACAGACATGTACACCAACATGAAGCCACGTCAAGCCGGTGCCGCTTTAGAAAAACTAGACGAAAATATTGCGGCAAAAATTTTGCTCAGCATGCGTGCCAAGCAAGCCGGAGAAATTCTCAGCTATATGAATCCCATAAAGACTGCAAAATTAACGGAAGTACTGACCCGCATGCGTATTGCTCAATAGTACCTAGAGGGGATAAAATCTGTGAGTTTTAAACACTGATTACTTGCCCTTCATGATTTTCCATGTGGTTTTAATAACCGTGGCAATATCATTGAGTTTAGGCGAAAACATATCTACCGCCATATCTTCTTCAAAAAGCGGTTGTAATAAAGGCGTTTGCCCTTGCTTTGATGATGACTTAGCAGAGTCATCATCACTCTTCTTTGATTTTTGCCCGCGTGTTACAGTGCCCCCTTCTGCACTAGCACTTTCAAAAGACTTTTTCCCCATAGCGCCCTTGCCAGATTTTGACATTTTTCCCTCAGCTTTAAGGCTTTGGGCATCGTAAAACTCTTGCTGGCTGTCAGAAAAAGTATCCTCCAATGATAGGGAGGCTACTATGGGGGATTGCGCATGTCCTGCCCCAGAAGCAGGCGAATCAGCGCCTTTTTTTGCAGAGGACACAGAGGAAGCTGTATATGCGGTGGGTTGCGGTAGAGAGCGTGTTTTTAAACGCAAAGCGGCGCGTTCTTCACGACGTTGCTGCAAGCGCTGCTCATGCTCTTCAGTCACTTGCTTTAAAGCATCGGGTAATTCCTGAACTATTTTATGCAACATGGGAGCCGTAAAGGCCTTTTGAATTTTACCTACAGCAAAGGGCGGGTTTTCGGCATAATAACAGGCACGAGCCAGTCTTTGAGTTGCATCTTGGGCATTGCCCAGCGGAAGTCCCAATACTAAGGTTCCTGCGGCATCGCGGTATCTTTGTGCACGAATAAGATTTTCTGCCACAGCCACAAAAGGATTTGGCGCTGAAGGCATAACTTTTAATAGTTGCGTATAGGCCATGCGTGCCTTTGCCCATTTTTGGCTACGCACAAGACTTAAGCAAGCTTCACTTAAATAATAGCAATATTTTTCAATATTTTTCTTGCCCTGCCAAGCCACAGCCAAACCATATTCGGCCTCACCGCGCATTTCTTGATTATGCAAGGCTTTACTCAAAGCAGTAATGGCTTTATCCCACTCTTTCATTTTTAGCCATTGTAAGCCATCTTGCACAAAGCGTTCTGCCCTGCCATCTTCACTTTGTAAGGTTTGCAATCGCTTCAAATTTTGTGCAAAAACAGTATCATCTAACGTTTCTGAGCTAGCCCCTTGTGTCTTACCCAAAGCACTTTCTTGTATCTCATACAAAATACGGCGAACATCATCATGAGAGTAGGGGCGCACCAAGATTTCTGCAAACCCGCCACCAAAGGCGCGTAAAAGCTTTGCCGCATCTTCACTGCCGGCGATACCTAGCACAGGAATATTTTTTAATACAGGATGCGCGCTCAGCAATTCTATCCATTGTAAGGCAGACATGTCTCCCAGATGAGGATGACAAACAATAATATCAATATGCTTTGCATCTACCTCTTTAGAGTAATGGGCTAAAAAACGTGCCGCCAATACACCGGAAGTAAGCACCTGTACCTTGGCAATACCGGCTTCCCGCAGGGCATTTCTGTCCATACGGGCATTGCTTTCATCATCTACCAAAAGCAAGGCAGAAGTAAAAAAATGGTCAGGTATATTTGCCATGGCACCCTTTGTACGCACTACGGTTTTTTTGGCAACAGGGGCAGAGGTACTTTCCTTTAAAAACGTTGTGTCGTCTTTTCCACGCGCCGTTGCGAATACCTCAGCATACCCTGCACCAGGATATTGCGCAAGGGGAGAAAATAAACCGCCCAGCGGCTTATTTTGCATGCTGGGCGTCGTGGCGTCCTTTTCTTTGGGGCGCTGTTTTTTTTTAGACAAATTATTCTCCTTGCTCTTGCGTACAAGTATTTTACTTTTTTAACGCTGACGCACCACCCCTTGTTTTTCTAAAGGGCGATGAAAAGGAATTAACTTTGCCGAAGGGATACGGCGCGGCATGCCATCCCCATCATGGGCATTACAGCGATATTTTGCCCCACAATGTTCACAGTAAAAAATGTTATGTTTCTTGCGCAAACGGAAAAGGAGCGTATCTCCTTCATAGCAATGCGGGCAAAACGGGCCTTGTGTTTCCTTGGCAGTGCGCACCCAATAAAAAGAGTTTTCAAAATATAAAGCTTCAGAAAGAAAAAGGATATCTTCAAATTCTTGAATGCGCGCTTTTAAAACATCAATGGTATCTAGCAGGGTAATGTGTTGCGCCTGAATTTGCATAAGCAGATGCAAAGCATGATGGTCTCTTCCCTGTACAAAAAAATCATGTATTTTTTGAAATTTTTCGTAATCTAACATAATACCCATTCCTTGCTGTTTCTTTTCTTATCGACACCCTATACTATTACTTTAGAGGTCAAAATGTTCACTTCTGAACATAACAGCAGATATTATATCAAAATAACGTCATTTTTTTATATTTTTACAATCTTACACAAAGCATGCGCTCACACTTAGCAAAGCATGCTTATAAAATTTTCTCTCGGCTTTACATTTTTTTTGTAGAAGGTGGCTCCAAAGAGCGCAAAAGCTTTTCGAAATCCATATCTCTACCTTTAAAATTATCTGTCACTGTCTTGACATGTGACTTAGGTGGCATTTTTATAGTAATATGGTGCACATTTTTCTGTGTTTTTGAAGGCGCTTCCACACGTTTTTGCTCAATTTGCTCATGGGGTTTGAGCAATTGAAATGAGGTGGCGTCTTGTTGCTGTTGTGCATGCATACCCACATCTAATACATCAGGGGCAATAAAAATAGGAAAATTCTTTTTGATGGCAAGGGTTATGCCGTCAGAAGGGCGACAGTCTATGCGCACGGTACGTTCATCGCAGCGTACGATCAAGGCAGCATAAAAAATACCATCTTTAAATGATTCAATTTCTAAAGACGTTATTTGCCCCCCTAAAAATTCCACCACAGATAAAAGCAAATCATGTGTTAAGGGGCGCGGTACACTTTGTCCGCTTAAAGCCATGGAAATACTCATGGCTTCCATAGAACCAATCCAAATGGGTAAAATTCTTTTTTCACCTTCTTCTTGTAAAAGAAGTATGGGAGTTTTAGCCGTGCTATCAACACTGAGCCCCAGAATGTGCATTTTTACCATGGTTGCCCCTCCTGTTGTCCCATTAACGTATGTTTTTTAGCTTGTACAATGCGAACAGGAACCAGCAATCCTGCTTTACCTACACCCGGTGCCAAGGGCACATTAACAGTTACACCATGAGGATCGCGGCCCTGCCAAAAAACCTCACTGGTATTATCTGCCCCTTTCTTGCTTTGACTTTCTAAAAGCACCGTACATTGTGCCCCTTCCCTTTGCAACAACCACGCCTCCGTGAGGGAATCTTGTTTTTGTTGCAAACGATGCAAACGCTCAAGCATTATTTGTGCGTCAACCTTCATGGGCATAAGTGAGGCTCTTGTGCCCGGCCGATCAGAATAACAAAAAGAAAAAGTAGAACGATAATTTACTTTTTCCATCATCTCTAACGTTTGCAAGAAGTCGTCCTCGCTTTCGCCGGGAAAGCCCACAATAATATCCGAAGAAAAAGATATCTGTGGACAAGCTTCGCGCAAAGCAGCAACAATTTCTAAAAAACGCCCCGCCGTATACTTACGCCCCATGGCTGTTAGCACAGCATCAGAACCGGCCTGCATGGGCAAGTGAATATGTGGACACAGATTTGGCAATGCACCAAAAGCGGCAATATCCTCAAGGGTAATATCCTTGGGGTGCGGTGTCATAAAACGCAAACGTTCAAGGCCGGCTATCTGTGCAATGCTCGTCACAAGAGAGGCAAAACTGGTACCATCGCCCTTATCATCTTTGCCAAAAGCATTGACGTTTTGTCCAAGCAAGCAAATTTCTCTGGTGCCATGCGCCACAAGTTCTTGGCACTCTTGCAAAATGGCCGCGCTATTACGCGATTTTTGTGGCCCTCTCGTATAAGGCACTATGCAATAAGCACAATAATTATCACAGCCTTGCATAATATTTACATGGGCCACAGGCAAAGAACTTTGTTTATTGATTGCGGCATCACGCTCTGGGTATGCTTGGCTAAAGTCTACCAAACATAGGCGTAATTGTGGGTCTTGAAAGAGCTTTTCCACACTATTGGGGACATCTTTTATACCATCGCCACCACACACCAAGCGAACCTGCGGAAATTTTTCAAAAAAACCGCTGCCTATCTGCTGAGCCACACAACCAGCCACCACCACAAAAGCTCCCGGTGTTTGGCGCGTTTCCGCCTGTATTTTACGTAAAGTATTATACACCTTTTGCTCAGGCTTTTCACGTACAGAGCACGTATTTACCACAATAACCGTTGCCTCTTGCAAGGGGGCAGGCACAAAGCCACGCTGCAAAAAAGACCGCTCAAGCCAAGAAGAATCATTAAAATTCATTTGGCAACCAAAAGTTAAAATATGAAAAGCCTGTTGCATTTATTGCTCTATCCCTGTTTCATCATCCATAAAACTGGCATTTTCAACAGCATCAAGACTTTCTAGCTGTTCTTCTAGCCACTGCATAACAGCGTAAGCTGTATGATAATTTAACAATACTTTATTATGAATGGTGCGCACAATGGTGCGTTGTTTGGCACCTTCCGGAACAAGCTCCGGCCCCAAAGTGCCGTGGGCATCCACAAGGCATTCTACATATTCCGGAGCTTTATCACTTTCGGAATAAAAGTTTAATTCTATTTCCCCGCGAGGGTTCACGCCCCCCCACACGCCATGAGCGTAGTTTAATTTAACTTTAGACTCTTCACAATATTCATAACGCACGCTTTGGGGAAGCTTTCTTTCATGTTTCATAAATTTTCCTAAAATTCCACACTCTATTATAATAGTAATATTTTTACCATTGACACCGCTCATCAAACCCTTGAAAAATTAGCCCTGCTCCACCACAATCTGCCCAGTCACTCTTTCAGGCACAGCAAAATTGTGCGCACTGCGTTGTGGTGGTGTATATTCGGCACCGTAGCCGCTCTGAGCTTCTGCACGCAACTTTACTTCTGTAGGCGATTGAGCATGAAAAGAAAGACGCTCGTTTTTTACCATTTGTGCTGACTGCCGCGCATGATATTCTTGAGTAGCTTCTGCCACATCGGCTCCTAAAAGCAAAGCGTCTTGCCGAACAGTAGTATAAGGGGTAAGTTACATAAAACATTTGCTCCCTTAGGTCAATTCTACCTCGTATGGCATAAAAATCTTCCCGTGTTTGCATGCGCATTCTACCCTTGATGAAATTTATCGTTGACGCAAGGCCATATATACGACAAAAGTAGAGAAATTTACAGTACACCCCTTGCTTAAAAAGTAAGCGGTACCATTTATAAACATAATCATTAGACGCGTGACCACAAGTCAGAAAATGAAATTTAGCTTTTACAGGAAAAAGAATGAATAGCTACACCCTTGAAAAAATTGAAACTAATCCCTATTTTGATTTAGAACTTATTATGCGTAACAGCCAAGAAACACGCATTGGCGGCGAAATGTTTGACCGTTTCCTTTCCATGTGGGAAGCGTGGAAAGAAGAACTTCAAGTGTATACCGTGGATACAGGCAAAGTCAAATATCTTGTCACTTGGTTACCAGAAAGCGTCGAAGAAAGCATTGATAGCTCTTGGGCAGACTCCCCCTCTAAAGCCTATGCAGATAACGCATTGGCTCAAACCTTATGCATGAGCGCCGTACACCAGCTTTTACCCGATGTAGAAAGCGCTGGATGTGCCCCGGCTCCACGCCCCACAGATACTTTGCGCGCCGCACTTACCGAGCTTGGCATGCCTTACAAAGAAGATGGCCCAAGCCTTTCACGCCGCTTCGCTGTGGTCACCCATTTTCCTTTTAAAGGGGCCTGCGAAATCTGTTTTTTACAAAAAGACTGTCCTAAAGGGCAAGGTCAAGCCGGTGCCTCGTCTCTCTTGCTTCCCGGTTACGAACGTGACTAACCAGTCTGCACTTTTAACAGATCACCACGGGCGCATTGCACGCTATTTGCGCCTGTCGGTGACGGATCGCTGTAATTTTAGGTGTAGTTACTGTCGCAATGAATGCGATGATACCACCCTGCATCACGATAATGTATTGCGTTATGAAGAAATGCTTACCATTGTGGGAGCTGCCCTGCGCATGGGTATTGAAAAAATACGACTCACTGGCGGCGAACCCTTCGCACGTAAGGGATTTATGGACTTTATTGCCCAAATCCGTCAGCAATACCCACAAGTAGATTTACGCATCACCACCAATGGATCTCTTATTGCCCCCCACATACAGCAATTAAAAGATTTAGGCATTAAAGCTATTAACATTTCTCTAGATTCCTTTCGCCCTGCTACTTTTGCTAAAATTACAGGCCGAGATATGCTAAGCACCGTTGTTGAAGCTATACACGCTTTGCAAAAAGTAGACATCGGGGTGAAAATTAATGCTGTGGCCATGCGCGGCATCACTGATGTAGAAATGGAAGACTTTGCGCATTTTGTCAAAGAATATCGTGTTGATATGCGTTTCATCGAATTCATGCCCATGGGCAGTAGCACCCTATGGAATGACGAAACATTCCTAGCCGCACCCATTCTGCTAGAGCATGCACAAAAATATTTAGAATTAGAAGAAATGCCCCCAAGGCCGTGGCAAGAAGCGCAACTTTCTGCGCATCATGCCCTTACAAATCAAAACAATAGCGACACAAGCATTACAGACCCCGTTCATGCAGGCCCTGCGCGCATGTATCGCATTAAGAATGGCAAAGGACGTCTTGGTATTATTTCAGCCATGTCTAACCATTTCTGCTCTTCCTGCAATCGCCTGCGGGTTACCTCTGATGGGTCATTGCGCACTTGCCTCTTTGCCGATAAAGAGCATGATGTGCGCGCCCTTTTACGCGACCCTAATATACGCGATACCGAGCAGATAATGGAAAGTATTTGCGCACTTTTTGACCATGCCATTAAAGATAAACCCTTAGGCGAAGCTTTGCTTAAAGCTAGACAAGCAGGACATGCCGTAGCACAGAAAAAGATGGTTAATATTGGCGGTTAGTTTGGTATTTTTTGGGTGTTTGTTATTTTTTGGGGAGGGAAAAAACTTTCTGTAGAAAGGTTTTTCCCTCCCCAAACCCCTCCCTTTTCCAAAAACTTTTCATGGCGACAGAATTTGAATAATACTGATTATTTTGTAAGCGCATGGAGTCTATATGTCTATACAGAGCTTTTTTTCTTTCCTACAGCAAAAAATACCTGCTAAACCTTGTCCTCTCATAGCATTTGTGGGCGCTGGCGGCAAAACTTCCACTGTGCATGCATTGGCACAATGCTTTGCTCAAACAGGAAATCGCGTACTGCTAGCTACATCTACAAAAACTTGCATTCGAGACAGACTTAATCAACAAGAGAATCTTCTTTTATCTGAAACAGCAACATCATGGCATGAAACTCTTGAGCAAGCATGGCATAAGCAAAAAATCATCTCTGTGGCCAATCACATAGCGCATGAGCAAGGAAAGGTGGTAGGACTTGCCAAGGAAGAAATTACTGCTTTAGCGCAAGCAGCTGTTGCAGATATTATTCTGTGCGAAGCCGACGGCGCCGCACGTAAAGCTTTAAAAGCACCGGCTCCCCATGAGCCTGTCATCCCCCAAGATACTGATTTTTGTATTGGGCTTATAGGCCTAGATATACTTGGCAAACCCCTTACAGAAGAACATGTCCATAGGGCGCAGCTCTTTTCTGCCCTCACTGGCCTTGCCATGGGGGAGCCCCTTTCCTTTGCTTCTTTACTAAGACTAGCTGAACACGAACAGGGGCTATTCAAAGACTGCCAGCACATGCCCCGTGCAGTGCTACTTAACAAATTTGATACCCTAGCCCTTGAGGAAAAAACTCTCGTGGAGTGGAACACAAGCCTGCAAGCGCAGGCAATACCATGGTGGTATGGCTCTTTGCAACAAAACACCTTACACCTTTTGCATGATGCAAAGTAAAACCTTACAATTGACAAAAGAAAAAAACGAGCAAACCAACAAACTGAAATTGACATA
>CAYJAD010000025.1:0-30688 GCA_964368075.1 uncultured Desulfovibrionaceae bacterium | reverse complement strand
GCTTCAGGACTAAGAGTCAGCGTATCTTGTTGTTCAAGAGAAAAACCAGCGCCCTGTGTATTTTTACCCTGTTTATTTTTATTATCTTGAGATGATAAATCAAGATTAATGGCAAAACCACTACTTATGGGTGCGCTGTCTATGGAGCTTATATTAGTGGACATGGCTCTCCTTTTACGAGCGAGCAACAAACGAGCATTGCAAGTTTTGCCTTAACGCTCTAGAAGCCTCGCACAACATTTATGCGAGAATCTTGTTAAATTTCACAATACAATGCATTAAGTATAAGACAGCCTGTGTGCTTTGTCCAGTATTTACCAAGACTCGTTATCATAAGTTCAGTGATTCCAAGCTGTACATAGTCGATATTGAAAAAACATATTCGTGATTTATAATAAAGGTCTTACGCAATGAATTGCGCAGAGGTCTTATTATGTGTTTTGTAATAGTAACTTTGTAGCAAATGCGGCGGCACCAAAGCCATTATCTATATTACAAACGGCAATACCGGGCACGCAAGAGCACAGCATGGAAGAGAGAGCCGCGCGTCCTTTTTCGCCCACACCATAACCTACCGATGTAGGCACGGCTACCACGGGGCTGTGTACAAAACCGGCCACTATGCCGGGGAGGGCGCCTTCCATGCCAGCCACAGCAATAATTATTTTAGCCTGTTGTAGAGCAGGCACATGAACACTTAATCTGTGTAAACCGGCCACACCCACATCGGCTATGAAACCGGCTTGTATGCCCCAAAATTGTAAGGCGCCAAAGGCTTCTAAGGCCACGGGTCTATCGGCGCCTCCGGCAGAAATGACTATGGCTTGCCCTTCTGTGGGCCACGGATTTTGTGCTGAGGCAGAAAGAAAGGGGCGCCCAAGACTAAAAAGGCGTGCTTCTTCAAAAAAGGAACCTTGCGGAAAGTGTTTTTGCAAGATGCTTTGCTGGCTATCATTGAGGCGTGTGACCAACACAGGACCTTGGCTATGCAAATTTTCAATGGCAGAAATAAGTTGCGCAGGGCTTTTATTGGGGGCAAAGACCACTTCCCCAAGGCCAGTGCGGGCTTTGCGCTGTGTATCGAGGCTTAGGCCACAGAGCGTATCTTGTATGCTTTGGGCAGAGATATGTTCTTGAGGTGATGCATTTTTGCTGCGTTGTACATTTTTTAAGCTATTGTTTTCTAAGGCTTCTTCTACAGAAATTCGCCCTTGAGCCACGGCTTGTAATAGATGTAGAATCTCATTGTTGTGCATATTTTTTTCTCTTGATATATAAATGGAATAATTATATATTATTTTTTTGATTGCTTGGGCATGATAGGGAAATATTTAAAAGTTTCCTCTATCTACGGTGTCTTAAGCAAAAAGTCAAATGGGGTGTATGTTTTTAATACACTGTTAATTTTGACTTTTTTCTTTTTTACTTCTGTTGCATTATTATCAAAAATGCAACACTTTTTCCACCCATTGTCATGGCATTAGAATGAAAAGAGATACTTGCCATTATGCCCACAAGAGGGTAAAGAAAGCAAAGCATGTTAACACGCAGAATACTTTTTCTTGCTCCGGCTCATGCCGTGACCCGTATTTTCCCGCCTCTTCGCGATGCTGGGTATGAGATTGGTATTGCCGAAAATCTCCAAGGAGCTTCTGTCTTTATCCGTAAGTCAGGGCCTGGGGTGATTTTTGCACGTCCTACTTTACCTGGATTTAAAGTGGAAGATTTACTTAGTGTTGGTCAAGACGATCCTGCTTTTCCCCCTGTTATTATTATTACTGATAAAGGGAATGCCGATGAGGCTCGCCGCTTTATGGAGCTTGGCGCCGCTGATTACTGGCTGGAACCTTTAGATTTTGATAAAATTGTTGCTGTGGCGCGCGATGGCAAAAGTAAAGCACCGGCACCTCCCACATCGACCCTTGGTGGTCGCAAGCCTTCCTATGCGGGCGGCCCTAATATTGTGGGAGATCACCCTGTCATAGCAAGGGTTATGGCCTTGGCACGTCAGGTGGCTCCGTCTAAAGCTACAGTGCTTATTAATGGGGAGTCTGGCACCGGTAAAGAGCTTTTTGCTAGGGCTTTGCATGCATGGAGTAATAGAGCTAATGGGCCTTTTATTGCGGTGAACTGCGCTGCACTGCCGGAACACTTGTTAGAAAGTGAATTATTTGGCCATGAAAAAGGCGCCTTCACCGGAGCTATAGCCCGTAAACCCGGTAAGTTTGAATTGGCTTCCGGTGGCACTATATTATTAGACGAAATTTCCGAAATGGACTTGGGGCTTCAAGCTAAACTTTTGCGGGTGTTGCAAGAGGGCGAAGTGGATAGAGTGGGCGGCACAGATACCTTGCGGGTCGATGTGCGCGTGCTGGCCACTACCAACAGACATCTTGAAGATTGGGTAAAAGAAGGGAAATTTCGACAGGATTTATTTTTTCGCTTAAATGTTATACCCTTACGCTTACCTTCCCTGCGTGAGCGTGAAAATGATGTGCTTACCTTGGCACAGTTTTTCATGCAAACATATGCGCAGGAATACGGGCTTGGGGGCGGATCGCTTTCTGAGGCAGCGAGGGCTTGGCTTACATCATACGACTTTCCGGGCAATGTGCGTGAGTTGCAAAACCTTATGGAAAGGGCTGTGTTATTAGCCAATGGGCGCCCCATTGAGCCTAGCCATTTCTTGTTAGACCCCGACGCGTGGCCAATATTTATGGAAGAGAGCGTAGAAACTTCCACGCAAGGGGGTAGTCAAGCCGCTTCTGGCATGTCTTCGGCTGAGCACGGAAATCTTTTGGGTGCGGCAGGGGAAAGTTCTGCCAAAGAAGATGCTGCTGAAATGTTTAGCGGTGCGGTAATTCCATTGCATGAAATGGAACGTATTATGATTATGAAGGGTTTAGAGGCTACATCTGGAAACCGAACTCAGGCCGCGGATTTATTAGGCATTTCTGTACGTACTTTACGTAATAAGCTTAATGAATACAGAGCTATGGGTATCGAAATAGAGTAATTTTGGAGAGGATATGCTGGATTATATTCGTAATAATTCCCAATCGTTGGTAGTTAAAATTGCCTTTGGTATTATTATTTTGGTATTTGTGTTTTGGGGTCTTGGTTCTGTGCAAAGTGTCAATAACTCAAGCACAGTGGTCACAGTAAATGGTGAGGCCATAACAATCATCGATTTTGAAAGAGCCTACCAAAATATGCAAAATGTTGTTCGGCAGGAAAATCCGCAAATAACACCTGAAGAAATTAAACAAATGCAATTGCCACAACAAGTTTTGCAAGATCTTATCATGCAAGCCTTGCTGAAAGAAGAAGTAAAGCGTTTACACATGAGTGTGCCTGCAAAGGTTTTACGTGACGCCATTATACAAATGCCTGCTTTTAAAAATGCGGAGGGTGTTTTTGACCCTGTGGCTTATAAGCGTATGGTAGAAATGCAATTTGCCAGTGTTGGACAATTTGAAGCTCTTATGCGCGAACAATTGCTTGAAACTAAATTGCGTCAAGAAGTAACTTTAACTGCGCAAGGTTTTCCTTCTGAAATTGACGCTTTCTTTGACTATGCCAATGAAAATCGCGATGTGGAATATGTGTTCTTTCCTGCAGAAGAGGCCATGGCCCAAGTGCAAGAGCCAGCAGCAGATAGCGTGAAAGCCTATTATGAAAGTCAGCGTGCAGCCTATACTTTGCCTGTAAAGGGTGATGTGGAATATGTGCTGGTAACGCCGGCGGCCTTGGCAAAACCAGAAGGTGTAACTGCGGAAGCAGTTACGGCTTATTATGAAAAAAACAAAGCAGAAAAATATACAACGCCGGCTCAAGTGAAAGCCAGTCATATTATTTTACTTATTGATGCTAAAGCTGATGAGGCACAGGTGAAAAAAATCACCGAAACCTTACAGGGCATTGAAAAAGAGCTTAAAGATGGTGCTGATTTTGCAGAATTGGCAAAAAAACATTCCCAAGATACAGAATCTGCTGCCAAAGGTGGAGATCTTGATTGGTTAGCCAAGGGAACCACAGTACCTGAATTTGAAAAGGCTCTCTTTGCTTTGAAAGACGGTGAGCTTTCCGGTATAGTGCGCAGTCCTTATGGTGTGCACTTGATTAAGCGCATGGAAAGCAGAGAAGAAAGCGTTAAGCCTGCCTCTGAAGTAGAAAAAGAAATACGTCAAACACTTGCTGAAGAAGCCAGCCTTTTACGCATTCGTGAAGCATTAGACAGTCTTATCGAAGCTAACGTTTTAGGTAAAAACTTAGCTGATGCTGCCAAGGCTCATGGTTTAGCGGTGCAAAAAACCGGTGCTAGAAGCAATATTGAATTAGAAAATCTCTTAAAAATTACCCCTGAGCAGGGAACACAGCTTATGGCTTTAGGTAATGGCGTTCCCTTAGATACCGCCATGCAAAATACCGATAAAGGCTATATTGTGGCTCGAATGCTAGAAAAAACACCTGCTACAGTGCGTCCTTTTGAAGAAGTACAAGCAAGTATTATTCAAGCATTAAAAGAAAAAGACGCCTTGGAAAAAACGTTAGCCACTGCCGCAGAGGCTCGCAAAACGTATGCAGAAAAAAGCCCAGAGGCCGAGAGTATTAAAAGTGCAGCTAAGGTAAGACGTGGCGGCCCCATTGGACTTTTAGGTACCCATGCCGAAGCCCTTGCAGCTCTTTTTACCGCAGAAGCAGGTCAATGGTTGCCTTCAGCTTACGCCATGTCTTTGGATGGCAAGCCAGGTGCTGTGCTTATGCGCGTAAAAACTATTCATAAAGGTGCTGACGAAGATAGAGGCCCCTTAGAAGGAGCCATGGCCAGTGTTATCAATAACCAAAAGGCTCAAGCTATGTTCCAGTTGTTCTTGAACACTTTACAAGCACAAGCAGAAATTGAAATTATAAATAATGCGTACTTACAAGCATTAAATGAAAGATAATCTTTAGAAGCTTATACTTTACTGTAGGTGGTGTGGGGGAAACTTTTTAATGTAAGTTTCCCCCCTTTTAATATGAAAAAATAGAAAAGGAAAATATATGTGTGGTATTATAGGATATACAGGGCATCGCCCCGCAGTACCCGTAGTGGTGGAAGGTTTGCGCCTTTTAGAATATCGAGGGTATGACTCTTCTGGCGTAGCCTATATGCAGGCAAATAAATTGGAAACTGTAAAGGCGCAGGGTAAATTGGCGGCTTTGGAGAATGTATTAAGCAAAAAATCTTCCAATACAAGTATTGTGGCCATGGGGCATACGCGCTGGGCCACGCACGGGGTTCCGGCAGAACGTAATGCACACCCACATATGGATAATGCTAAGACCATTGCTTTGGTGCATAATGGCATTATTGAAAATTATCAAGAAATTAAAAATGACCTCGTGGCTAAGGGCTATGCGTTTAGCTCAGAAACCGATACGGAGGTGTTGGTTAACCTTATTGCAGAAGAGCGTAAAAATCACACTACCGTGCTCGATGCTTTTGCCGCGGCATTGCGTAAAGCTCGAGGGGCCTATGCGGTGTGTTTGGCCACCGAAGAAGAGCCAAATACATTGTATGCGGCACGCTTGGCAGCGCCCCTTATTTTAGGCATAGGCACAGGCGAACATTTTGTGGCCTCTGATGTTCCTGCATTTTTAAGCTTTACTCGAGATGTGGTGTTCTTGGAAGATGGCGAAGTAGTTAAAATTACGGCAAAATCATGGGAAGTGCGTAGTCTTGAAACTTTAGAGCTGTTAGATAAGCAGATAGATACCATTAAATGGGATATGCAATCGGCGCAAAAAGGTGGCTATAAGCATTTTATGCTAAAGGAAATATTTGAACAGCCAGCCGTTTTGCGCGATGGTATGGCGGGACGTTTTGTGGATGGGGCTATAAGCTTACCAGAGTTAGAAAATCTCCCTATTCCTAAACGCTTGCACATAGTGGCTTGCGGTACATCCTATCATTCGGGCCTATGGGCACGGCAATTGTTTGCCTCTTGGGCTCAAGTGCCAGTTAATGTAGAAATTGCCTCGGAATTTAGATATAATGATGTTATTCTTGATCCGGAGGATATGGTCTTGGTCATCAGTCAAAGTGGCGAAACAGCAGATACGTTAGCTGCTTTGCGTGCGACCAAAGAAAAAAAGATCACGACGCTTGGCATGTGCAATGTGGTGGGTGCAAGTATTGCCCGTGAAGCTTCTGCTACGCTGTATACCCAAGCAGGGCCGGAAATTTCTGTGGCCTCCACCAAAGCCATGTGCAGCCAAATGCTTACTTTAACACTTATAGCTTTGCATTGGGCGCAGCGCAAAGGGAGCATTTCACAAGAAATGTATACGTCCATAGTACATGAATTGCACAATATTCCTGATATATTGGAAAAATCTTTGCAGGAAATGCGCAATACAGCACAAAAATTGTCCCATGAATATACACAATATACAAGTTTCTTTTATTTGGGGCGCGGTCATGCGTATTCTTTGGCTTTAGAAGGAGCCTTAAAATTGAAAGAACTGTCCTATATTCATGCCGAGGGTTGTGCTTCCGGCGAAATGAAACACGGTTCCATTGCGCTTATTGCACCGGAATTTCCTACCTTTGTTTTGGCTTTGGATGATGCCTTGTTCCCCAAGGTTAAGTCCAGTATTGTAGAGGTGCAGGCGCGTAGTGGTAAGGTTATTGCTTTGGTCAATGGCCCCATGGGGCGCACAGAATTGCAAGTGGATGTGCTATGGAATATTCCCTATGCCGAAGGGTATTTATCAGCGTTTTATGCTTTACCTGCTTTACAATTATTTAGTTATGAGATGGCAGATTATTTAGGCACAGATGTGGATCAACCCAGAAATTTAGCCAAGAGTGTGACTGTTGAATAAATGATATTTGTAAAACGAGGGGGATAATATTCCCCTCGTCAAACTGTTTAGCAGTCCGTTAAGGCCTGTTGAGGATGTAATTGTGGGCACAAAACTTTCTTCCCATGTAGGTGCCGTGGTTTTGGCTGGGGGCAAATCTTCACGTATGAGCGCTTTAACTGGCAATAAAGCTCAATTAGAAATGCATACAGGTGAAAGCTTGCTGCAACACAATGTACGCCTTTTGCAAAATTATTGTCAGCAGGTTTGGGTATCTTGTCAAAAGGGTGCCCCCTATGCTCATTATGTTAATGTGCCCGATGTTTTTCCCCATAGTGGCCCCGTGGGCGGGGTGCATGCTTCTTTAGTATATGCTGAAAAATTGGGTCTTGAGGCTGTGCTGGTGCTTGCTTGTGATATGCCGACTGTACAAGGCGCCTTGTTAGAAAAATTGCTGCAAACGCGGCATGAAGCGCAAAGGACATATGCCTCTGTGCAGGGGGCATGCGGTATGTCTTATGAAGCGCACCAAAAGGCTCCTTTACTCACAGCTTTTTTTGATCAAGAACATCAGCGCCTGCAAACACTCTTAGCCATATATGAAGTATCTGCTTTGCCGTATTTTATTGCTGCATTAAGCCAAGATGAACAAAAATTGAAAATATCGCGCCTTATTCCTGAAGCAAGACAACAACGTATTGTTTATACGCAAGGGATTGAGGCAGAAAGCTTTATAAACCTTAATACGCCGCAAGATGTATCTTCTTTTTGGAACAATAGAAAATAATTCATTGTACAGAGGTTTTTGGCGGTAAAAATAGTAAGCATAAAAAAACCTTGGTCTTTAAAAAAGACCAAGGCAAAAATATATACAATTTTTAAAAAATCAATCTTAGTAACGGTTGCGAGGCTTAATACGGGCAGCCTTACCTTTAAGTTCGCGCAAGTAATAGAGACGACTACGACGCACACGACCAAGTGTGATTACTTCTACGCGCTCAATAAAGGGCGAATGCATGGGGAAGATACGTTCCACGCCCACACCGTCAGAAACTTTACGTACAGTAAAGGTAGCGCCAGTGGTACCGCGTTGCATGCGAATCACGTTACCTTGAAACATCTGGATGCGTTCTTTTTCGCCTTCTACAATACGCATATGCACTTTTACCGTATCGCCGGAACGAAAGGCTGGAATATCCATGCGCATATTTTCTTGTTCAATTTTCTTCATTATATCCATTATGAAGCTCCTTTTGGTCACCGACTTGTCAACTTGTTTCAAGTAGACGCGGTGTTAATATCGTAACCTTGCTCAAAGAGCAACAGAAAATTTTACAAGCTGCTAATAGGTATCTTGTAAAATTCTGTCTACCAAGATGGCGGCAGCAGCCCTTACGGAAAGATGATTGTAATCACTTAAAAAACGTAAGGGGCGCAAAAATCCATCACAGTCTTGCAATACTTCTGGCGCTAATCCATGTCCCGTTCCCAAAAGAAGTAAGGCCGGAGCAGATGCTAACTTTTGCCTTGCAACGTCAAAAGGCAAAATGTCAGGCGTGGGGGCAGTTTTTTTCTCTCCCCACTGTGCTGAACTTCCCCACAATAGGGGCTGTTTACCGGTTTGGGCATGTATATGGGCTTGCGCCTCTGCAATGCTTGCCGTAAGTTGCACTAACTTTAAAGCTTCGGCTCTGTCCGCATGGCTTTTGCTAGCGGGGCCGTGCAACCAATGGCGTAAAATTCCTTGGAGTACCTCTTGTTGGTCTTGTAAGGGCTGCACAATATAGTACCCACCAAGTCCATAAGTACGACAAAGACGTGCTATATCGTGAATATCCAAATTTGTCAAAGAAGAAGTTCCAGAATTTTTCCCTTCTATGATGACAGGGTGGTGCACCAGAGCTACAAAAAGATTGCGCCCTGGGCGTGTGTGCGAAAGAGAGGCTAAAAAATGCGCTCCTTCTTTGTCTAGAGGGGCATTGTGGAGAAGGTCAGGTCTTTGGCGAAGGGTGCGTTCCAGAGAAGCCTCTTTTCGCCAAGCGGCAATGCGTCCATGGTCTCCACTGCGCAAAACCTCAGGCACGCTGTGTCCTTCAAAAACTTCCGGACGAGTATAATGTGGATACTCTAAAAGTCCTGTGGAAAAGCTCTCTTCACTGCCGGAAGCTTCTTTACCCATAAAACCGGGAATAAGCCGAGAAATGGCTTCTATTATGGCTAAAGCCGGCACTTCACCGCCATTGAGCACAGCATCACCCATGCTAATGTATTCAATGGAGAATATATCTTCCAGTCGCGCGTCAAAACCTTCATAGCGACCACAAACCAAGGTAAGCTCAGATTCTTTTGCTAAAGCCTTGGCCATGTTTTGCGTGAACGGTGTACCTGTGGGCGACATAACCAAGATGCGCCGTTTGCGCGTGGGATTTTGTGCTAAATTTACAGCAGAAGGTTCGCTATGTTTTGCCTCTGAATTTTCTTGATGGGGGGTGCTTTGTATACCTCGTAAGGTTTTTACCAAAGGGTCAAGCATGAAAACCATGCCCGGTCCGCCGCCATAAGGCCTATCATCCACGGCTTTATGCACGCCGTGACCATGCTCGCGAGGATTGTGCAAGGTAAAACGCACAAGACCAGCTTCTTGGGCTTTGGCCATAAGTGCTGTTTGCAGAGGGGAAGAAAAAAAATCTGGAAAAAGGCTTACAATATGAAAATGCATAGGCTTTTCTAACAAAAAAATCTTTTCTTTGCAAGGTTTAGATGGTGTGTTCTTAATAGTACATACTTGTATGGAACAGATTATTTATTGACAAAATCTTGAAGCGTGATTAATTGCAATCAATGAAGGAAGGCTTTGTACTTTTTTCTTATGAAACTGCTTATATACCACTTAAATATCATCGATTTATAAAAAATTGACGCCAATAATCCTTTTTCGTACAGAAAGGTTTGCTATATGAAATGGTTAAATAAAGTGGCTTTGAGTTTAAAGCTCAAACTTCCGCTATCTATTATGGTGATTGTTATCATGACATTTGCTGTTTCCACGAGTTTTACATTACACTATTTCACATCTGTGGTGCAATCTGTCAAAGATAGTCACCTTGAAGTTGCTGCGCAAAATATTGGGGAAAGTCTCTCTACACGCATTCAGCAAGCGGGGCGCGATATGGTTATGGCAGCTTCCCTTCCTAATATATTGCAAGCCATAGAGTTAACACCTATCCGTAAAAATCCTCAAGATCAGTTGCAACTTCGTACCCATTTAACGGTACTTTTTGAAAGAATGCTTTTGGCATATGGCTATTATAATGCTTTTTACTTGGTTAATGACTTGGGAGAATACATTCTAGGTACAGAGCCCACAGCTAAAGATTTAACGAAAGGTCAACCCAATGTTATTTTTAGTAACGCCATGCGAAAAAGTGGTTTTCATGTTGGCCCCACCTTGTATAGTGATAGCATTCATAGGCCTATTGTTCCTATCTTTTTAGAAATGGTGTATAATGGACATAGTGGGGCTTTGGTGAGTTCATTGAATATTGCAAAAATGGCCAATTCTGCTATGCAAAGTGTATCTCATACCGATGTTTATCCTCATATTTTCGCCATGAGTGACTCTTCTGTTGTAAAAATTGCACAAGAAGGACCTGTGCAACTCACACAAGGTCCATGGATGAAGGTTCTTGAGGAAAAGCCTTCTGGTGTGGTGCGTGTGACCATAGATGGAGAAGAATACATTATGGGGTTTTATCACGTGCCCCAAACAGATATTTATGCTGTTGCATTGGCAAGGAAAAGTTTTATGGCTTCCCCTGGTATTTTATTGCGTAATATTACAATAACAACCAATACCATTGCCGTGGTTGTAGTTATGCTTTTCTTGCTTTACATGATGATACCTATAGTGCGTGATATTGCCAAATTAAGCTGCTTTGCCAAAGCCGTTACCGATGGTGAAGCTGATGCTAGCATTACGACAGAACGAAAAGACGAATTGGGGCATCTTGCCATAAGCTTGAGTAAAATGGTGGAGAAGCTAAAGGATATGGTGGAAAAATCTGAGGCTGCTACCAAGGCCAAAAGCGATTTTTTAGCTTGTATGAGCCATGAAATACGCACCCCTATGAACGGTATACTAGGTATGACGCATTTAGCTTTACAAGCAGATCCTGAAGCAAAACAAAAAGAGTACTTACTACGCATTGATACTGCGGCAAAAACTTTGCTGGGTGTTATCAATGATATTTTAGATTTTTCTAAAATTGAAGCGGAAAAATTAGATATTAATTTAGCTGTTTTTCGCATTTCCGGTATTTTTGCTTCCATACGCGATATGCTCGAAGAAAGATGTGAGATGAAAGGTTTGCAGTTGATTTTTTCTGTAGACGATGCCGTGCCGGATGTAATTTATAGCGATCCTTTACGTTTTGCTCAAATATGTATTAATTTGTGTTCTAATGCTATTAAATTTACCTCTGAGGGACAAGTGCGCATGCACATGAGCCTTATGGAGAAGCAGGGCCAAGATATTGTGCTTCGTGTAGCCGTGACAGATACAGGCATTGGCATAGCTGATGATGCGCAAGAAAAGATTTTTGAATCTTTTTCACAGGCCGATGGTACTACAACGCGTAAATATGGCGGCACAGGTTTGGGGCTTTCCATCAGCAAAAGCCTTGTAAATTTACTTGGTGGTGAAATTCAGGTGCAGAGCGAAATCGGCAAGGGAAGTACTTTTTCCTTTACTGTACGAGCTCAAGAAGCTTCTGAAGGACAGTTGGAAGAAAAAGACATAGCGCAAGTGATAGAAAGTCCTTTACCTAATTTAGAAATATTGTTGGTAGAAGATAATGAAATAAACCAAGAGATTGCCCTTGAGGTTTTACGAAGTATGGGTATGCGAGTTACCCTTGCTACCAATGGTGAAGAGGGTGTTGCGGCCTTTGAAAAAGGCTTTTTCGACCTTATTCTTATGGACATTCAAATGCCTGTTATGGATGGCTTGACAGCTACCGGACATATTCGAAAAAGCACACATCACTTTGCACAGCGAATCCCCATTATTGCTATGACAGCGCATGCCATGACCGGTGATAGAGAAAAAAGTCTTGCGGCGGGCATGAATGATCATATTACAAAGCCTATTGATATTAAAGAATTATGCAAGGTTCTCATCTCATGGGGAACAACGAAACAAAATTTCACATAGCAGACTGTTGAAAAAGTGCAATCTATGTCGTCAGACTTATTTTTTGCTCCGGTCGAGTACCAGAAGAGTACACTCCCTTCGCAAAAAACTTCGTCTTCTTCGTATCTTACACTTTTTGAACAGCCTGCAGAAAAATGATGGAAATGATATTTCATCTGAAACTTTTTACGAAACAGAGTTTTTCAACAGGCTGTTAGGCGGAGAATATATTTATGCAAATGTACAGTAAAATATTTTTATATGCATTGGTATGCAGCGTGTTTTTTTTTCCTTTTAGCGATTCTTTGGCTAAAACAGAGGTAAAAAAGCCTCATGTAGGAGTTTTTCTTTTTAAAGCTGATGATATTTATATTGCTTCTGTGGCTACAGCCATAGAAACATTTGCTAAAACTAAGATGGACATAACAATTTTTGATGCGAAAAATGATCAAGTTATCCAAACAGAACAGTTAAGGAAGTTTCTGGCTACTAATCCGGAGGCTGTCGCCATAAATTTGGTAGATATAAAAATTAGTCAGCAAATTTTAAATATGGTGAAGAAAAAAAATATTCCGCTTATTTTTTTTAATAAAGAGCCTGATTTAAACATTGTGAAAGAGTATGCACTGGCACGTTATGTGGGCACCAAAGCCTCGCAGTCAGGGATAATTCAAGGAGAAATTATTGCGGAACTTTGGATGGAAAATCCGCAGTTTGATAGAAATAAAGATGGAATTTGTCATTTTTTAATGCTCCAAGGTGGCTTAGATAATCCTGAAGCTTTAATGCGCAGTAGGGTAAGTGTGCAAAGACCAAGGGCTCTTGGGATAAAGATGCAACAGTTGGGAGATACTCTTTTGTGTGCTTGGGACGTTAGTTGTGCCCATAAAGCTACTAAACTTGCTCTTGATGTATATAAAGATCAAGTGGATTTTATTATTTCTAATAATGATGGTATGGCTTTAGGAGCTATACAAGCTTTGCAAGAAATCGGTTTTAATACTAAGGGCGGGGAAGTTATTCCTGTGGTGGGCATTGATGCTACACAAGAGGCAAAACAAGCCATAGCTGACGGGTATATGCAGGGCACGGTGCTACAAGATGCCAAAAGCATGGCCAATGCCGTGGTGACCTTGCTTTATAATGCAATACTGAAAAAGCCCTTTCTTGATAATTTACCTTATTCTTGGGATCAAAGCGGTATTGCAATACGCATTCCGTATAGGGCATATGAGTTATCTACATACCCTGTCAGAGAAAACGATAAATAGTCAATGCTGAAAAACGCATTTCCACGCATTTTGAGGATTGTTTAAAGCGTTTTGAAGGGGTGGGGGAGTTTGAGGGGGAAGGGAAACTTTTTGGCTTTGGCAAAAGTTCCCCTTCCCCCCTCAAGAAAAAAATTAGCAGTGCTTCTTTTTGCACCATTTTTCTACAGTTTCATATAAAAGTTCAGGTATAATGGGTTTGCTTAAGTGGTCATTCATACCAAATTGCAGGCTTAATTCTACATCGCCGCTCATGGCATGGGCAGACATAGCCACAATGGGGAGTTCTTCAGCACTTTTAAGAGCGCGAATATTTGACGTGGCTGTAAGACCGTCCATGGTAGGCATTTGTATATCCATAAGTACCATGTCATAATTTTTTTCTTGTACCATTTGTACGGCTTCTTTGCCGTCGGAGGCCACGTCTACTTGATGCCCTTTGTTTTGTAATAACACAACTGTGATAAGTTGGTTAATATCATTATCTTCCGCTAATAAAATAGAATATTTTTCTCCTGTGCTTTGCGCACTCTCTACTTTACTACTTTCTGTAAGTGCTGTGGCTTGTGCGGAATCTGGGCTTTGTGCTATTTTCTTTTCTCCTTTAAAAATAGCTGTGAAGTAGAAGGTACTTCCTTTACTTTCTTCTGACTTTACCCATAAATCGCCTCCCATAAGTCTGCTAAGCCGTTTGGCTATGGCGAGCCCTAGTCCAGCCCCTTGATGCTTGCGGGTGATGGAAGAATCTGCTTGAGCAAAGGCAGAGAATATATGCATGCTTTGTGTTGGTGTCATGCCAAGGCCGCTATCTTCTACAGAAAATGTATAATGCATTTCATCGCTGACACGTTCTGTACAAGTAATATTTACTGTAATATGGCCTTTTTCGGTAAATTTGAGGGCATTGTGCACAATGTAGAATAAAACTTGCTTTAATCGGGCCGCATCGCCATGCAGGGTTTCTTCTTCGGTATTATCCACATGAACTTGTAGTTGCAGGGCTTTTTCTTCTGCTTGTGGCCCGTAGACAAGTTTGATTTCGTCTGCAATATCCTTCATAAGGAAGGGCACATTTTCCATTTCAAAAGTGCCTGCGTCAATGCTAGAAAAATCGAGAATGTTATTAACAAGATCCATAAGCTTAGTGGCAGAGGTAATGCTCTTGCCCACATAATCTTTCTGCACAGGTTGCAAGGCGGTGGTGTCTAGGACGTGTAAAAGGCCTAACACAGCATTGAGCGGTGTGCGTATTTCATGGCTCATATTGCCTAAGAATTTGGTTTTGGCTTCGGCGCTTTGTTCTGCCAAATCTCTGGCTGTGCGTAAATCTTTTTCGGCATTGCGAATTTCAGCAAGTTTTGCTTCGCGTTCGCGCAAGTCGCGCATATAGGAAATCACCACTTCTTGCTGTTGCACATAGGTTTTTTTAGAGGTTATCTCCACTGGGATGGGATTGTCTTTTAAGTCTTTGGTCAATAATTCTACACGGGAATAGCCTGTGTCAAAAGCTTGCTGCAAGATTTCGCGCATAAAGGGAATGGTGGAGGTTCCATCGGGTTGCAAGCGGGGTATGCTGCGAAAATGCGCGGCCATATATTCGCCTTTACTTGTAAAACCATAAAGCTGTACTATGGCATCGTTGCATTCTATAAGATTAAAAGTTTGATCCCACACGTTAATACCAAGGGGGGTGATGTCAAAAATGGCTTGTATGCGTTCTTCGGTGGTTTGCATTTTCTCGATGAGGGAGTTTATATCGCGTAGATCGCGAATATACGCTACGACGACTTCTTCATTCCAAATAGTAAGGCGCACTAAGGTGATCTCTAAAGGAATGCGTGTGTGGGTAGTGCGATGGTAAAGACTAAAGTTTGAGCGGTAATATCCTTCATGAAAAGCTTTTTGCAGGGCTTCTTTTACCATGGAAAATGAGGAAGAACCATCTGCCTGATATCTAGGAATAATGGTGCGGAAGTTCTTCATAAAATCTTCTGGGCTATCAAAGCCAAAAAGACGCGCGCATTCGAAATTGGCATCGCGCAAGAGATAATCATTGCCCCAAAGAGCAATGGCCATGGGCGCGGCATCTAGCATGGCTCTGGTGCTTTCTTGTACTTTCGCAAACTCTTGCACGTGGCTGCTTATGCGCGAAAGGTCTTGTGTATACCCAAGAAGGCAATTCTCATTGTTGTAGGTTATGCGGCAAAGGGTTACTTCACAAGGAAATATTTTTCCAGTGGTATCGGCATGTAACCATTTAAATTTATAAAAGCCATCTTGAAAGGCTTGCTGTAAATAGCTCTTCATGAGCTCTTCTGATTTTTTACCTAATTGCATTTCTGGGCAAAGGGTAAAGAATTTTTGTTTAAATTCTTCTTTGTCTGCTACGTTAAAAACATTAGTCACTTCGCTACTGCAATCAATAAGTACTAAATCTTTCGACCAAATATGCATAACAAGAGGCAAGTTTTCTAAAATATCTTGATCTAGCTCTTGAGAAGGAGCCGTTTCATAACGCGGCTTTTTACTGGGGGCAGGTTGCGCAATATGATTCAAATGTTCTAAATCGTTTTCAGAAAGCTTTGGTTCCTTTATAGAGCGAGCAGTCACGGCAGTGTCAAGGAAATAACAATTGATATAGTAGGCGTCTACGCCTTCAGTGACTACAATGGACATATGGGTAGAGATGCTTCTACCAAGTACAGATTGCAAAAGCCAAGGAGTTTGAAAACTTCCTTTTTTTTGTGCAAGTTCAATGTTTTTTTGAAATTTTTCTGTAGAATGTGCACCGTTGGGTTGAAATTCTGGCATAATGTCCATGGCATTTAAGGTGCCTATGCCCACAAGATCTGTTACTGAGGCATTTTCTAACTCAATATAAGAAGCGAAGGCTTCATTATAGTATAAGGCTTCATGATTGCTATTAAAACAAATCATAGGAATGGGCATGGTGTTAATAACGTCGGGAGCAATTGATGGAGGTAGAGCTTCCAGTATAGAGTGATCTTGGGACATAAAATTTAACCTCATAGTAAAAGACATGGAACGGGACAAAAAAAAAGCTTTTTTAACGCTACGGATTTTGATTGGTGCTGTCAATAGTCTTTTCACTATAGTGTGATGACTCGTGAAAATAACTTGACTTCCTGCCAAAGAACAGCATATGAAATTCAGTTGTATTATTTATCCTATTAAAAAGAGAAAACACTATGTTTAGCAATTCTACAAGTACTGAAAAACCTAAAAAATCTATTTTTCGTGAATATGCAGAAGCCTTACTCATTGCGCTTGTTTTGGCGTTGTTTATCCGCACATTTGTTGTGCAGGCTTTTAAAATTCCCTCGGAGTCTATGCTAGAAACGTTACAAGTGGGCGACCATTTGTTGGTAACAAAATTTTCTTATGGCGTAAAAATGCCCTTTGGTGACAGCTACCTTATGGAGGGGGACAACCCTGCTTATGGCGATGTTATTGTTTTTCAATATCCCAAAGATCCTTCCCTAGATTATATTAAACGTGTGGTGGGTCTTCCTGGTGATGTTATGGAAATGCGTAATAAGCAATTATTCCGTAATGGTGAGGCTGTGAAAGAAAGCTATATTCGCCACTCTGATCCGCAAGGTATTTTCCCCACCAGAGATAATTTTGGACCTTACACTGTGCCTGCCGGAGAATATTTTGTTTTAGGCGACAATAGAGATAATTCTCAAGATTCACGTTTTTGGGGATCGGTGAAAAAATCTGCCATACGCGGTAAGGCTTGGCGCATTTATTGGTCATCCAATGGACTTGATAACATACGCTTTGATCGCATGGCTAAGGCCGTAGAATAATGTTCGTTCAGCTGGCTAGTGGAAGCTTGCACGGCGTAGATGCCCTGCGTGTTGATATTGAAATTGACATGGTGCGTAAAGGCGTGCCGGCTTTTACCATGGTTGGCTTGGCAGAAGGGGCCGTGCGTGAATCGAAAGAGCGCGTAGCAGCGGCTTTACGCGCCGGCGGCTTCACCTTGCCTGCCGCACGAATTACTGTAAATCTTGCTCCGGCCGATAGAAAAAAAGCCGGAGCAGGCTATGACCTTCCCCTTGCCATAGGTCTTTTGGGCGCGGCAGGTATTATGGCGCCAGAACAGCTCAGTGGTTGGTTTTTTGCCGCAGAACTTTCTCTGGAAGGCAATTTAAAGCCCATCACCGGCACCTTGCCACTGGCTATTTTGGCTCGCAACCAACAGGCTAAAGGCCTCATTGTGGCCCCCGGTAATGCTCAAGAGGGGGCTGTGGTGCAGGGGCTTCATGTCTTTGCCCCTAAAAATCTTTTGGAATGCGTGACCTTTCTTAAAGGGGAAAGCTCTTTAGAGCCTGTACAACCCTTGCTTTCTCAAAGTACAGAGCTTCCATTTTCCTTGGGGAATATGCCGGATTTTGCTGAGGTTAAAGGACAGCTTGCAGCGAAGCGTGCTTTAGAAATTGCCGCTGCTGGCGGGCACAATGTCTTACTTATTGGCCCTCCCGGCAGTGGAAAAACTATGCTGGCGCAGCGGCTTCCTACCATCCTGCCTCCCTTGTCTTTCGAAGAGTCTTTAGAGGTGACAAAAGTTTATAGCGTGGCAGGCAAGTTGCCACCAGACATGGGGCTTATACGCACACGTCCCTTTAGGGCGCCGCACCATACTATTTCAGATATAGCCCTTATTGGTGGGGGTAATGTGCCACGCCCCGGTGAAGTTTCTTTGAGTCATCGCGGTGTTCTTTTTTTAGATGAATTTCCTGAATATAAGAAAGCTACTTTGGAAGTATTGCGCCAGCCTTTGGAAGATGGTGTAGTAAGTATTGCCAGAGCCAGCCAGTCGGTGACCTTTCCTGCCGCTTGCATGCTTATAGCCGCTATGAACCCTTGCCCCTGTGGCTACTATGGGGATACCATGCATACTTGTATTTGTAGTGCGCAGCAAATTGCAAAATATGCAGGTAAGCTTTCAGGACCTTTGTTAGATCGCATAGATTTACATGTGGAAGTGCCTGCGGTGCCTTACGAAGATTTGCGTGCTACGGCTTCCGTTAGCGAGGGATCTGAGCAAATGCGTCAGCGAGCTCTTGCAGCCAGAGAGCGACAACTAGCGCGCTATGCAGGCACGTCGTGTTTGTGTAATGCCATGCTTTCAGGCAAGCTTTTAGAAGAACATTGCGCACTGGATGCCAAGGGCGCTGCCAGTCTTGAAAGAGTTGTGCGTGGACTTGGGCTTTCTGCTCGTTCCTATACACGTATTTTACGCTTGGCGCGAACCATAGCTGATTTAGAAGATATGCCACATATATTGCAAGGGCATATTCTGGAAGCAGTGACATTGCGTGTGCTTGATCGCCAAAGCGGAAGCTAAGAAAATAGAGCTAAATTTTATTTGTTTAAAACAGGAAAGTGCTTTTATATATGCCCCTGCTGTTGCTGTGCACATATCTGCGCAATGTGACGTAGTGTTGGTTTTGCATGGCTGTAGAATTGTTTAAAACCTGCGCACAGATAATTTATCTTTTGTCCATGTGCACCTGTGTTGACAAATCTATGCCGCGGACATTGCCCCCAACAAAGGGTTCCGTGAGGACAGTGTAAACAGGCATCGGCCAGATTTGTATGCTTTTGAAAGGCAAAGTTTTTTTGTTTAGGAGAAAAAACTAGAGTTTCTAGCTTTTTTTCATGAATATTGCCTAAAAAATATTCTTTGTTCACATAATGATCACAACTGTAGACGGAACCATCGTGCTCTAAGGCCACACCCTTACCGCACAGTTGCCCAGTGGTGCAGAGCTGTGCAGGCAGTTGCATAGTTTGAGCCACGGCTGTTTCAAACCAATTTACCAAAACTTTTCCCACGTCGCGCAAGGCCCATTGGTCAAAAGTTGCACACAAAAAATTTCCCCAATCTTCTGGCAATACAGACCATTCTGTTACAAATTCGGCAGCCTTGTGTGCATGGGGTAAGCTTGTTTTTTTCCAATGGTGGGGCGCAGTTGTGGTAAAAACTTTAGGCTCAACACAGGGGTTAAATTGCACGTAGGTAGAGCCTATATCTTGGGTTAAAAAATTATAGACTTCTAATGGTTTTAGGGCATTGTGCCTGTTAACGGTGGTTAAGGTGGTGAAGGAAACTTGATATTTTTGTAATATTTCTAAGCCTTGCATGAGTTTAGCAAAAGAGCCTAAGCCCTTTTTATCTAAACGGTAACGATTGTGTTCTTCTTGTGGTCCATCTATAGAAAGCCCCACAAGGAAATTATGCTCTTGTAAAAATGCTCCCCATGCAGGAGTTAATAAAGTACCATTGGTTTGCAAGGTGTTAGCGATTGTTTTACCTTTAGTATTGTGTTTTTCTTGTAATCGCAGAGCTTTTTCAAAAAAATCTACCCCTAGCAAGGTGGGTTCTCCCCCCTGCCACGAAAAAACCACCTGTTCGTGTTCATTGCTGGCAATATATTGTTCTATAAAACGCTCAAGAGTGCTGTCGCTCATAATAGAAGTGGGCGCTATAGATGCGCTTGTGCTATTTTTGTGACCTAGAAGTTCCGTTTTATGTAAATAATAACAGTAGGTACAATCTAAATTACACAATGCTCCCAAGGGCTTTATCATTACATGGTAGCGATGCCTATTGTCTGGTCTGTCTAAAAAAATATTTTCGTATGTCATAATGGTGGTTCAAGGTAAAAAGCCCCGTATACGCTTTGTTATACGGGGCTTAGATGTAAAAGGTTACTTAGCCGAATTTTGACTGAGCTTTTCTACAGCTTGGTCAATGGAAAATGAAGCAGCTTTTTGTCTTGGGGGAAATTCCACATAGGTTTGTAAATGCCGTGTGGCGGCCTCTGTGCCTAGCAAAAAAATAAACTGATGGTCAATAAGCCAGTCATAGTAGGTGTTTGATGTAATATCTGCTCTTTCATAAGGGTCAAGGCGTAAGTTGAATAACTTGGGCAAGCGTAGCGTTACAAAAGGTTCAGCCCAAACGCCCATGGTACCGGCAAGGCGTTGCTCCATGAAGACAAATTTAAAATTACCTGCACGTAAGGCTAACAAGTCGCCGTCATCACTAAAATAGAGGAAACCGCGGCGGGGATTTACCTTTTCTTTTTGGGTAAGATAGGGGAGGATGTTATGTCCGTCTAAGTGAATTTTATAGGTTTTATCCCCTATTTTGCGTCCTTTAAGTAATTCCTCTTTAATTTTTGTATCGCCGGCAGCGGCAACAAGGGTGGGGAACCAGTCCAAGGAGGAGACAATACTGTTATCCACAGTGTCGGCAGGAATATGCCCAGGCCAGCGGATTATAGCAGGCGCACGGAAGGCACCTTCCCAGTTGGTATTTTTTTCACCGCGGAAAGGCGTCATAGCTGCATCGGGCCAGGAATTCATATGAGGGCCATTGTCTGTGGTGTAAATAACAATGGTATTTTCATCTAACCCCATAGCTTTGAGCTTATTAAGTACATCGCCCACATTTTTATCGTGGTCCATCATGGTGTCTGTGTAGCGGCTCATAAAGCGACCACTTTGCCCAACGCTTTCTTCTTTTGTGTGGGTTCTAAAGTGCATATGGGTGAAGTTTAGCCACATGAAGAAAGGTTGGTCAGAATCTTTTTGCTTGCCAATGTATTCTATGGCGCGTGCCGTAATATCATCGTCAATGGTTTCCATGCGTTTTCTGGTTAATGGCCCTGTATCAATAATTTTTCCGTCGGCAAAAGAATGGATGACGCCGCGAGGGCCAAACATTTTTTTAAATCTTGGATCTTTTGGGTAATCAGGATGCTCGGGGTCTTCTTCGGCATTTAAGTGATATAAGTTGCCATAGAATTCATCAAAACCGTGATTTGTAGGGAGAAATTCATCGCGGTCGCCTAGGTGGTTTTTACCCAATTGAATGGTTTTATACCCCTGTGCTTTAAGTACCTCTGCAATGGTGACATCTTCAGGTTGTAGGCCCAATGGTGCACCAGGCATGCCCACCTTGCTTAAGCCAGTGCGAAAAGGCGTTTGACCGGTGATGAAGGCAGAGCGTCCGGCTGTGGAGCTTTGTTCTGCATAATAATCAGTAAACAGCGTTCCTTCCTTGGCAAGCTTGTCAATGTTGGGGGTTTTATAACCCATGAGGCCTTGTGAGTAGGCAGAAATATTGGTAATGCCAATATCATCGCCAAAAATCACTAGAATATTGGGTTTCTTCTTTTGTTCGGGCGCTGCAAGAGCGTAGTCAGCCATACCAGTAAGCGTTGTAGCACACAAGGTTGCGCAAAAGGGGATTGCAAGGGTACTCAATGTTTTGTGTATGCCTTGCTGCCAGAAGTTCTTTTTCATGTAATCCTCCATTGTGGTTAATGTTACGGGAAGTATGTGTTGTTTTATTAGCATTGTCAAGAAATATACATATTTTAAAATATATTCTGATTATATTAAGATTTCCCGAACTTTTTAACGCTAGTAATCAACGTTCTTACATGCTCTTCCAAAGTGTTCTTTTCTTGTTTTAGGCCTGCACTGTCTTCAGTAAGGTCATAAATAATTTTATAGCTATCATGTAATACACGAGTTATGCAAATGTCTTCTTCAAACTCTGCTGTACGATTTTTGGGTATAAAAGCATTTTTACTGGGCATACAAAAAAGAACGGTTTCCCATACCGTATTGGAAGAATGCTTTAAGTAAAAAGTATAATGGGGGTTTATGCTCAAGATATGTTTATAAATTTGGAAAATATCCTGAGATTTATGATACACACAAATAGCCATTTTAGGAGTAAATCGTTGTATAGTTCGCTGTGCCCCTGTGAGGGCGTCCATCTCTGCCCCTTCAATATCCATTTTAAGGAAGTCAAGGCGTTCTATGCCTTGTTCTTTTATAAAAGAGTCAATAGAGCGGGTAGTTACACAAATATCTCCAGCTATATCTATAGATGCACCGGGGAAGTTTTGCTCTGCTATATGCACATGACCATCTTTCTTGCTCACTGCAGCTTGCACAAGATGTACATGAGGTAAATGCCCCATATTGGTATGTAACGTGGCGAAAATTTTTTCCATGGGTTCAAAAGCGTATATTTTTCCTTGAGACCCTACACATTGCTCAAAATATTTTACGGTGTTGCCGGTAAATGCTCCTGCATCAATAACGACATCGCCTTGTTGTGCCTTGCATTCTTTATATTCATAGCCTTTAAGTACCCACGTTTCTATTCTGTCTAAAAGGTAATCGCCGGGCACGCCGGGCGTTTTTTCTGCCAAAAGTGTTAATTCCTTCCAAACTTTTTCAGGATATAAAGAAAAAACACTACAGGCAATATTGGGAGGGGTTGCAAAGTACACAAGGCGTAAAGCCATAAGTTTCATGAAGGTTTCTTTGGATCGTTCATCGGCAAGGGCTTCATAGGCGTGTAAAATCTCGTTCCAATTGTATAAATCAGAAAGGGCATGCAGAGGCCGCGGAGAGTGTGTTTGTATATATGCGCCGGCTTGTTGTAGGGTGCGCAAAACATATTTTGTAACTATATGCATGTAATCTGCCTCATATATTATAAAATATTGCTGCTTTTATTTTTCTTTTCCCCAAAGCATTTTCCATTCGGTAATTTTTTGTAAAGCATCCATGGGGCTTAACAATTCGGGGTTGCAGTCGCGCAAAATTTGCAAAAGAGGATGCTCTGCAGGCATATCAGGCAAATCTGGCGGTTCATCTAAACGAGGCTGTGACACGACTTTTTCTGGCAAGGTCACTCCCGGAAGCATGTTGGGCATGGTAACAGGTGCAGAGTGTAGGCTACTTCTTTGATCCTTGCTTTCAAGCTCTGTGAGAATTTCGCGGGCTCTTTGCACCACAGGTAGGGGCACGCCAGCAAGTTTTGCCACTTCCACGCCATAACTACGGTCTGAAGGGCCAGGAACTAGCCTGTGCAAAAAAAGAATTTCTCCGCCATGTTCACAAATAGCTATATTCATGGTGAACACTGTGGGAATAATACTTTCTATGGCGGTGAGCTCATGGTAATGTGTGGCAAAGAGGGTGCGAATGGTACCTTGGCACCGCTTTGTAAGTTCTTCTACCACAGCCCAAGCAAGGGCTAAGCCATCATAGGTGCTGGTACCGCGGCCTATTTCATCTAAGATAACAAGACTTTTTTTGGTAGATTGGCGTAAAATTCTGGCTGTTTCCATCATTTCTACCATGAAGGTACTTTGCCCAGCCGCTAAATTGTCTGAAGCTCCCACGCGCGAAAAAATTCTATCCACAGGGTCCAGAATTACTTGACTTGCGGGTACATAAGATCCCATTTGTGCTAAAAGGCAAATGATGGCTGTTTGCCGAAGAACTGTAGATTTTCCTGCCATATTGGGGCCGGTAAGCAAACACAAGCGACGCTTTTCGTCCATAGTTAAGTCATTGGCCACAAAGTTACTGGGGCCAATGATGGCTTCTACCACGGGGTGACGCCCTTCGCGAATACTGAGCCCTTGCCCTTCGGCAAATTCTGGCGCGCTCCAATGGTGCTGGCGCGCCACATGCGCCAAGGCTTGCCAATAATCCATTTCTGCTAAGCAATGCGCTGTAAAAAGCATGCGGCTGCGCTGGGCATTGATGGTTTCGCGCAATTCTTGAAAAAGTGCGTACTCTAAGCTTTTACGCTTATCGCCGGCTTGTACTATATGGTCTTCTAATTCTTTAAGGGCTGCTGTGGTGAAGCGTTCGGCATTGGCTAACGTTTGGCGACGAACAAAATAGTCGGGTAGTGCGCCTTGTTGGGCGCGCGACAGTTCAAAATAGTATCCAAAAACGCGGTTGAAGCCGAGCTTTAATTTAGAAAAGCCCGTTTTCTGTTGCTCTTGCTCTAACATTTCTTGCAATTTTTGCTCGGCATGTTCCACAAGGTCAATGAGTCTGTCTAGCTCGGCATGAAAGCCCACCTTAAAAAGTCCGCCATCGGTAATAACATTGGGCACGGTGTCAAGCAAAGCCTGTTCTAAAAGCTGACAAATATCTTTTAAGTCATCCCAATGCTGCATAAGACTTTCTAAAGCTTGGGGGAGGGGACTATCTTGTGTTTCTTGAATATTTTTTTGTGCCTCTTGTAAGGCTAAAAAAACTGCTGGCAAATGGTGTAACGAGTTGCGCAAAGCCAAATAGTCTTTAGGGGCTGCTCTTTGGAGATGAATTCGAGTGGAAATACGTTCAAGGTCAAAAATGTTCTTTAAAGCATCGCGTAATTTACGGTGTCCTTCATGGGCATGATAAAAATGACTGACCACTGTTTGATGCTTCATAATAGAAGGAACATCGCGCCAAGGGTGGCGTAAACGCTCTTCTAAAAGTCTGCCACCCATGGGGGTTAGGGTGTGGTCGAGTACGTGCCATAAGGTACCCTTGCCTTTACGACCGTTGAGGCGTTGAAAAATTTCTAAATTCTTTTCAGTAAGTTCGTCAACGAGCAAATGCTTTTGCAAATCCATGGGGACAAATGCTTGTAAGTGGCGAATGTCACAACGCTGTACTTGGGCTAAATAAATAAGCAGGGCGCCACAAGCCTTACTTAGCTCTTCTTTGTTATGCAAACCCAACGCGGCAAGCTCTTGCACGCCTTGGGCTTCTAAAAGTAAACGTGTATTGTTGTGCAAATCAAAATGACTACGTTCAGCCACTCGCAACACTTGCATACCCTCGAGCAAAAGTCCGCTAGGTATTTTTTCGGTATCCGGTAAAAGGAGCTCTCTTGGAGAAATTTTTTGCACCCATTGCCAGAGTTCGGCATGTTTTGCGCCATGTAGGCCCGTCCATTGTCCGGTGGAAGTATCTACCCAAGCTAGAGCACCTTTCTTGGCATTTTGGGAATCAATGTATAAAGCAGCTAAATAATTATGACTCTTAGCTTCTAGATTGTCGTCTTCGATAACAGTGCCGGGGGTAAGTATTTGTGTAACTTCTCTTTTTACTATGCCTTTGGCATTTTTGGGGTCTTCCACTTGTTCGCAAATGGCTACGTGATAGCCTTTAGCAATAAGCTGGCTTATATAGCCTTTTACAGCATGCCAAGGCACACCGCACATGGGCACAGGGGAGGGGCTGTCTTTGTGCCTTGCGGTAAGGGTAATTTGTAGTTCTCTAGCTGTGGTTACGGCATCTTCGTAAAAAAGTTCATAAAAATCACCCATGCGATAAAAAAGTAAAGATTCTTTATGCTCTGCCTTAATACGCAAATATTGCTCAAACATAGGGGTAAGCTTTGGGGCAGCTCCTTGTCCTGGAGCTTCCTTCGTTTCTTCGTACTTTGGGGCAGATGTTTGTTCCATGGACTTTTTCATAATTATATTGGGTTAAGATTTAATAAGAAGCATAGTGTGCAAAACATCAAGAGAAGCAGATACACAGCACAAAAGCTATGCTAGAGAGGGCTATAAACTCAAACTGCTTATGTATAGATGGTATACACAAGCAGTTTGAAAAAGGGTGATGTGCAAAACACACAAAATAACCTATTAAAATTTCATACAGACCATTAAGCGCTCTTGTCTGGGTCTGGAACCTTAATATCTTCAGGCACAGCTTTTGCTTCCACGTCTACCATTTTTTCTTCAGCGGGTTTTTTCTCTTCGGCTACTTTTTTCTCTTCTTCCTTCTTTGCATTTTTAGGTGCCAAGGCTATGGGCTGTGCTTGGCTAGCGCGTAAGGCAGCCACTTCTTTTTCTAAGGCACGTACACGCCAAGTAGCCTTCATGGCTTTGGCAGAAAGATTCATTTTATCCCAAATCAATACTAACATGGCAAGAATGGCGCCAGATAAAAATGCTGCCAACACAAGGAAGTAGAAAGGCAAGGATATGGACTCCATGGGTGCCATAAAGAAAAGATTTAAGCTGAGCTTCATTTCCGTAGCCAAGGTGGCTTGGTTTTGGAAGAAGAAAATCATACTTACAAAGAAAATTAAAACAAAAACTAAAACCTTTAAATACCGCATGCCAAGGCCTCCTCAGGGTTTGGGAAAAGATTTTTCAAAAAGTGGTTTAAGGGCTGCATAGGTGGAGTGCAGGTGTTCTGGCACCATGCGCACTTCATCCATAACGGCCATAAATGAAGAGTCACCATTCCAGCGGGGTACAAGATGAAAATGTAAATGCTCTCGTATGCCGGCGCCGGCGGCTTCTCCTAAGTTTAAGCCAATGTTGATACCTTGACAATGAAAACGGGCTTGCAAAATGGCAGTGCATCGCTGCAAATAGTCCATCATTTCCGTGCTTTCTTCTTGAGTGAGCAGCGTAAAATCCATAAGATGTCTATAGGGAGTCACCATGAGATGTCCATTGGTGTAAGGATATTTATTCATGATAACAAAGCAATGTTTGCCCCTGTGTAGAATCAAACGCTCTTCATCCTCTTTTGTATGCTCTGGCAAGCAAAACACACAACTGTCTGGCTTGGGGCCAAGTATATAAGAGAGTCGCCACGGTGCCCAAAGTACCTTCATTAAGATATACTCCTTCTGTTGTGCAAGGCATGCAGATAACATATACGTTTTACAGCATAGGGGCAAGTGTTATTGCTAAGGGTGAGTACGCGCCTGTAAAAAAATGCTGTGAAAATGGAATAGATAATTTTTTCTTGTCGAGAAATGCCCTTGTCATATGTATGAAAATATGCAATAGAGAGTCAGAATGGGGAATTATGTATGAAGGGATAAAGGTTTTATGCTTTAAGGAGGATGTATGTTTAGAATGAGATTTTTAGGGTGTTTGTTGTGTTACTTTTTATTAAGCGTTGTTTTTGCTACCCCAGCATGGAGTAAATGGATGCTGGGTGCAGGCAGCGTGTTTTCATCAAGCCCATATAAAAACTATGATAAATGGACGCCTATTCCTATTATCGGTTATAATGGGAAATATGTGTATATTCGCGGAACTCAAGCTGGTGTGCGTTACTCTCCCAATGATGTATTTACTCTTTCAGCTTTTTTTGAATACGACTTTACCAACTTTGATGCCACTGAAAGCAGTGACGTAAGAATGCAATACTTGGATAATCGCTTTGGCTCCTTACTGGCAGGTGTGGGGCTTGATGTCACCATGCCTTTTGGTGGGAAATTGCGTGGTAGTGTTGCTACCAACGTATTAGGCACGCATCAGGGCATTGTAGGAAATGTCGCTTATGAGCGAAATTTCTTTGTGCATCGTTTTCTGATATCGCCATCGGTGGGGGTGAAATTTTTTGACAGTGAGTACGTGAACTATTACTATGGCGTCAGCAATGGAGAGGCAAGTGTATCTGGTTTAGAATCTTATGAAGTGAATTCCATTGCTTTGCAGCCTTATGTGGGCTTGCGTGTGGGCTATTCCTTCACCAAGAATATTTCTGCTATGGTGGGGGGCAGTGTGCGTTTTTTGGATGCCGCAATAATTGATAGTCCTATGGTAGATGGTGAAAAGCATCTTACCTATACTGTTTTTGGTGGACTTTCCTATAGCTTTTAGCTCAGTGCTCAAGGAAATATTTGTATAACATTATGAAAGCGGAGTTTAAGTTGAAAAGAATTTTGTTGTGTGTGACGTGTTTTCTTTCTTGTATTTTATTAACAACATCTATGGTTTATGCCAGTGGTGTTTTAAAAGCCATACAAAATAAAAATATGCAAGAGGCTGAAAAACTTATTTTGGATGGTGCTGATGTTAATGAAAAGGGTGAAAACAATATGACCCCTCTCATATATGCGGCAGATATGGGCTATGGTGATATGGTAGCATTATTGCTTAAAAAGGGCGCGGAAGTAAATGCTCAAACTGAGGATGGCGCTACAGCTATCATGAGTAACGGTGCTTGGGTGGATGCAAGTATAATAAAAATGCTTCTTGAATATGGGGCAAACCCCAATGCACAAACTGTAAATGGTTCCACGGCCTTAATGGGGGCTGCCATGAAAGGCCGTACAGATATGATGCAATTGCTATTCGAAAAAGGCGCTCAGGCGAATCTTACGACAAGCTCTGGAGAAACAGCTCTTATGAATGCCACAGGCTTTGGCTTTGATGACGCCATGGAGCTTTTGCTAAAAAATGGAGCCAATGTAAACGCACAAAACAATGAAGGCCTTACAGCGTTGTTTAATTGTGTGTATGTGCCAGCCGCTCATGTGGAATATGCTAAAATATTAGTAGAAGCCGGCGCGGATGTCTTTATAAAGGATAAAAAAGGAAGGACAGCAAAAGATTTTGCTGCAGAAAATAAAGTAGAAGTATTGGTTCTATATTTACAAGATGTTATGGAAAAAAATAAAAAGTGAGTTAAAACTCCTGTACAAGATGACTTACGCAAAAGTATAATTTTTTAACAATAGCACAAAAAAATAAATTGTGCAGAACCCTTTTTATCATTTTTAATTCATATAAAGAAGCCTCTGTTATCACGACAGAGGCTTCTTTATTGTTAGATATGTATAAATACGTAAGGCAACTATTCCTTTATGTACTTTTATTTACATTTGCAAATAGCCTTGAATAAAGACGAAGATAATAATAAAGGGTAAAACATAGGTGAGATAGGGGCGCAAATATTTTGGAAACTTGCGTCCTTCGCCTATATCTGCTTCTTCAATAAATTTATCAAAGCCCCATCCGTAGCGTGATGTGCAGAAAATGAGCATAAATAGCGAGCCTAAGGGCAATAAGTTTTTACTTACAATGAAATCTTCAAGGTCTAAAATGCCTGTACCTTCCCCCAAGGGCTGAAATTCTTTCCACTCATTGAAACCAAGAATACAAGGCAATACACCAATAAGGATGGCTACAAAGGTGATGAGAGAACTTTTTGCACGCGAGAAGTGGAATACATCCATAAAATAAGCAATAATGCCTTCAAATACTGCAATAACTGTGGTGAGAGCAGCGCAAGCCATGAAGATAAAGAATAAAAGCCCCCAGAAATTTCCACCTGTCATTTCATTAAAAATATTAGGTAGGGTGATAAAGATAAGCGCCGGCCCTGCATTAGGTTGTACGCCATAGGTGAAACATGCAGGGAAGATAATAAAGCCTGCCATAATAGCCACAAAAGTATCAAGACCAATAATGTAGCTTGCTTCCCCTGTGAGAGTACGCTTTTTATTAAGATAGGAACCGAAAATCATCATGGAGCCAATACCCACACTAATAGTAAAGAAGGCTTGATTCATGGCGTCATTGAGCATGTTTAAAATGCCTTCATTTTGCACCTTGGCCCAGTCTGGGGCTAAGTAAAAAGACATGCCAGCTGCAGCACCGGGCAGAGTTAAAGAGTGTACAGCTAAAAGCACTAGCAAGAACAAAAGCCCGAGCATAAGATACTTGACTACCAGCTCCACGCCTTTTTGTACGCCAAGCACACATGCGCCCATGCCAAGTACAATAACAAGCACAGACCAACCATACATGGTCCAAGGGTCTGCGAGCATATTTCCAAAAAATTGCCCCACACCTTCAGGACTAAGTACGTCTAACGCGCCGGTTGCTGTGTGCTTGCAGTAAGCAAAAAGCCATGAAGCTACGGGTATGTAAAACATCATAAGAATAAAAGCACCAGTAACGCCCATAAAGCTTAACTTACTCCAATACGAGCCTTTGGGTTCTAATGCATTGAAGGCTTTGCCCCAACTTTTTTGAGATGCGCGTCCAATGGCAAATTCCATAATTAAAATAGGAAGACCCATGGCAAGGAGAAAGAATAAATAGGCACCCAGAAAGTATAAACCACCATATTTGCCGGCTATGAAGGGAAAGCGCCAGACATTACCAAGCCCTATGGCGCAACCAGCAGAAACCAATAAAAAACCAATACGTGAAGCCAATTGTTCTCTTTGCATATTCTCTCCTTTCTTTCCCTTGCAATTATGAAAAATCTCCCATGATAATCTATAAAAACAGGGAACTAAACTTACTATGTTCTAATAATACATAAACCCCATACTAAGAGCAAATAAAAAAAATTTTTGCACAAAAAAAAGAGGTAGATTTAAAAATCCACCTCTTGATATGTATAAAGTTTAGTAGAAACTACTTAACTTCTACAACTGCACCAGCTTCGGTGAGTTGCTTTTTGGCTTCTTCAGCTTCATCCTTAGATACAGCTTCTTTGATGGCGCAAGGTGTGCCGTCTACTTTGTCTTTGGCTTCTTTGAGGCCAAGGGAAGTAAGAGCACGAACTACTTTAATAACGCCAATTTTGTTAGCGCCAGCTTCTTTAAGAATTACGTCAAATTCGGTTTTTTCTTCGGCTTCAGCAGCACCGCCACCAGCAGGGGCAGCCATTACCATTGCAGCAGCAGGAGCAGCAGCAGATACGCCAAATTTTTCTTCTAATTCTTTGATGAACTCAGAAAGTTCAA
>CAYJAD010000024.1:0-31405 GCA_964368075.1 uncultured Desulfovibrionaceae bacterium | reverse complement strand
CAGCATCGCGTAAATCTTTACGCAATTCTTCAGACCACGGCACATCTTCGCACAACATTACATAGGCATAGATGCTTTCGCCTTTCAAGTCGTGGGGCATGGGCACCACAGCGGCCTCGGCCACTTGTGGGTGTGCCACCAAGGCAGATTCAATTTCTGATGTGGACAAACGGTGCCCAGATACATTGATAGAATCATCGATACGGCCTAAAATCCAAAAATATCCTTCGTCATCGACGCGCGCCCCATCACCAGATTGATAACCGTTAAAGCGCTCAAAGTAAGATTTATATTTTTCGGGGTTACCGAAAACACCCTTCATCATGCCCGGCCAAGGCTTACGAATAACCAAGTGACCGCCTCTGCCGTCCACTTCTTCTTGCGTATCGCTGGTCGTGCCATCGCCACTCATAACCACAGCATCAATACCGGGCAAGGGGAAGGTGGCAGAACCGGGTTTTAACTTTGTTACATAGGGCAAAGCAGCGATCATGGCCCCGCCTGTTTCTGTTTGCCACCATGTATCAATGATGGGCAAATCATCACGGCCAATAACCTTACGATACCACATCCATGCTTCTGGGTTAATGGGCTCACCCACCGAGCCTAGAATACGTAAAGACGTTAAGTCATAACGCTCCGGCCAAGCTTCTCCTGTACGCATGAGCGAACGAATAACCGTAGGTGCTGTGTAAAAAATATTTACGCGATACTTTTCTACAATGTTCCAATAGCGGTCTGGTTTAGGATAGTTAGGTACGCTCTCATACATGATGGTAGTTGCACCTAAGGACAGAGGGCCGTACACCATATAAGTATGTCCGGTAATCCAGCCACAATCCGCCGTGCACCAATACACGTCATCATCGCGCATATCGAAAACCCATTGTGTGGTATGCGCCGCATAGGTCAAATAGCCACCGGTGGAGTGCATAACGCCTGTAGGTTTGCCGGTGCTTCCACTGGTATGCAATAAGAACAAAGTATCATCGGCATCCATGGATTCACAAGGGAAGTCTGCGTCTAGAGTAAAGTCGTCTAGCAGGTCATGCCACCACATATCGCGATTGCGATGCATATAAACATCTTGATTTGCGCGATTTACTACCACAACGTGCGCCACGGAAGGACATTTTTCTAAAATAGGATCAAGATTTGCCTTTAGCGGTTTTACTTTACCAGCACGCACAGTACCGTCGGCAGTGATAACAACCTTTGCCTTACAATCTTGAATACGCCCAAGCACGCCACCTTCAGCATAGCCGGAGAAAATAACGGTATGGATAGCACCAATGCGAGCACAAGCAAGCATAGCAATGACCAATTCCGGAATCATGGGCATATACAAAGCTACTCTATCGCCTTTACGTACTCGCAAAGAACTTAAAGCATGGGCAATACGGCACACCTCGGTATACATCATTTGGTAGGTGTAGCAACGCACTTCGTGTTCGTTTTCACCTTGCCAAATAAGGGCAGCTTTATTACGTTTACCGCTAATAAGATGCCTATCAATGCAATTGTATGCGGCATTAAGCTTGCCGCCGGTGAACCATTTATACGAATGTTCAGCCTGATCTACTTCTAGCACCTTTTTCCAAGGCTTAAACCAATGCAAAAGTTCGTTGGCGCGCACTCCCCAAAAGCTTTCGGGATCATCAAGGGCCCTGCGACAAATGGCTTCGTAATCCTCTTGAGTTCTAACCCATGCTGAATCTTTGCCATGCATAGGTGGAATATAAGTTCGTCCCTCATTTAACAACGTAGTAAAGCTGTCTTGTGCCATGATGATCATTTTCTCCTTTATGAACAGTATATTGAAAGGAAACATTCTTCCATTTTGATAAGGTACACGGCTGACATAGCAACGTCAAGTAGGGAAAATTGATTGATAAAACAATCAACGGCACTTTTTTTGCCTTATAACTTCGCAACTTAGCATCGCAGATTTACAAACATTTAAAAAAATTTCAAAAGATATTTTTCACAATCAAAAGAGCTCTTGAAAAAAATTTCAAAAAAATGAAAATTCTTTTCTTAAATTGTATACAGAGATAAAAAAACAGTGGTAGCAAGCAAAACAGTGATGCATTTTTACAACAATACAATTCCTGTTATTTGTCTTCATCAGGCATGTCATTAATGGCATCTACAATGGTTTTGGAAGGATGTTTTGTGCAATAGGTGGTCATATGCGTAGCCAATTGCATCATCCACTCTTCACTCATAACAGTATTACTACTCAAGGCACTCATATAGCCATCAATCCATGTGAGCATCATTTTTGTAGCGTCTTTATTTCCTTTCAAAAATTGTGCACACGCCATGCTACCTAAGTCAATTTCATTAGCCTTGGCCATGGGAGAACAGTATAAAAGAGCAAAAAGAAAAAAATAGAGAGTACCTTTCATATGATAAACTTCCTTCAAAATAATTAGTATATATACAAAAACAACATTTTCAAGACCTTATGTGACACAGTCTTTTCATAAAAACAAGAAGAATTACTTCCGTCATGTTTTCTCTATCTTTGCCTATTTTTATATTGTCAAGTAAAAGTCTTTTTGTTATGTTTTACGCCATATTACACACTTATACCTCTGAGGACTGCTATGAAAAAACCCTTCTTCATATATTTTTTTATGACATTTTTTTGTCTGCATACAAGCGGTATCGTCGTGACGCTACCTGTAGCACATGCCTCAGAAAACTTTGATAGAATGGTTCAAAGAGCAGAGCAAAGACGCATAGCCATAGCTAAAAAAATGGAACAAAGCACTGTATTTATATATCATCGCGAAGATGATGGCGTAAGCATGGGTACAGGTTTTGTTGTGGCCGATGGCTATGTATTGAGCAATGGGCACGTGGTAGAAGGCGGCACTGATTTTTATATTGGCGGTCAAGGTTTTAGACCTGTCCCAGCAGAAGTTATTGAGTGGATTGATGACGATGTGTCAGATTTTGCCTTGCTTAAATTTTCTCCGCCCATAGCCCTGCCCGTTTTAAATTTTAATTTAAATATTAATCGTACAGATAGAGTCAGTGCTTGGGGTTTTCCTTATTTGGTGACACAATTTGATCAAAAGATGGATAATTTAATAGAAGGCTCCAATGCCAACATCCCCCCTGTAGTATACAGTGAAGGTGCCGTAAGCACATTTATACAGCATTCCAACGGTAGAAGAAGTATAGCCCATACGGCGCCCATTTCACAAGGAAACAGCGGCGGCCCCCTTATAAATAGCCGCGGTGAAGTTGTAGGCATTAATACTTGGATTGCCACCGATGATGACGGCGCAGCCACCTTACATGGTTCTTTAATGGCGGCCGATGCCATAGATTTTTTACGCAATCTTGGTATTGAACCGCAAATAGCTTCTGGAAGCCCGCACAGCTATACCGCGCAAAATCCCCCGCCTGTAGTGGCAACAAATCAACCACAAAGCCCGCTTTTACCAAACATAGGCGGTACACATGACAGCTCTGATGACTCGCAATCCGACCTCAAAAGACTTTTTAACTCTGCCTTTGAAGGTTTGGCTCAAAATGAAGCACATCCCAGTGCTGAAGGCTTAACCGGAAAAGCTAAAGCACTGTATGACGCCGCCGTGAAAGGCGATGCAGAAGCTCAAGCTGATCTTGGCTCCAGCTATTGGTTTGGCGAAGACGTACCAGAAAATATTAACGCTGCCGTCTACTGGCTAAAAAAATCCATGGCCCAAGGCAACCTCCTTGCAAAGCATGTTCTTGCTCTCATTTATATTTCAACCACAGAATATAAGAATACCAAAGAAGGCTTAGCACTTTTACGCGAAACAGCCAAAGAAAACCCTTACGCGGCTACCACCCTATCAGACTTGCTTATTTTTGGAGAAATTTATGGCATTAAGCAAGATCCGGAGGCTTCGTACAAAGCAGCCCTTAAAGGAGCAAAAGAGAAGGATGAAGAAGCTTTTGCCCTGCTGGCCTTTTTCTACTTTGCCGGCGAAGGGGCCGTTGACACAGACCCCAAGTTAGCCTTTGAATACGCTCAAAAAAGCAAGGACGAACCCCTTAGCAATGCCGTACTCAGTTGGATGTACCATCAAGGCAGCCCCATGGAAAAAGACGATGCCAAAGCCTTTAAATATGCTCAAATTGCCGCAGAAGAAGGCGATTTTCTTGGCACTGGCCTACTTAGCTACTATTACTATTCGGGACTTGGCACAGAGCAAAATTATGAAAAAGCCTTTGAATATGCTGAGTTAGCCAGTGAATATTTTAATGAAACAGGGTACTTTGTGCTTGCCTCCATGTATGCTCATGGCGAAGGCGTTGAACAAGATACTATTAAAGCATGGGCCTATTACGATATGGCCGCGCGTAAACTTATTGACTCTGCTGATACCAGCCGAGATGCTTTAGCTGAAAAAATGAGCGCAAAAGATCTGAAAGCCGCTAAAGATTTAGTACGTTCTTGGCACGTACAAAATGGACTTGCTTTTGAGGATAGTTAAATAATACATGGGAAATGCTGGTTAAATTCTTTTTTTGAGAGGGGAAACTTTTTTTAGGAAAAGAAAGTTTCCCCTCTCAAACTCTCCCCTTCAAAAAAAAAACCATTACATTGTCCTGTTGATACTGTTTGAATAGTCGAGTAAAACAAAACACAAGCCTGTTAAATCCATATAATATGAGGCGTGAATTTACTTTTAGCCTTATTGCAAAATGCCAATGCATACGTGGCATTTTCATGTTGTAATAATAAACTGCCTAAAGTCCAGTCTTCATAGGAAAAAACAAACCAATGCTCATGGCTTTTTCCTAGTTTTCGCAAGATATCTAAAGGAAAAAAGAGTGTATTGGGCTCTAGGGAAAGACCACAGCCCAGAGCCTTAAGATAGCTTTCTTTCAAAGTCCATAGGGCATAAAAAAATTGACATCGAGCCCTTAATAACCGCATGGGCTTTTCTTGTAAAAACAATTTTTCTTGGGGATGAAATATCCTATTTTCTAACACCTCATTCTCTGTAGCATATTCTATCTCCTCCACATCAAAACCTACCGCCACATCTGAAAATAACGCACCTGCCAGCCTTCCGGAATGTGAAAGATTAAATTGAATTTGCGGAAACTCACTCAAATGCGGTTTTCCATATTTATTTAAGGCTATCTTCCTGCAAGAAGAAGGAATGGCATAAGCATTTAAACCATAGTCAAAAGCCAAAGATGCCCCAAGAGAAAGACAGCGATCTTTTTCGTGATATAATGCAAGAACTTTCTCTTGTCGCCATAAAGGCACACGAGAAAAAGCCGCATCAAAAAAACTCTTATCTTGAAAGCGTGATACATCCATTAAAAAAAGCTTCATGGGAAAACCTCTACAAACAGCAGCTTCGCGAAAATACTAATTTTAAGGTAATATACTGAAACAATGGTTTTTTTGAAGGGGAGAGTCTGAGAGGGGGAACTTTTTTTCCCTAAAAAAAGTTCCCCCTCTCAGGAAAAAAATCACACTGCACATCATCAAATAATACTTTTTTTTGTTTTGCATAGCTAACCAAGAGGCAATGGCCCATGAAATAGACTTGCTAAGAAAGCTTCTGTTTTGTACTGTACACGTTATAAATATAAAATCTAAGAATTTATGTTCTTTTTATGGTGAAACAATGCAAAAAAAATCTTTTAGTACTAGGCTCAGTCTTTATATTACCTTTACCATTACCTGTACTTTTTTATCTGTATTTATCTACAACTACTTACAAACAGAGCGTACTCTTCAAAAAATGAGTCTTGATCAGGCAAACACTCTCGCCATGGCCACAACAGAAAAAATTGAGCGCATTTTACAAAGAGTAGAGCAAATTCCTCGCTATATTGCTTATCGCCTTACTACAGAAGACTTTACTACAGAAGAACTAAAAAAAATACTTGTAAATTTTGTGGAATCTCAACCGGATATATATGGAGCAACTATTGCTTTTGCTCATAAGGCTTTACCTAACGCCCCCGAGCGATACGCACCATATTATCACAAAAAAGATGGCAAGCTACATCAGTCAAACCTTGCCGATGACAAGTATGAATATTGGCTGCAAGATTGGTATACATTGCCTAAAGAAGCAGGCAAACCTCTTTGGGGTGAGCCCTATTATGATCAGGGAGGCGGTAATACTTCCATGACAACCTTTTCTGTGCCAGTATACAAGCAAGATGCCGAGGGTAAAAAAACTTTTTTCGCCATTGTCACTGCAGATATAAGTATTCAATGGCTACAAAAAATAATGGCCGATATAAAAGTATATAAAACAGGGAGTGCCTTTCTTTTAAGTCGCAATGGTATCTTTATAGCCCAACATAATAATACATTTACTATAAAATTTGCCAACAGCATTTACGATGTTGCTAAAGCCTATAATGCGCCAAAACTCGAAGAATTAGCTAAAAAAATGACCAGTGGTCAAAAAGGTATTGCTTCGCTTATAAATATTGAAACAAAAGAAAATGTAGAAGTCATATACAATCCCCTTCCATCAAGCGGGTGGAGCCTTGCTCTGTATGTTCCCGTTGAGGAATTGCTTTCTGAACTTCATACACAAACACTTATCGCCGCTTTTTTTGCCTTTATCGGCATAGCAGTCACAGTCATTTTAGTGAGCATAGTGGCTTATGGAGCGACAAAGCCTTTACGCCAGCTTTCAAAAAGTACAGAAGAAATTGCGACAGGTAAATTAGATTCGCAACTGCCAAAGATTAAACATTTTGACGAAATCGGACAATTAACGCTAGCCTTTGAGCATATGCGTACAGATCTTAAAAGATATATTGACAATCTTACCACTGCAACCGCCGCCAAAGAACGTATTGAAAGTGAACTCAAAATCGCACGCACTATTCAAGAAAGCTTTGTGCCAAAGAATTTTCCACCTTTTCCTGAGCGAACAGAATTTGATATTTTTGCCTCACTGCTTCCTGCCCGCGAGGTGGGTGGCGATTTTTATGACTTTTTTATTTTTGATGAAGACTTACTTTTCTTCTCTGTGGGCGATGTTTCCGGCAAAGGTGTACCAGCGGCTCTCTTTATGGCCGTAACAAAAACCTTAGTTAAAGGCATAGCAGAGCATGAAAGAGATCCCGCAAAAGTTTTACAATTTGTCAATGATGAACTAGCTGAAGAAAATGATAGCTGTATGTTTGTTACTTTATTTTGTGGAATTTTTAATATTCGCACAGGCGAGCTGACCTATACTAATGCAGGACACGATGCACCGCTCATTGTGCGCAAAGACGAAGCTATCGCCCCTCTAGCGCTTACAAAATCTGTTGCTCTAGGAGTTATGGAAGGCATAAACTATACGAATAGCCAAATACAGCTTTTACCTGAAGATATGCTGCTTCTTTATACCGATGGTGTAACAGAAGCTATGTCCCCTACTCAGAAGCAATTTGGTTTACACCGTCTCTATACTGTTCTAGAAGGCAACAATACCGTCAACAGTCTTGTGACAAAGGTGAGTCAAGCAGTAAAGGAACATGCTGGCGATGCAGAACAGTCTGACGACATTACCATTATGGCTTTACAATGGACCCCCTTACCTATTTCACGTGCGTAGCCTGCTCTGCTTCATGACGTTCTGACAAGGCGCAATGTTTTTTAAGGGTCAATACATTCAGCCCATTTTCATAGGTATATTCTGCACTATCCATAAGTTTTTTTACTAAAAAAATACCCAAACCGCCAATGCGTCGCTCTTCTAATGGAGCATGTATGTCTGGTTCTTCTATCCCTAACGGATCAAATGCAACGCCATTGTCAGAAAATGTGAGTATAAGCATGGAAGCATCACAATCAAAAGCCACTTCTAACGTAATTTGTGCTGCAGAATCATCAATATTTTCTGGATGAGCGTATTGTATATTGTTTGTAAAAATCTCATCGGCCACAATCAATAGGTGTTGCTTAAACTTTTCTGCAAGTCCAAGCTCCATGGCTATGTCCGACAACCATTCTTTAAGTATGGAAAAAGCATCTAGCTTAAGAGGGAGTATCAGAGCATTTTGTTTGTTGTGCTGAAATACTTTTATGCTGTTTGACATAAATCACATCCTTATCAAGCAGTTGAAAAACAATAATCTGTGTCATCAGCGCAAAAAAATCACATTGCTATGCATAGCTAATACACTGCACATCTTGATTTTTTCCGCTTCCTCGAATTTCACTATTTTTGAACAGCCTGCGTAAAATTGATTTTTGCAATAGGTTATTATTCCATGTTGAGAATAGTATCAAATCCTGTCATTTCAAACACTTCGCGAACATCACTATTCACATTTTTTATAATCATGGTTCCGCACTTTGCCATATACTTACTGGCTATAAGAAGTGTGCGAAGCCCGGCACTAGAAACATAGGCCACAGCGCTAAAATCAAGAATGAGTTTGGTAATTCCCTCTCTCTTTGCTTCTAATTGGCTTTCAAGTTCCGTAGCAGTTGTGGTATCAATGCTTCCCTCAATACTGGCCGTTAGGGTGCTACCATCTTGCACAAAATCGATTTTCATGCTTGCCTCCTTTTATTATTGTATGTCCATGGGGTTTTTACCATTTACTTTGTACAAAACATAAAAAGTTGTATTTTCACCTGCTGATTCAAAATACGCAGAGTAACTTAGGTATTCCACATCAATCCATGTGTTTACAAACTTATCAAGGATTCTTACATTATTTTGATCTAAAACAGTAATCATTTCACCACTTTCCTCTTCTAAAGAATATCCTGCTAAATCTTCCGCATCGTCATATTGAAGAGGCTTTACACGCTTTTTATGAACAGTAAGCTTAGGTGTCTCTTCGAGAGAAAACTTAGTATATTTTCCCACAAAAGAAATAGGGGCAGTACATTGCACACTATCATGAATCACACCTATTTCAAGGCCGGCAGATGTTATTTTTCCAGATACTTCATTTGAACCGTTTTTTCCTTTGCAGATAAAGTTTTCTCCGTTTCGCGTGCATATATTTTTGTATTCACATAATTCTAATGTGCCCTCTTGGCCTCCCCGAATTTCAATATTAAATACTTTGTCAGAGTAACGAAACGTATCAGCAAATGCAAAAAGCTTCTTGCTCTCTAGCGAATAAGTCAAAATCTGCGGCTTTTCTGTTACTTCCTCTTTTAAGGCAGATAGACTTTTCACTTGTGCAGCGAGCATATTGCGCAAGGCGGGGCGAAAATCTGGGATTTCATTCTTATAAAGAATATTCATAATTTCCCTGCCATTTTGCTCTGAATCTGAAGCATAAATAATTCCATAAGGTGTACTAAATCCCACAACACGAATTTGTAAAGAAGCGTCTTTGTTCACTTCAAATTGAACAGTGAGCCTTACTAACACCTTAGAAAGTTGCTCTTTTGCTTGCTCATCAAAACCAGGGATGCGAGAAAGATCTACATCGGCTATAAAATCTACAAGTTGAATCTGTTGAGCATCTATATACTGATACCATTGCGCATTTTTTAGAAAAACATTTCCTTCTAAAGCGGAACCAATAGTGATGCTCTTATCAGCACTCAGTGCTCTATTTTTCACAGTACCAATAGCAGCGCCATGCGTTGCACTTATAGCGTCATAAATAGCGAAAGTAGATAAAAAACAGCATATGACAAAAAATAAAGGTACTGTTTTACGAAACATAGCCTTCTCCTGATATTTTTTTACAACAGCACAAAAAAATTGCAAAAAATAATTGTGCAAAACCCTTTATTCATGATTACTGGCTAAAGCCTCTAAGCTATTAGAAGCTGCCGCAATAATATTATCGGCTAACTGTAAAAAACCACGCTTTGCAGGCGATGGTGCGTCTAAAAAGACCACAGGCACACCGCTGTCCGCAGCCACCACTGTAGCCGGATCTAAAGGAATATCACCTAAAAACTTTAAGCCATAACGCTCGGCCAAGGTTTTACCCCCACCTTTTTTAAATAAATGTATAGCCTCGTGACAATGCGGACAAAAAAGCCCACTCATATTTTCCACCACACCAAGCACATTGGCTTTGGCATGCTGTAAAAAGTTTAGAGCCTTACGCACATCTGCCAAGGATATTTCTTGCGGCGTCGTTACCACCACGCACAAGGCATCGGGAATGGTTTGCAAAATAGTCATATGCTCATCGCCGGTACCGGGAGGCGAGTCAATAAGCAAAAAATCCAGTTCACCCCATTGCACATCAGAAATAAATTGACGAATAGCCGCTGTTTTTTTAGGGCCACGCCAAAGCACAGCACTGTCTTTTTCTTTCAGCAGCGAGTCCATGGAAATAACATGAAGATTTTCATTATATGCTGCCGGAAGCATTAAAGAGCCGCTTTCATCCATTTCTATGCCTGCATTCAAACCCAAAAGGTTTGGTACGCTGGGGCCGTGAATATCTACATCTAAAATGCCCACTTTAAAGCCTTTGGCTGCCAAAGCCGCCGCAGTGTTTACCGTTACAGAGCTTTTACCCACACCCCCCTTGCCACTCATAATGAATAATTTGTGACGAATTTTACCAAGGGTAGAAGAAATAAGCTTTTCTTGCAAAGCCATGGCGGCATTAGCACTTTTGTTGCCATCACCACCGCCACTACACGAAGAACACGAAGACATAATTTTACTCCTTTATAATACACAAATATGCAAATTTTTTATTGCTCTCTAAGGGACAGAGATTTCTATTGATAAGGAAAAGTGTTTAGCGTGCCATCACTACCAACCATGGCTGCCCACCAAGTCCACAAAAACGGCGCTCCCCACATCTTTCACTAACACAGTGCCATTTTCCCTGCGCACTTGCATAAGCCTTTGAGAACGTTTTTGCTCTCCTACTGGAATAAGCATAATGCCGCCTTCGTCTAATTGGCGTACCAAAGGTTTTGGAATTTCAGGGCCCCCGGCTGTCACCAAGATGCGGTCAAAAGGTGCCGCCTCGGCCATGCCTAAGGTACCGTCATCTCTTTTCATGTATATATTTTTCATGGGAATTTTATGCGTTAATAGATGGCGCGTAGCTTCGTATAGTTCTGGTATGCGCTCTACTGTGTACACAAGGCAACCCAAAAACGACAATATGGCCGATTGATAGCCAGAGCCTGTGCCTATTTCTAGTACACGCATACCCTTTTCTACGCGCAAAAGTTGCGTCATATACGCCACCGTAGAAGGATGTGAAATAGTTTGACCAAAGCCTATGGGTAAAGGGCGATCTTCATAAGCTTGCATACGAAAAACTTCTTGCACAAACTCGTGGCGAGGTACACTTTCCATGGCATGCAATACGTTTTCATCCACTATGCCTACATGCTCTCGCAAATGGCGCACCATAACCTTTCGTAATCTTTTAGGATCAAAAAGGTTTTGCGCAGGTTCTTCTCTGCCTTGTGCAGCTCTTTTTTGCGAAGCTTTTGACAACCATTGAGTATTTCTGGGACGAAACTCTGGATTCTGCCCTTTTTTGTGCCAACTATCGTACATATTTCCTTCATTCTTGCTTTATTGATTCCACTTGTAACTCACTTTAAGAACAAATTTCTTATACTATGTCAATAGCAAAGGTCTGCTATGTTGCCCCCTCGTAAGGCGTACAAAAATTTTTCCTTTTCTCTTAATGACAAGCTCTCACAGACCTTGTATAACATATGGCATTGATAGTGAACAAAAAAAAGCAGTATCTTCTCTGCAAACAAAGTAATCACCTTAGCCCTTGCAGGTTCTTATGAAATCAAGATCTATTTTCCCTAAAATACTTATTGTGCTTTTGTTAAGTGTGCTCGCCTATGGCGGCTACCTTTTTTATGAAGACAGCGACGGCCCCATGGTAGTGCTTGAGCCTAATACCGGCTTTATTTCCCCAGAGTCGCAGTTAACACTCAAAATGGAAGACATTTCTAAAGTGCGATCTGTGGAAGTGATTTTACGCTACAAAGATCAAGTTATTCCTGTATTTTCCAAGCATTTTTCACCGTACCAAACACATGAAAATGTGCAATTTTCTTTTAAAAATGTTCCCGTGCCTGAAGGGAAATTTGCCTTAGAGATCAAAGCTAAAGACGCTTCGCTAGCTTCTTTTGGCCTTGGTAATAGTACCATTCTTACTCTGCCTGTAACGCTAGATTCCGTACCGCCCAAAGTAAGCATGCTTTCTTCCCCACCTACCATACGTCGTGGCGGTGCCGGCGTATTATACTTTTCCGTTAATGAGGGGGTTTTAAACAGTGGCATACAATTGGGCGAACATTTTTTCCCTGCATATATGCAAGAAGATAAAAATTTCATCTGCCTTTTTGCCTTTCCTCACAACATGAAGATGGAAGATTTTAAACCCAAATTGGTGGTAAGTGATCTTGCAGGCAATACGGTGCGTTTAGATTTTCGTCTGCATGCCAACGACAGAAAATTTAAGGAAGACACCATAAAAATCACAGATCGTTTTTTAGAATCAGTAAGTCAAAAACTGTACGACCTTGCCCCCAGTGCTGCTAACCCTTTAGAACGATTTTTAATTATTAATAGCGACATACGCCTAGCCAACACCACTTTTCTTTATGAACTTGGACAAAAAAGCCAAGACAAACTCTTGTGGCAGGGGGCTTTTATGCGTTTACCACGCTCGGCTTCTCGGGCAGGTTACGGAGAATACCGATCCTATACCTACAAAGGAAAGGTTATAGACAATCAATGGCATTTAGGGCATGACCTTGCTTCCGTTAAAGAGGATAAAGTTCCCGCCGCCAATAATGGTACTGTCGTTTTTACCGGCAATGTGGGTATCTATGGTAACCTTGTAGTTGTAGACCATGGCCTTGGGCTTATGTCTTTATACTCTCACCTTACAGATATCACAACAAAGCAAGGAAATGTGGTAAAAAAAGGGGATATCATTGGTACCACTGGCGTATCGGGCATGGCCTTTGGCGACCATTTGCATTTTGGTATATTAGTGAATGGTATAGAAGTAAGCCCCTTGGAATGGCTTGACCCCAAGTGGATTTTGCATAATGTTACCAACAGAATTTCTTCCAAGAAATAACATATCATAGATTATAGGATTACGAGAAATATGAATACTCATTTAAGAGCATATATAAGTCTTGGTTCCAACAAAGGGCAAAGCAGGGTTTTTCTTGGCGCCGCCAGAGAAACCTTAAAAGTGACTGAAGGGCTCACCCTTATAGCCTCGTCCCCCATTTATTCTACCGAACCACAAGGTTATAAAGATCAAGATTGGTTTTATAATCAAACAATTGCCTTAGATTGTACCCCCTCATGGACAGGTTTAAAACTATTGCAATTTATGCAGGGTATAGAAAATGAACTTGGCAGAGAGCGTAGCCCTGATACAGCTTTACGCTATGGACCTCGTAACATAGATCTTGATCTTTTACTCTTTGGGCATGAGGTGCAAACAGACCCTGTATGCATACTGCCGCATCCACGTATGTGGCAAAGGGCCTTTGTATTAATTCCCTTGCGCGATGTGTTGCAGCAAGATATATTGGCCCACGAAGCAGACGCACAAAAGTTATTGCATGAGGTTAGCACCAACCTTGCTTTACTTGATTATAGTGTAGAAGATATGAAAATCTACCAAAAAGATATAGAATAACGAGGGTAAAAATATGTGGAAATGGATTATTTTGGCTTTGGCATGCTATGCGCTCTATCGTCTTTTTGCCAATGATATAAAAAAGAAAAAAGCCAAAAATGCCGAAGAAAATTCCATGGAAAAAAAAGTGGCTGCTGGCGAAATGGTGAAAGATCCCGAATGTGGTACCTACATTGAAAAAGATAGTAGCATTACTGTAAAAGATGGCGATGTTATTCACCGTTTTTGTAGCTACGATTGCCGCGATGCTTTTTTAGAAAAAGTACGCAATGGCAGCCGTGTATTACCTGACGCACCCGAGACCTCTGAAGCTCCTTCTTCAGAAAAAGATTAAGCCTCTATTTCCATGGAACAAATGGCATCACATTGCACGGCAAGCAATGCCTCTTTTTGGCACAAGAACATGGAAGAATGGCTAGACACCTTGTTGGCAGAAAGAGGGCTTTCGCCACATACGGCTGCTGGCTATGGGCATGATTTAAAGAACTTCCTTACTTTTTTAGAGGAAAGTGCTCTTGAGAATGCTCGCTCTTTTCAAGAGCATGAGCTCTTTCTCTATTTGGCTTGGCTACAAAGGCGCGGCCATGCCGGACGCACCCTTTCGCGACATGTATCCAGTTTGCGAGGTTTTTTTGCTCATTTGGTAGAACAAGGTGTTTTTGCAAAAAACCCTGCAAAATTATTAGAAAGTCCCAAATTACCTTCCTTATTACCGGAATTTTTAACTCAAGAAGAAGTGCAAAACCTTTTAGAAAGACCCCCTCTAGGAGAACGCGCCGGTCAGCGAGACCGTTGCATCTTGGAATTGCTGTACGCTTCGGGTTTGCGAGTTTCAGAGCTTTGTCAGTTGCGCCTCTTAGATGTAGACGCGCAAAGGCGTATCTTGCGAATTTTTGGCAAAGGCTCCAAAGAAAGGTATGTGCCCATGCACGACCAAGCCATGCAATTATTGGAAGAATATATACAATATTGGCGGCCTCAATTCACCCCAAAAGAAGATTTTATCTTTGTTAATCGTTCAGGACGTGGACTTACACGCCAATATATTTGGAAATTAGTGAAAAAATATGCTTTAGAAGCAGGCATACGACACAACATTTCTCCGCATACTTTTCGTCACTCCTTTGCTACACACCTTTTAGAAGGCGGTGCCGATTTGCGCACAGTACAATTGCTTTTGGGGCACAGTGACATTAGTGCAACAGAAATTTATACACACATTCAGCCACGACGCTTGCAAGAAATACATCAGCGCTATCACCCTCGAAGTGCTATTAAAAAATCAAGAGTGCCTCATGACTTGCGAACATAAAATACAAAAAAACATACTCTCTTCAGCTAACGACACACTTATTACTTGTCACGTCAATGCAGACTTTGATGCTTTTGCCGCCATTATTGCAGCACAATTTCTCTATCCTGGCGCCATCTTACTTTTTCCTGGAACTCAAGAAAAAGCTTTGCATGTTTTTTATACAGAAACAGCTTCTTTCATGTATAATTTTCAAAAAAATGAAGATATTCCTTGGAATAAAATATCCACCTTGGTTGTAGTGGATACCAAACAAAGAAGCCGTTTAAGTCATGTCAGCGATCTGTTAGAGCGACAAGATATAGAAGTGCACATTTGGGACCATCACCCCATATCTAATGACGATATATCCAGCGCATACAATCATACAGATCGTGTGGGTGCCACAGTAACCCTGCTTGTTAAAGAGCTACAAAGCCAAAAAATAGATATATCTTGCCAAGATGCCACTATCTTGGGTCTGGGAATTTATGCAGATACTGGCTCCTTTACCTATACTTCAACCCAAGCAGAAGACTTGCGCGCGGCGGCGTGGCTTTTAGAAAAAGGTATGGATGTCAGCTCCATAGGCGACATAGCGGCCCATGAACTTACAGCGGCTCATGTGCATGCCCTCTATGGCTTGCTAGAATCTGCCACCACCTATCAGGCAGGCAATGTGCCTGTAATTATAGCTGATGCCTCCATGGAGCATTATCTAGGTGATTTTGCCTTTTTAGCACATAAGCTTATGGAAATGGAACGTTTTGAAGTGCTTTTTGCTTTAGGGCGCATGGGCGATCGTATTACGGTGGTGGCTCGTAGTCGGCGCGAAGAAATTAATGTAGGGCACGTTTGTACGGCATTGGGCGGTGGCGGGCATGCTTATGCGGCTTCTGCTTCGGTACGCCATAAAACCATACAAGAAGTGCGTGAAATTATTTTTCAAAATATCTACAGCCAAAGCCATCCGGAAAAATGTGCAAAGGACTACATGTCCTCTCCGGCTTTGGGTATTGAAGAAGATATTAGCATTGAAGATGCCTACCATTTTATGGTGCATTTCGATTTAAAAGCAGTGCCTGTTTTTAAAAAAGGTACGCGATCTTGTGTTGGTATTTTAGACGCCCACACTGCTGGTCGCGCTGTAAATCATAAGTTACTCGAATTTGAAACCTATATGCAAAAGGATATTTACACCCTACCCCCTGAAGCAAGCCTACTGGAGCTTATTGAAGTTATTGTGGACTCTCGGCAAAGCCTTGTACCTATAGTGGAAAATGACGTGGTAGTGGGTGTGGTTTCTCGTACAGACCTTGTGCATATTTTTATGAATGGCCCAAGCCCTACAACACAGCAATACAAGAGTAATAAAACACGGTACTTAACAAAACTTCTTCGTGATAGATTGCCACAGCATATTATTTCATTTTTAGAAACTGCCGGCAGTATTGCAGATGATTTACACATGACAGCCTATGTTGTGGGTGGTTTTGTACGAGATATTTTGCTAGATCGCCCCAATTTTGATATAGATATTGTGGTGGAAGGCAATGGTATCACCTATGCCAAGGCATTAGCCAAGCATGTGGGCGGGCGGGTGCGTACCCATCAAGAATTTTTAACAGCCATCGTTATTTTTAAAAATCATGAAGGCAAAGACATTCACATAGATGTCACCACAGCCCGTTTAGAATACTACAAATACCCTGCTGCCATGCCCACAGTGGAAGTTTCTTCCATCAAGCTTGATTTATTCCGCAGAGATTTCACCATCAACGCCTTGGCTATGCATTTGGGAAAAAATGTCTTTGGGCAATTGGTAGATTTTTTTGGAGGCCAAAGAGATATACATGACAAACGCATACGCGTGTTGCATACTTTAAGTTTTGTGGAAGACCCCTCGCGCTGTTTACGTGCTGTGCGCTTTGCGCAGCGCTATAACTTTAAATTAGGTCCCAAAACAGAACAGCTCATTAAAAATGCTCTTACGCTCAACCTTATTGATAAGCTGTCTGGTGCGCGTTTGTACCACGAAATGCGCAGCATTTTCGACGAATTTAATCCCGTCTCTTGTCTCTGGCATTTGGATGTTCTGGGAATTTTAAGTGCTATTCACCCACTGTTACGACTTATTCCTCAAAGGCAAGAATTGCTCTACTCCCTAAAGGATATACACGACTGGTACCAATTGCTGTACTTTGAAGATAAACCAAGGCGCTGGATTTTATATATATTAGGCTTATGCCATCGCTACAATTACGGAGAATGCCAAGGAATTTTACAAAGATTGGGCATACCTCAAGTACAGCAAGAAGAAATTCTTGGTTTACGCGAAGACATTCGCAGTCTGCGTCCCTTGGTCAAACAGTGGCACCATAAAAAACAAAAAATAAGCCAACTATGCACTATTTTATCCAGTGCTACTTTGGAAGCCTTGCTCTTTATGATGGCGCGCACCCATAGCGAAGAATTGCGCATGGCTTTGTCGCGCTACATTACCACGTGGCGGCATGAAAAAATTGAGGTCACAGGAAAGGATTTGCTTTCAGCAGAATTTGGACTGACATCCAGCCCTGAGATAGGTAATATTTTGCGACACATTAAAGCCGCTAAATTAGATGGGCGAGCCACTAGTCGTGAAAAACAATGGCAATTGGCGAAAAAATTGGCTAAAAATGTAAAAAAACAAAATTCTCTTATCTGAGGGAGAACCTTTTCAGATTTTCCCTCAGAAAAGCTTAGCATATTTTACTAAAATGCTCTCTTATTGCACTTGAAAGTCATGCTTTAAGCTATATCTGCTTAAGCGCGGGCCATTGCTGCTATTAAAAGGAGCTACACTGCCACCATTAAGGCCTAATACAGGCACGCTGTATTCTATTCTAAAGCTTTCACCGGGACCCACTGGGGTCAGACTTTCAGGATTACTAATGGTAATGCTACCGGTGGCGGTGCCAATGCTGGTACCATTGCCTGTGGCATTGGCAGAAAAGCCCATGCTACGACTTGTAATGCTAGAAATAGTTTTATCAGAACTATTATTCACACAAGTAGCTATAATTTTAGCAAAATAATAACCTTCACCGTTCACATCATTTTGATTTGGGTTACGGTGCAAAGAAAATCCAGAGTAAGAAACAGACACCCAAGCTGGTCTTGCCTCAGCAACTACAGAACCCATAAAAGTTGCCAACAAAAGTAAAGCCACACTCATAAACCACGATTTTCTCAACATCTCTCTCTCCTAAGTAAAAAATTGTTTCTATATAAATATACATTTTATGCAATTTTCATTGCACACATCCCCACAAGTTCAGGCTCCATGACAACCACCGCCGCCATAAATGTTACCCCTATGGATAACAAACCTAAGAGTATACACAAGAGCAAGAGTAATTTTTTTTTATGCAAAAAGGCATACCATATACTCCAAAGAAAAAACGTCGTTGCAGCGATGCTTACTAGTAATAAAACATCTGTTTGACGTGTCAACAAGAGTACTGCCACCAACCACGCATAGGCCGCTAAGGCAAGGCACCCTATGATGCTTAAAAAAATCTTACTTGGCATACGCGCCCCTACGGTACAAAACATCCCTTATTGTGAAACTTTCCTACAAAAAAGTTTAGCATATACTATGCCAAATGTTGCAAAAAAAAACATTATACCCTATAAGAAAAGTCTATATAGCTCGAGATACATTCTTGAGTCAAATAATCTTTAGCATCATCTTAAGGAGTTTCTATGAAAACATGTTTCTCAAAGTATTTTTTAGTAGCTTTTATGACATTTAGTTTAATCTCCTTAGGCACATCTGCCCAAGCAAACAATTTTTCTTCTAAAGAAATGAAGCGGATGAGTACCTTTCTTTCTAACTTTACTGAGCTGTATATGTATAACTTTACAGCCAAAGAAGTGCTCGATGAGCGTAACCCCGGCGAAATGATTCGTTTTGGTATCTGGCACAATTACATAAATAACTATAAAAGCAGAATTAAACCTGCCGGTGACAAACTCAGCATTGATGCCAAATTTGTTAGAGAAAGCATAAACAAATACTTCAATTATAATATCAAAAAATTTAGCTCCTCTGGGCGCTTTACCTTCGACGGCCGCAAATATATTTTTGATGGTGCCGACGGTGAAGCCGTGTATTACGCCAAGGTAACTAAAGCCCAAACCATTGCCAATGGTGTCATTCGAATGGAAGGCTATCTTTATAATGTTGATGACAACAGCGACAGAAATGGCACTTTCACAGCCTTAGCCAAGCCTTATACCTATAATGGTAAAAAAACGTGGAGCATTATCAGCTTTGAACGCAGAAATTAAATTGTCATATTCATAAAAAAGAACTTTCTGTTACACAGTAAAAGCGCGCTTCTTCGGAGGTGCGCTTTTTTTAGGCACTCTTTTAAGACCACTTTTCGGTGCCCAAAAAATTGACAGCGCCCATTTTTTGGGCAAATTTTTACCATAAATTCTACGTATTTTTTTAGCAGAAGCTTTTTTATTTGCACAACGTGAAACTGTTATTTACTGGCACGTATTGAGGAGATAGGAGGGATTTGAAGGGGAAAGGGACAACTTTTTAGCGCTGGCAAAAGTGCATATTCCCTCCTCAAAAAGTAAATCAATCAACCTGAAAAACATTGGTATAATATTTGCTAATAACTTTCTTGTACAAATGTTTTTTTGGATAGCCGCTTCTCAGGGGGTTGGTGAATAAAAGCGTGCTCACAGAGGTTGTGAACCACGCTTTTATTTTTACTCAGCAAAAAAATCCATCACACCATAGAAATGGCTTTTCCAACAGCGTAAGCATTTTTCTTGCATTTTTCTAAAACGTAGGCATAATAACGAAAAATATGCTTACAAAGTATCTTACACAAAAAAGGCAACATTGTCTTTGCCATTGTCATGACTAAGAAAAGAGGCCGCTATGGAAATACAAGTCAATAAATACCCCGATGCTTACGTAGTTCATTTATCGGGAAGATGGGATGCGTATTCAACAACAAGTTTTGAAAGCTCTTGTAAAGAACTTATAGACGATGGCATGACGCATATGATTTTAAATTTGAATGATGTGGACTACATCAGCTCTTTAGGTTTGCGCGGTCTGCTAAATATAGGCAAGACCTTAGACCCCTTGGGTGGTGCTGTAGTCATTTGTGGCTTACGCCCTCAACTTCGCAAAATTTTTGTGGGCAGTGGTTTTTCTAGCCTTTTTTCTGACTACCCCGATATTCAAAGTGCTCGCAGCGCCATACAAAGATAAAACATGCTTGTCTCTGTGCCTTGGCGATATAGAATTGTTACACGCCAAACCGTCCCTATTCTTATGGGCCTTATAGGCATTATAAGTATTTTTCTTGCCCTTGGTTATTTTTATGCACGCCAGCACATTGTTAGCACCGTGCATGCCCAAATGCGTCAATTTGCCACCACAGTAAACATACAAGACAACTATAACTATCAATGGATACAGCGCTTTACACCTGTACTCATACAAACAGTACAGCGCAATATTTTGCGCATTCCCTTTCAAGAAGAGCTGTTAACTCAAGAACTCACCCAGGCCATGTCGGATGCACGCGGCCCCATGAACATTTCTCTCACCACCATACTGCCTTTTTTCTTTGCTGCTTCCAACGCCCCGAGTCCTTCAGAAGCGTCCAATTATGCAAAGCAAGTACACATACGCGCCTATAATACTCAAGGACGCACAGCATTTTATAGCGCCCCCTCGCCACAAACACAAAACGTTGATGTACAAAAAATATCTCTTAACACCACCCCTTATTGGTTACCGCCTAAAATCCACCGCGACAGAACATTATTATTACAATATATAACACCCCTAAAAAACAGCCAAAATACTGTTTACGGGCTTTTAAATGTTAGTGTAAATATACCAGATTTTATGGAAAAACGCATCCGATCCTTTAGTTTTTTTACACAATGCATTCCTTTTTTTCTTACCACGCAAGGGCAATGGTCTTTACCTGTGGCAGCAGACACGCGACTTAGCCAGCTTAAAAAAGAAATTTTACAAAATACGCAAAAACTACATAGCGTCTCTTGGAACGACACCCGCTATGTGGTTATGGCTCAGCCCAGCGAAGATCCTTCCCTCTTTATCGGGGTGCTCATTCCCTATGCCGATGTTTTTGGGTACTTAAACAATACCATTCAAACTCTTGGACTTTTAGGTTTTATTGTGCTTCTTTTGGCAGCTTATGGCCTAAGAAAAACAAGTAATAATCTTTTACAGCCCTTGGGACATTTAGCGCAGATGGCAGAACGCTTAGGGCAAGGTAAGGTCAGCCCTCAAGAATTGAAAAATCTGCCTAAAAAGGAAATCATCCCCCCTGAAACCCATCAACTTTTGGCTACTACGCAACAATTGCGCTTTGCTTTGCAACAGCGTATGCACGACTTAACCGTTATGGCCCATACCCAAGAGCGCATGGACGGAGAATTAGCTCTAGCGCGCACCATACAAAATTCTCTTCGCCCTGCCACTTTACCGCAAATGGAACATGTAGCCACCGCCGCCTATGTGCATGCAGCCCGAGAAGTGTGCGGTGATATGTATGATTGCTTCCCGATTTCAGAGCAAGAAATTTGTTGTGTTATAGGGAATGTGCCAGAACACGGCGTTCCCGCTGCTTTACTAACCAACCGCATTATGCCGCTTTTGCACGAACTTATGCTGGCGGGGCATTCACCTTCCAGCGCTTTACATGCCGTCAATAGAGATTTTGACACCAGAGATTCTAGAAAAAAAGCCTTGTTTATTTCTTCTTTTGTGGGCGTTTTACATTGTCCTAGTGGGTATTTTCGTTGGGCCAGTGCAGGGCAAATTCCGCCATTTCTTCTTAATGAAAAAAGCGATGGGCAGTACATTCCTTACACGCAATTGCCATGGTCTACAAATGTGCCCTTAGGTATTCGCGAAAATGAAGAATACAGCGCCATGAGTATACAATTAAAGCCTATGCAAACCTTACTTTTTATTCCGCAGCGTGTGCTTTCTGTGCCGAATCCGTCGGGAAAAGGGTATGGCGAAGCGGGGCTTAGTGCTTTTTTTAGTAATACGCCCAGCGCACCACACGCTCTTTTGCAAGAGTTTTTTCGTGATATTGAAAATTATAGCGATGGCAATTTACACGATGACATTGTGCTTTTTGCTTTACAATGGAAGGGAAGGGAAAAATAAACTATCCCGATTTTTTCATACGCTCAAGCTTTACGCGCAAACCTTCACGACTTATACCCAAGGTTTTAGCCGTACGCGATTTATTATTATTTAAAAAATCCATAACTTTAATAATGTAGGCATTTTCAACATCTTGCAAGCTAGGAATATTTGCCGCATGCACCCATACATCCGGTGTGACGCTGTGCACATGGGGCAGGGTCTGCGTTACTGCCGCATGAACTGCCTCTGCCACAGGACAACGTTCTGGCACTTCTTGATTTTGCAAAGACAACTCTGCCGCAAAAGATAAATCTTCAGGGCAAATGCTACTTCCTGTTGTTAAAAGAGAAGCACGCTCCAATTCGTTGGCCAGCTCACGCACATTGCCAGGCCATGCGTATTGCGTCATCAGTGCCATGGCCTCACGGCTTACTTGTGTTACCGCCAAAGGATTTTGCTGCGCATATTGCCCATAAATATGTTTTACTAACAGGGGAATATCTTCGCGCCTTTCACGTAAAGGAGGTATGTGCACATGCATAACATTCAAACGGTAAAATAAATCTTCTCTAAATGTGCGCTCTTGTACGCTGCGCTCAAGGTCGCGACACGTGGCCGCCATAATGCGCACATCAATGGGCACAATTTTGCGTCCGCCAATACGCTCCACAAAACCATTTTCCACCACATGCAAAAGCTTAGCTTGACTTTCCAAAGGCATGTCACCGATTTCGTCCAAAAATATGGTACCACCGCCCGCCTGTTCAAAGCGCCCCATACGCGCTTTTACCCCTGAAGCTACACCCTCTTCAATACCGAAAAGTTCACTTTCCAATAAAGTCGCAGGTATCGCAGCGCAATTTATAGTAACAAAAGGTTTATTGGAGCGCGAACTCAAAGAATGTATATGCTTTGCAAAAATACTTTTTCCTGTGCCTGTTTCCCCTGTAAATAGTAAAGTACAATCCACAGCGGCGGCGCGTTCTACTTGCTGAATAACCGGCATCATAGCTGCCGATTGAGACAAATGCATAAGTTTTTTTTCTTTGGCGGCCTTGCGCTTCAATTCGCCGCGCAATTTATCATTTTCAGAAAGCAAACGCTCTTGATGGCGCAATAGTTCGGTGCGAGCCACCTCTAGTTCTGTAAGCAATCGACTTAACTCAAACTCACGAGCCTCAGTGCGCACAAGCATCATGGAAAAAGCTTCTACTAGCACATTAACAGGGTCATTCACATCATCACTGGGCAAAAGATCAAAAACAGTCTTAGCCTGTTCATAATCACCTTGCGCCATTTGTGTGCAAATTTCTGTCAAGCGTTGGTACAAATCTTGTCCTGTCATGACACCTCCCCCATACTGTGCTTCTTCTGAACCCTTTATACAATGATTTTTACAAAGACCTTATGCTACATATGCCCAAAAAATGGGCATGTCAAGAATTATACTTTCATGCTATACTAAGCATGCGAAGAATAATATTAGTGTAAAGAGAGTCACAGCGCCATGTCATCCCCTATGCCTGCTAAAAATTTAGACAGCTCACAAAAGCTCGAACTCACCTTCACCGCTCATTTAAGCACAGTGGAAGGCATCTTAACCTTGGTTCAAGAGTGGGCTGCACAAAAGGGGGCTTCCTACGACGACAAACTTTCTTTGCGCCTTATACTCGAAGAATTATTGACCAATATTTGCATTCACGCCACCCCTGCAGAGCAAAATACGAAAATCCGTTTACATATTGAACCCCATGGAGATGCAGAAAAAGTGGAATTTCATGTGGTTTTATGGGACAATGGCATCCCTTTTAACCCTCTGCGCGAAAACGATATTCCCGTAGATACCCTACAAAACACTGTGGTGGGGCGTCGCGGCCTTTCCTTGGTACGTCTACTCACCACCAACAATGCCTATGTAAGAAATAATGGCAATCAATTTTCCTTTGTCTACGCTGCCGATGGTGACAGCCAAGATGCACACAGTGACCAAGAAGAAACCCATAGTGCCCCCTTACATCAAACACTAGGTATGCAATTGCGTCATGCTTGGCGAAATCATTTAGCTTTTCGTCAAACAACGCTTTTTACTTTGTATGCCATTATTATCATCTGGAGCGGCATAGGGTTATTTTACTTTGGCACAAAAAAAATGGTGTACGACAATGCCACCACCTTAGGCATGCAAGCCATGCACACGCAAGCCATCGTTACATCAACTTTTATGCAACGGGTACAAAAAAACCTAGATACGCTGGCCCAAAGCATAATTAAAGATCATAGCAAAGCACCGTCATCCACAAAGCTTTTTGCCCACGGTGCCAGCAATCTTTTCGAAGAACTGTTAGACAGTCCGCACATTGCCAGCCTTGCTGCAGAAGTTCCTGTGGTGGGTATCATGGCCGGCATGGGAGAGGAAGCTTGGTTTTTTGGTATGGAAAAGGGGCTTATTGCCCACAAATACCCCATTGAGCATGTTCAAAAGCGTTTACAGCCCTTGAAAAATGCCGGTACATGGCAACGTTTTGTATTTTCATTACAAAATCAAGAGGGGCACCTTACCGCCATGACTAAGGCCTTGGCAAAAGAAGTAGTACAAGAGCTCACGCACAGTAAGAAAAGTTATGATGAGTGGGAAGAAAATGCTCTCGCTTTTGACCCCAATGTCGCCATGATATACAGCATTCCTTTGTCCTTTTCCTCTACAAACTTACAGCACAAGCAAGAAAACGCATGGATGGGCGTTGTCATTACCATGCCTTGGATTACAAAAACTTTACAAAGCCTTTCGGGCTTTCGTGAGGCACGCCCTCTATTTATTGATTCTACGGGAAAATACATTATTTTTCCCCCAGGTCATTCCATGCATCAAGGGCCACAAAGCTTGCAAGAAGACGCCACTACATTTCAGCTTCCTGCTTTGGTCACATTGGAAAAAGATATTCTTTCCGGTAAAAAAGGCATTGTGTCTTTGCAAAGTCTTTTAGGCGAAAAAAATATTCCTTGGGAGGTGCCGTGGCAAGCCCCCACATCTATCCTATATCACCCTCTAACTTTTTCCGGCTGGCATTTGGGCATGCTGGTAAACAGTCATGAGCTAGGCAATCTTCCTTTACCTTTTCCGCAAAGCTTCTTACTTATGGCCTTGTTAGGCCCTCTTGGTATTGCCTTACTCACATGGTTTGTTACCTCTCGCACTCTATCCCCCTTACAATCATTAGATGTGGCCATTCGAAAATTAAGCCAAGGCGATACAGACAATCCTTTTCCCAAAGCACGTTTCCCCGATGAAGTGGATGCCATGCTCAAAGCCTTTGACCGTGTGCGTGTGACGTTGCGTACCTCATTTCGTAATCTCATTTTCAATGCTACAAAACAGCAAAGCCTTGAAAATGAATTAGATATTGCACGTAGCACGCAAGAATCTATGCTTCCAAGCGCTTTACCGCAAGTGCCGGGCATACAAGTAGCCGCCGCCATTGATATGGCTCGCGAAGTATGCGGCGATTTATACACTTGTTTTGTGCACCCAAACAAACCAACACAAATGTATTTTATGATGGGCGATGTATGCGGCAAAGGTATACCCGCCGCTCTTATTATGAGCCGCGCTGTTTCATTGGCCCGTTCTTTTCTTGTGGACGGTACCCCCTCCTCTACCCTAGAACGTCTCAATGAAGCGCTTTTACGCGTAGACTCCACAGCTATGTTTGTTACCATGCTCGTAGCTACTCTTGATACAGAAACCGGCATGTTCCACTGGGCTAGCGCAGGCCACCCGCCTCCCATGTGGACAGCCAATCTACACAGACAAGCCCCACTACACAAAGATAAAATGCCTATGCCTCTAGAGTGGTCACAAGAGCTTGTGCTGAATGTGTATCCCAACCAAAAATATACCACCTTCTCCCTAGAGATACAGCCTGGCCAAGCTCTCTTATTATATACAGACGGTGCCAGTGAAGCCATGGGAATCCCAACAGATGAGCAGGAAGAAATGTACGGCGAAGAACGCCTTCACAGCACCTTTATAGAAGCGTGGAGAAAAAAAACGCATGCCAATGACATTTTAGAATATATTCGTAAAGACATTCAAGTGCATATGGGAGAACAAAGCCCTGCCGATGATATTTCTTTATTGGTTATTAGCCGTGAAAAATAATTTTACAGCTTTTCTCTTGACACATTTCAAACATTATTGAATTATTAACTGATGGAAAGCAAACACGCCAGCAAGCTTTTTGAAGCTCTCTCTTCTGAGCATCGCTTAGATATATTTCGCCTCTTGGTTAAAAGTGCCCCTCAAGGGCTAGTAGCCGGAGAAATAGCGAAAATATTACATATTCCCTCTACTAACCTTTCTTTTCATTTAAAAGCTATAGTGCAGTGCGGACTAGCCCAAGTAGAACGCGAAGGGCGTTTTATGCGCTATACAGCCAATATACCGCTTATGCTTGAAGTAGTTGGTTTTTTAACTGAAAAATGCTGTGACAGCGACCCTGCCACCTGCCAACGCTTTCGCGCACAAGCACGAATAGAAGACGGTTTACTTCCCCTACGTATTCCTTAACAAGCAACTAAAGTTCATTAAGAAATAAATTTTATTGAAAAAAACTCCTCTGCTTCTTTTAAAAAGTCTACATCCTTGACAGCCTTAATAGCTCATGCTATTTCTGACCTGTGTTATTGTAACTTATATGAGGAGTTATTATGAAAAATTTACTATGGATTTTCATTGCGGTATTTGGCCTTGCCATTGCATCACCAGCCATGGCAGAAGCCCCCAAAGCCCCAGCCGACGGCTATAAAATGGAAAAATCAAAAAAACCTGTAGTCTTTAATCACAGCACCCACAAAGAAGTGAGCTGTGCTTCCTGTCACCACCCTGTGGACGGCAAAGAAGATTACAGAAAATGTAGCACCGCTGGCTGTCACGATGACCTTAAGGCTAAAAAGGGTACCAAAAGCTACTACTTTGTTATGCATGCTAAAAAAGGTACCAAGTTTGACACCTGCGTAAGCTGCCACGTAAAGGTTGCCAAAGACAAAGGTTACGACAAAGATAAGACAAAAATGCTGACAGGTTGTGCCAAGTCTGGTTGCCACAAGTAATTTCTAGTTTTTTGGATGATAAAGCCCCGTTGCACTGCGGGGCTTTTTTTTACCGACTCTTCTATATTTTTTACATAGACCTTTTACATAACCATCATAAGCAACGTTAGAATTTGGGAGAAACTTTATGAAAACATTTCTTATAAATTTCTTTATTTTTTGTCTTACTATAAGTATTGCCCAAGCCATGCCCGCAGCGCCTCCTAGCTTAGAAAATGGAAAAGTTTTTGTAACAAGAGATGGCAAAAAAGTAAGCCCAGAACACGGCGTGTACGTGGTGCCACTAAAGGACGTTGACTTGTCAGTGGTAGTCTTTGGTGATTTTGACGAAGATGAAGCTAAACACGGTTTTTATTTCTATAAAAAAGATTCCCAAAGCCCCTATGCCTTTGCACCAGAACCTAAGGCAGGCGCCTTTACTGACACCGCGGTCCTTTCCCCAGACAAAAAAATTCTCTTTTTTGCCTTGCCAGATGCTAGCGAATTAGTAATTTACTCCTTCCCAGATTTAAAACTTCAAGGAAGAGTGCCCTATAGTCCCTTAGCTGACACGCCTATCTTTGTAAAAAAAGGGAAAAATTGGGGCCTACTTCTTACCCAAGTACAAGATTTTGGTGGCGACCCTTATGCCATACGCCAATGCCAATACGACCCTTGCGAAGCCACCTCTGCTGCTTTTTATGACATAGCGAAAAAAACAACTACCATACTTAATCAAGGCAGTGCGACCTGCAATTATTCTGTACAGGGCTTTGAAAATGGCAAAGTGCTTGTGGGAGAAATATGTCTAGATAAGCCCAGCGATTGGAAGAACTTTTCAGCAAAAAAGCCTACAATATTGAAAAAATCTTTAAAATAAGAATCATTTGTGACAAAAAAACCTTCTCTTGTTTTTTTGTCACAAATAATCCTGAGTAAATAACTTGCCATTGACTCAAAAAATGCTTATATTGCCGTCGTAGCGCATGCAATACAAGCAAATCGTTATAGATATCCCCATTGATTTATTTGAGAAAGAGATGCAAAACATAAGGAAAATAATAGAGATAAACCAAGAACGTTGCGACGGATGCGGTGTATGTCTTACAAATTGTATGGAAAGCGCTCTTGCCATTGTAGATGGTAAGGCGAAAGTTATTTCAGATGTTTTATGTGACGGCCTTGGGGCCTGCTTAAAAAGCTGCCCTCAAGATGCACTGCGCATTGTGGAAAGACCCGCTCTTCCGTTTGATGTGGACGCTGTACGCCTTTTACAAGAAAAAGCCCAAAGTCGTCCATCAAAAGAGCACACTGGGTGCCCATCTTTAAAGGAAGTGCCAAATAGCCACAAACCATGGCCTCTTAAATTGCGTATTATGCCTGCCAACTCTCCATTTTTAAAAGATGTTCCTCTACTTTTAATGGCTGACTGTGCACCTGCATGCATGCCTAATTTTTATGCTTCATATGGGCATGAGGTCAAGCTTATGGCATGTCCTAAGTTTGAAGATCATGAGCAAATTTTGCAAAAAATTATTGAAGTGCTTACAGAAAATGCGCCTAAAAGCCTTCATGTATTGCGCATGGAAGTTCCCTGCTGTCACGCTCTGCAAAACCTCACTCAAGCCGCAATAACACATTTACAAGAAAACACTCAAATAGCTCTTCCAAGACTGAAATACGAGGTCTGTGGTAGAGACGGCTATATTTTACAAGATACCTTACTGTAAAAATAAAACTCCTCTTGAAGCGCAAATTTCAAGAGGAGTTTTTTATATACACAGAATTAAAGCCTGTTGCAGCGAATTATGCAACAGGCTTTAAACATTTACTTTTCGTTTTGTGCTTTTCTCTTTGCCAAATAAGCCTTGCCCCCTTCATATACCAAGGGCAAAACAGATATAATAATAATGGCATAGACAATAAGTCCAAAGTTTTCTCTGGCAAAGGGAGTATTACCCAAAAAGTAACCCACACTAACCAAAGACCCTACCCATATTATGCAGCCAGTAATATTGTAAAACAAAAAGCTTCTGGGATGCATTAAGGCAATACCGGCCACAAAAGGAGCAAAGGTACGCACTATGGGAATAAATCTTGCCAAAATAATAGCTTTACCCCCGTGCTTTTCATAAAAAGCATTGGCCTTAAGTAAGTGCTCTTTTTTAATAAAACGCGTTTCTTTTTTAAATATGGCAGGTCCCACCCTACGGCCAATGCCATAGTTAACAGCATCACCAATGATACCGGCTGCCAAAAGCACAGCCATACTCTCTCCATAGCCCAACAAGCCAGCACCAGCCACGACCCCAGTAGCAAAAAGCAAAGAGTCACCAGGAAGGAAAGGAGTCACCACCAAGCCAGTTTCACAAAAAACTATCAAAAAAAGAATGGCATACACCCAAAGGCCATAGTTTTCTACTAAGGCAAAAAGATGCTTATCAATATTTAAAATAAAATCCACCAAAAGAAGTACGAAATCCATAAAATTCCTTTTTTTATACATAAGTCCCTACACAATGCATTGCGCAAAGATCTTAAATTACCTGTTAACAACACAATTTCACATTTTTTTGCATTATATCTACATACTTAGCAATACCAGCTATATCTTTAATGGGTGCACAGTACGCACTCTTTAATAAAATGACAAGGGCAGAAATCCTCTTCTTCCCACATACAACCTTGTCATTATGAACAATCTAAAGAGGATACCTGACGCATTGGTAAAGCCGCCAACAAAGAAAGCACTAAAGCTGCACCAAGGCCAGCATAGGCATACGCTGTATTTTCTGTAAGCGCCGCCGTTAAACCAAAACCACCGCCAACAACCATAGATAATGTCATCATACCAGTATGTAAACGCACTTTTTGATATAATACCATACCTACAAAAACAGGTATTACCACACCACAAACATAAATATCATTGGCCATAAGCAATAAAGCCAAAATGCCTTTTCCAGACGAAGCTAAAGCTATAGAGCCTAAACCCACACCCAACACACAAGCACGACACACCCAAGGACTGGTATTTTGAAAAATATCATGAGCCCCTATGGTGGCAGCCGTCACAAGGCTAGAATCTGCAGAAGAAATTAAAGCAGAAAAAATTCCCAAAAGTACTAGCATGCTCGCCCACGGGGGCAACTGCGCAGAAACAACTTCCATAAGCACACCTTGTGCCGTAATATCCGCAGAATTTGCCATGAAATCACGACATAAAAGCCCCAAGCCCACTATAAGGCACGCCGTAAGCACCAGCCCAAGCACCGCCCACAGTGCGCCGTATTGTGCCGTGCGCTCATTACGCGCACTGAGCAAGCGTCCAAAAAGCATGGGGCATACCACATAAGAACCACCAATGATTAACAAAAAATAGCTAAACTTACTCAAAGGAAAATCAGTATTAATGGCTTCCACCACCACACCTTGAAAAGGGGCGGAGCTGGCCTTATAAAGAAACACTGCTGCCAAGGTAAGAGCCAGCACAAGTATGATAAATTGCAAAATATCACTTTTAATAACAGCTGCCTGCCCACCTATGCACGCATAGATAATCACAAGCCCTGCACCCAAAAATAATGCTACTGTATTTGCCATTTCTCCGTCTAATCCCCACGAAGCCGACAACACAGGTGCAAGCAAAGCCGTCATGGCAGAAAATTGCGCTGCTGTAATGGCAAACCATGCCAAAATAATAATAATAGAAGACAAGGGCCGCGCTGGGGCTCCAATAAAAGTGGTTACCATTTGAGGCAAGGTGCTCGCGCCGCTTTGACGCACTTTTCTAGCTAAAAAAAAGGTTAAAAAGCAAAGCCCTATGGCACCTGTACCCAGCCACCAAAAGGCAGGTAAGCCCACATTCCACGCAAGGCCTGCCATGCCCAAGGTAGCAGAGCCCCCCACACATGAAGCCATTATAGAAAATGCCACAGCCAAGGTGCCAGACTGCCTATTATTTACAAAAAATGTTTCCTTAAAAGAAGTCTGAGTATTTTTCTCTCGTACTCCGTAATAAGATATAAAACATAACACTAAAGAATATATAATTATTACTGTCATATTTCCTCCTTTTTTTTATTTTTTATCTTTATTATTTTTTATTTTTTTGTGGGGGGACTTTTTTTAGGAAAAAAAGCTTCCCCTCTCAGGAAAAAGCATTGATGAGTGCTTGCCCTAAAAAG
>CAYJAD010000023.1:0-31833 GCA_964368075.1 uncultured Desulfovibrionaceae bacterium | reverse complement strand
AACAAAAGGTTCTTTCCCTTCCCCCAAACCCCCATCCCTTTTCCAAAAAACTTTCCATCACATGACGATTTACGCAAAAAAGTATTTTTTTACAGTAGCACAAAAAGTAGGGGAAAGTTCCCCTTCCCCCCCTCAAGAAATAAAAAACTAATTCCCTTGACTGGCTAAAAGATAAATTTCCTTACTGGTCCAACCTTGTACTTTGTGTTGCACACGGCGGCTAACTTCACGAGGTTTACCTCCCTTAGCCAGCTCTTCATGCAATAAGGCTAGGACTACAGATTCTTTGCTGCGCTCTTGTCCTTCAGGTGGGCCTATAACAACTGTTATTTCACCCTTAAGCTCTTGGGAAATTTGAGCATATTCTTCAAGTCGTGTCACAATGAATTCTTCAAAGGTTTTTGTAAGTTCTCTGGCAATACACAGCTCTCGTGGCCCTAACAAGCTATAGGCCAGCTTCAGCGTATCAAGAAGACGATCTTTACGTTCAAAAAAAACTAAAGTACTTTGCAAATGTATAAAAGGAGCAAGGCTCTTTTCTTTGGCTGTAGTATCACGAGGTAAAAAGCCCATAAAGGTAAAAGGTTGCGGTGCAATGCCCGCAGCCATAAGGGCAGCAATGGGCGCACAAGGCCCAGGTGCCATGGACACAGCAAAGCCTGCTTGACGGCATGCACGTACCAAGCGATAGCCAGGATCTGCCATAAGCGGTGTACCGGCATCGGAAATAAGCGCCAGAGTTTTTCCTGCTGTAAGCAGCGCCAAAATTTCTTTACAGCGATCTTCCTCATTGTGCTCGTGTAAAGAAAGAAAGCCTTGTGCTTTCATGAAAGCGCGCTGAAAAAGTAATCCGGCGCGGCGCGTATCTTCAGCAAGTACAAGATCAACACTTTCCAAAATTTGGCGCGCTCTGGGGCTTAAATCATCAAGGTTGCCAAGGGGTGTTGCCACCACCCAAAGCTGAATTTGCAAAGGACTGGCTGTTGAAATCAAAGGCATTGTCATAAAATTCTACCGAATAAGTTAAATAGGGTTGTTCTTCATAGGTCACGGCGGCCACGGCAAAGCGACAGGGCTTTTCCCATGCTTCGTGTAGGGTGAGCCATATGTGGGCGGCTTTTAAAAGAGACGCACGTTTTTTGTGATGCACACCTTCCAAAGCAGAAGCCATGCTATTACTTTTTCGCGTTTTTACTTCTACAAATACAATGCCTTGTGCATCTTCTGCTATTATATCCATTTCAAGGGAGCCATGGCGCCAATTGCGATACAAAATGCGCATACCTTGCTTTTTAAGGTAGGAAACGCTGGCATTTTCGCCCCCTTGACCAATGCGTTGCTTTGCAGTTTGGCTTTTGCTTTGCGTTATTTTTTGTGCCGCATGGCGAACCTTTTGCCAAAACATCAAAAAAGCGTTCCTTGAACCATGGCAGGTTGCCCTTCCACATATAGAGTATTAAGAGGAGCAAAGGTCATACGATGCAAGGGACAAGGCCCATATTTTTCAATGGCGAGTTTGTGTTCCTTTGTGCCATAGCCCTTATGTTTTGCAAAGTTATACTCAGGCCAACGCTTGTGCAGGCATTGGAGAATATAATCTCTTTGTGTTTTAGCCACAATAGACGCAGCGCCAATGGCTGGAATGCTGGCATCCCCCCCCACCACAGCATATTGCTTAACTATATCACGTAGGGCATATTGGTGTAAAACTTCGAGAGGGATGGTTTTATTACCATCAATATAGAGAGGTAAGGTAGTTCTGTAGGCATATTTTTTATACAGAGAAAGCAAAGCCTTTGTCATGGCATGAAAAGTGGCCTGTAAAATGTTTATTTTATCAATTTCTTTTTGCCAAACAAGACCAATGCCCACATGGGCTTTTGTTAAGATTTCTTGCCGTAAGGCAATACGCTTTTTTTCGCTCAATTTTTTGGAATCATCCAAGCCTTCTATGGTGCAGGATAGGGGCAATACCACCGCTGCCGCCACCACGGGCCCGGCCAGACAGCCGCGCCCTGCTTCATCTATACCCACAAAAGTTGTGGGTATAGAGCTATTCATGAAAGAATTTTGATGGCGTTGTAATTTGATCATAGGAGCATGCTATTAATCATCACCCACTTTAAGGGCCGCTAAAAAGGCCTCTTGTGGCAATTCAACATTGCCCATGCGCTTCATGCGCTTTTTGCCTTCTTTTTGTTTTTCTAAGAGCTTACGTTTACGCGTAATGTCACCACCATAACATTTTGCCGTTACGTTTTTGCGAAAAGCAGAAACAGTTTCTCTGGCAATAACCTTTTGCCCTATGGCCGCTTGAATGGCCACCTCAAAAAGCTGACGAGGAATGGTGCGCTTAAGCTTTAAGGCCAAGGCGCGACCATAGTGATAGGCTTTATCTCTATGCACAATAACTGCCAAGGCGTCCACAGGTTCGCCATTAAGCATAATATCAAGACGCACTAAGTTGGCAGGTTTATAGTCTAAAAACTCGTAATCCATGGAGGCATAGCCCTTGGTGCTGGATTTTAAGCGGTCAAAAAAGTCAAAAACAATTTCTGCAAAAGGCAACTCATAGGTGATAACCACACGATTGGCGGCTAAATAGTGCAAGTTTTTTTGTATGCCACGTTTTTCTTCGCACAATTTAAATACATTGCCCACATAGTCATTGGGCACATGAATATCCATTTTTACAAGGGGCTCATAAAGCGTTTCAATCTTTGTTGCATCGGGCAATTTTGAGGGATTATCAATATCAAGATGCTGGCCATCATGGGTATCTACTTTGTAAATAACCGAAGGAGCCGTGGCAATAAGGCTCACTTCAAATTCACGTTCAATACGTTCTTGAATGATTTCCATGTGCAAAAGCCCTAAAAAGCCACAACGATACCCAAAGCCCAAGGCTTGCGATGTTTCCGGTTCGTAAGAAAAGGCCGCGTCATTCAATTGTAATTTTTCCAATGCCGCTTTTAAAGCTTCGTAGTCGTCAGAATCTGAAGGATACAGACCACAAAAGACCATGGGCTGTACTTCTTTAAAGCCTTCTACAGGCTCACTGGCGGGATTATTAATCAAGGTAATGGTATCACCCACCTTGGCATCCCCAAGTTCTTTAATGCTACCGCATAAAAAACCCACCTCTCCGGCAGAAAGGCTCGCCATATCTGTAGGCTCAGGAGAAAACACCCCTAAACGCAACACTTCATATTCTTTACCGGTAGCCATAAGGCGAATGCGTTCATTTTTCTTAATGGTGCCGTCCATAATACGGAAAAGCACCACTACACCTTGATAACTATCGTACCAAGAGTCAAAAATTAAGGCTTTTAAAGGAGCATCAGGGTCCCCCTGAGGTGCCGGCAATCGTTCCACAAGGGCTTCTAAAACATCGGCTACGCCTTCGCCGGTTTTGGCAGATACAGGTAAAGCGTCTGTACAATCAAGCCCTATGGCTTCTTCAATTTCTGTACGCACTCTATCTACATCAGAGCTTGGCAAGTCAATTTTATTAAGCACAGGAATAACTTCATGATCGTGATCTAAAGCCAAATACACATTGGCAAGGGTTTGCGCTTCTACACCTTGTGTGGCATCCACCACAAGAAGAGCCCCGTCGCAAGCAGCCAAAGAGCGCGAAACTTCATAGTTAAAGTCCACGTGCCCAGGGGTATCGATAAGATTTAAAATATATTCCTTACCACTTTTGCTGGTAAAGGGAATGCGCACGGTTTGAGCTTTAATTGTAATACCGCGTTCGCGCTCAAGATCCATCTTATCTAGATATTGGTCTTTTTTTTCGCGATCGGATACAAGCTCCGTAATTTCAAGGATGCGATCTGCCAAGGTAGACTTACCGTGGTCAATATGGGCGATAATGGAAAAATTGCGTATATGCTCTAATTTGGACATGATGTACCTTATTACTTAAAGTTGTTTTGCATGCTCATACCGCAAAGTGCGCAAAATGTCCAAGCTTGATTTTTAGGCCTATGTCCAAGCCCCTTTTGGTGCAGGCATATACATTTACAAAAAAAAAGTTATCTGCTAAGGAACTTGCTTTGTATAAGGAGGAATATCATGTCGCAAAATAAGGTACAAAAAACCATTGCTGAAATAAATGAACGCATCAAAAGCGGTAAGGCTGTTGTGGTGAACGCCGCCGAAATGTGTTCCATTGTACGCCGATTGGGCAAGGAAAAAGCCGCTCAAGAAGTGGACGTGGTCACCACAGGTACTTTTTCGCCCATGTGTTCTTCCGGTTTACTTTTTAATATGGGACAACCAGAGCCCCCCCTCATGCGCTCCTCTAAAATTTCGCTCAATGGCGTTCCCTGTTATGGGGGCATTGCCGCCGCTGACGGGTATCTTGGAGCCACAGAAATGAAAGAAGGTGACCCTTTAAACGATCCCTACCCCGGGGCTTTTGCCTATGGTGGCGCTCATGTTATTGAAGATCTTGTGGCAGGAAAAACAGTGCATTTACAAGCACAATCTTATGGCACTGACTGCTACCCGCGCCGCACAGCTGACAGACAAATTACCTTGGCAGACTTGCCCCATGCAGAGCTATTAAACCCTAGAAACTGCTATCAAAACTACAATGCCGCTGTAAACCGTACCGGCAGAGTTATTTATACATACATGGGCCCTTTACGCCCACATATGCAAAATTTGAATTATGCCACGGCAGGGCATTTATCGCCTTTATTTAATGACCCCTATTTTCGCACCATTGGCCTTGGAACGCGTATTTTCTTGGGTGGCGGCATAGGCTATGTTATTGGAGCGGGTACGCAGCATAACCCTAGCCCCAAACGCACAGAAAGAGGTCTCCCGCTTACAGCCTCTGGCACACTTATGCTCAAGGGCGACTTAAAGCAAATGCAACAAAAATATTTACGTGGTCTTGCGCTCATTGGCTATGGATGCACACTTAATGTGGGCGTGGGCATTCCTATTCCCATTTTAAATGAAGAAATAGCATGGTTTACCGGTGTGGATAATGATGAAATACTCATGCCTATTAAAGACTATGGGCATGACTACCCCAACGGCATTCCCACTATTTTAGCCCATGCGCCCTTTGAAGATTTAATGAGTGGTGAAGTTGAGCTTTTAGATAAAAAGGTGAAAACTGTTCCTTTAACAAGCTACAGCTTATCTTTAGAAATTGCCAACGAACTTAAAGCATGGATTGAACAGGGGAAATTCCTTTTATCAGAACCTGTTGAAATGATACCTTCTCTATAAAAAATACAGGGGGAAAACTATAAAGCTTTCCCCCTGTCATATAAGATCTTGCACTCTACAAAAATTCTGCTAGGAACAGACTGTTAGTTGCTATAAAGAATAAGAGCTATAAATTCTAAATCTTCTGCACCTGTGTTTTCAATACTATGACCTTCTCCGTCATTACAAATAGTTAAGTCACCAGCCACAAGACGATAATCTGTACCATTGTCATTGTAAGTGGCTTGTCCCTTCAAAAGATAATAGACTTCGAAATCGCCTTTATGCTCATGGTAGCCCACAGAAGCACCGGGTTTAAGGGTTACATGATTGAACATGGTACCCTTATTACAAAACTCATCTGCATTAAGGAGAGCCAGCATTTCGGAAACACCTTTACCACCACGGGCTCTTTCTCTACAGGTTCTAGGGATATTTCTAGCTTGTTTAATCATTATGTATACTCCTTACATGGTCTGCTAAGCATGCTGTCAAAAGTATTTTTTCTCCATTCTATGATGTCTTACCAAGTTTAATATTTCAAAATTAGAATCTTAAGATACATGTATCTTCTTTGGTTCAACCTATAAAATTGAGATTCGACAGCCTTATCTTGGTTAAAGAGGAAAATTCCTTTTGCCGTGATACAAAGAGCGCATATTTTGTATACAATTTTTTAGCGCATTAAACAAGGTAAAAAATTTCTCAATCAAGATATCGGTAGAAATCTGATGCCGCAGATTGCACTTTCTCAACTGACTGCTAGCGTCCGTGCCATAAAACACGCCCTTTCTTAAGTCCCACACGACCTAAGGACAGGGTTTGTCCTTTATATCCAAAATACAGGCCTGTTTCTCTGCCACCCAGTGCCGTTTGCAGACTTTGCCCTTGAAGTAGGGCTTTAATTTGCGCGATATCTTCTAAAATTAACGCATCTTCCGATGCTTGAGGCGGCATAAGCCAGCGACAGCGTGCGTGTAAGCGAATACTATCCCCCTGCAATTTCCCCACAGGAGCTGCTTGCCATTGTAAAGTATTTGCCAAGCAAGGGCCAGCCACTGCAGGTATAAAACGCACCGTTTCGCCAAAAAGAGCTAATTCCCCTTGAGGCAAAAGAGAAGTATCTGTACTGGGGCCTTCTAGCAAACTTTTGTCCAATATGTGCTCTGCTTGAAATATACTTTCTGGCGACTGCGTGACGGAAGAAAGTGACGTATGAACTAAAGAAGAAGGCTTACGAAATTTTGCTATGTAAAAACCTTGAGCATGGGAGCGTTCGCCGTCTACACGTAAAGTATGTTCAGTAAGCGCTCCCCCCATGACGGGTTCTTGCCACACAAAGCCTGAAAACGGCGTTAGGGGGGCCACCTCAAAACCTAGCTCTTGCACAGCAAAAAGCACTTGTTCTTCATTTTCTTGTACATTGGTGGTGCAGGTAGAATATACCACCTCACCGCCAGGGCGCAGCAACTCAAAAGCTTTTTGCAAAAGCATACGTTGAATGCCTATAAGCGGCTTTACTTTATCACCTTGCCATAAATCTAGTACCTGAGGATTTTTTTCCACTGTTCCCCAACCGGAACAAGGCGGATCAAGTTGAATGTAATCCCAAGAATTTGGCAATAACGGTAAATGTTCTCCGCCATAAGAGCATGTACCTGTATGCAAAGCGCTTAAGGTTTGCATATTGGCGCGTAAGGTAGCAAGGCGAGCTTTAGAAGGTTCATTGCCCAGCACAAAGCCATCTCTTCCCACCAATTGCCCTAAAAAACCCGTTTTACTACCGGGGCTGGCGCACATATCGAGCACAGCAGAAGCATGCTTAGTATCTTGAGAAAAAAGCGCCAAAGGGGGTAGCATAGAAGAACGATCTTGAATGTAGATAAGTCCAAAAAAGGCGGCAAAGCTTGCCCCTAGAGCTTTTGGTTCCTTGGTAAGTATACGGCACCAAGAAGAAAAAGCTTCTTTTTCAAAGGCATAGCCTTCGGCGTGTAACAATGCTTCTACCAAGGGAATTTGCCAAGCTTCGCAAACTAAACGAAAGGAACGTAACATAATATGTGCTCATAACCATATAAATAATGGCGTGTTATAAAGTGAAAAAGGCAACGATTTTTTCAATATGTATTGTAGTGGCAAAAGTCAAGTATAAGGCTTTTGTATATATTTTAGTGTGGTATAAAAATTTGCATAAATGCGAGCCTTTAAAAAAGCTGTGCAGACAACAGTGTATAAAAGCCTGAAATAACATTCATAATACGGTTAAAATTTTCATATTTCAATTATAAATCTTTCCTTTTGCACTACTTGCAATAAGAGGCATGTATAATGTATAAGCAAACGTCTTGAGAAAAAATTCTCTCAGAGTAAGGAGATATTCATGAAATTATCATTTAGAATTGTGACCATAGCCATGGTAACTCTTTTGTGGGCAAGCGTTGCCTTTGCCGCAAAAAAGATTATGGTACTCCCCTTTGGGGTTAATGGGCCTCAAAGTTATTCCTATTTAGGACAAGCCCTACCTTCCACGCTTTCTGCACGCCTCACATGGCCAGGCCAGATTGAAATAGATGGAAGAACCATTGCAAAACCCGTTACTTCTGCCGCTGCTGCTGCACAAATACAAAGAAGCGCCAATGTTGACTATGTCGTATGGGGCTCTGTAAGTATTATAAATAATAATGCAACCATTGATGTGACCCTGCGTGATAAAGCTGGCAAAACATGGAAGCGCAATGCCAGCGGCCCTGTGGGGAACTTAATTGGTTCTGTGCAAAACATAGCTGATGGTTTAAGCAGTGAAGCCTTTGGGCGTCAGTCTTCACCAAGACAAGCTCAAGGCTATCAAGCTCCTGCTGGTATTGTAATTAATGAAACCGGCCAACAAGGTGTTTATTTAAACCCGCAATTCCGTTATCAGGGGTCAGGCACTGAAGACGGTTCGCGCCTGCGCAGTACCGCCTTAAATTACAGCATGGTAGATTTTGCCATCGGCAATTTTAGCGGTAGCGGCAGATCAGAAATAGCCATACTTGGCGACCATACCCTCACCATTTATAGCTGGAATGGTGGTAGTTTAAAGATTTTGGGTCAAGCCTCTGTGGGCAAATCAAACCAAGCTTTTATTTTGCGTAAAATTAAATTGGGCGGCCGCGGCACCCAATTAGTAGTTACTACCTTTGGTGGTAGCAAAAACAGACCTACCTCCTTCATCTTTTCTTTTGCCGGTGGGAAACTCTCAGTGCTTGCTAAAACCAGCACCTACTTCCTTAATGTTGTGCCTTTAGCGCCTTCATTCGCCCCTACCTTAATTGGTCAATCTTGGGATAGCCTAAAGCTTTTCCGCCCGGGTGTACACTTAGCAAAAGTATCCGGAAGTTCCATTAGCCTTGCAGGTAAATTATCCTTACCTAGAGGCGCCAATGTTTTTAACTTCACCTATATGAATAGTAATGACGGCACCAAACTGCTTATGTACAGCCCTGAAGAGCGCATTACGGTGTTTAGCGCCGGTGGCCAAAGAATGCACCAAACCATGGACAGATTTTCTGGTTCTTCCGTGGGTATGGAACATTACAAAGGCATAGACGGCATGGGCGTTGACAAAAAATATCAAATCGCTAGCCAATACTATGCCCCCATGCGCATGAATGTGGTAGATTTAGAAGGCCGCGGCGAACCCGTCGTTTTGGTCAATAAGCCCATATCTACCGCAGCAGAAATTTTTGATAATTATCGTATGTTCCCCCAAGGGGAAATACACGCCCTTTTCTGGGACGGTGTTGGCCTTGGCCTCAAGTGGAAAACTCGTCGTATTCGTGGTTCCGTTATGGGCAACGAAGTGGCTGACATTAACAACGATGGTGTCTTAGACTTAGTTGTAGGCATGAACACACATCCGGGTGCTGCTGGTGTTGGCAAGCGCAAAGGTATTCTTATGGTCTACCCACTCGATGCAAACAGAACAAACCCTCATACTCCGGCGGATAACTCTGATTTCCATAATACCGGTAAGTATTAATAGGGTCATATAAAAGTACAAAACGCCCCTTTGTAATCATACAAAGGGGCGTTTTTTTATTCCTGACACTTGATTTTAGACTTTGAACTCTTTTTACATTTTACTGATAAAGTTATATTTAAAATAATTGTGCAAAGGTCTCATGAAAAGAAACTACGCTTCAGCCATGAGAGCATCGTGTGAGTCTAAATCATAAAAGCCATTTATCACAAAGGGTAAGCTGTAGTCTGCCACTGCTTCAAAGCGAATAAACCCCATGGTCTTGCCTTCAGGTATGGCAGAAAAAGGTACCATGCCCAAAGGAACGGGAATTTCCACCGGACTCACCACCACTTCAGAAATTTGCTCTTCATAGCGCTCTTTTAAATAATCTAGCACCAAATTGCCTTCATCGGCAGTGAAAGCTTCTAAAATACTGAGTAAGGCATCTTCTGGTGTGGCGCCTTCAGGCGTATCGGCCTCGGCTTTGGCCACTAAATCCATATTTTGCAATTCTTGCAATTCCTCTTTATTCGTATCGGTGCGGAAAAGATATACGATAACATCTTTTCGCCCCTTGAAGCTTTTGAGTGTGGCCTGTATAAGGTATACACGCTCAAGCTCAACAAAGGGAGCTGCGGCAATAATTTTGTAGTCCATGAAAACTCCTCAAAGGTAGAAAGTGAAAATGTCACAACAGATATTCCATTTACAAAGTGAGTATACGCCAAGAGGGCATCAGCCTCAAGCCATATCACAGCTGGTAGACAATATTCATGCCGGAGTGAAGGATCAAATCTTACTTGGAGTCACAGGCTCCGGTAAAACCTTTACTATGGCAAATACCATAGCAACCTGTAATAGACCTGCCTTGGTGCTGGCCCCCAATAAAACCTTGGCAGCGCAGCTGTATAATGAGTTTAAGGTGTTCTTTCCACAAAATGCCGTGGAATACTTTGTAAGCTATTATGATTATTACCAGCCAGAAGCCTATGTACCCACTTCCGATACCTATATTGAAAAAGATTCTTCCATTAACGATAATATAGATAAATTGCGCCACGGAGCCACCCACGCTTTACTCACTCGGCGTGATGTTATTATTGTAGCCTCGGTGTCCTGCATCTATGGTCTGGGCTCACCAGAATATTATTCACAAATGGTTATCCCTGTAGGCGTAGGGCAGCATATTTCTTTAGATGCCCTCATGGGACGCTTAATAGAAGTACAGTATGAGCGCAATGACTACGACTTCCACCGCGGCTGTTTTCGGGTGCGTGGCGATGTGCTTGAAATCATTCCTGCTTACAGACATGAAGTGGCTTTGCGCATAGAATTTTTTGGGGATGAAATAGACGCCATGCATGAAATAGATCCACTCACCGGAGATATTTTAGACAATGTAGAAAAAACCGTTATCTACCCTGCCAGTCACTATGTTTCTGCTCAAGACAATTTGCGGCGCGCCATGCATGATATTCGAGAAGAACTTGGTGAACGTTTGCGTTATTTTCAAAGCGAAAATAAATTGGTGGAAGCTCAGCGCCTAGAACAACGTACGCAATTAGACTTGGAAATGTTGGAAGAGCTAGGATATTGCAATGGTGTAGAAAACTACACGCGCCACCTTGACGGACGCAAAGAAGGCGAACCTCCACATTGCCTTATTAATTATTTTCCTAAAGATTTTTTACTCTTTGTGGATGAATCGCATATTTCCATTCCCCAAGTGGGAGCCATGTTTAAAGGCGACAGATCACGCAAGCAAACCCTCGTAGATTTTGGCTTTCGCCTGCCCTCGGCATTAGATAACAGGCCCTTACAATTTAATGAGTTTCAAAACCTTATAGGACAATCTGTATATGTTTCTGCCACGCCAGGAAAATGGGAAATTCAGCAATCGCAAGGCATAGTCACAGAGCAAATTATCAGACCCACAGGGCTTTTAGACCCCATAGTGCATGTACGCCCCACCAAAGGGCAAATGGAAAATTTATTGGCAGAGTGCAAAAAGCGCATAGATCAAGAAGAAAGAGTGTTGGTAACTACTTTAACCAAGCGCATGGCCGAAGATTTAACAGAATATTTTCTGCAAATGGATGTACGAACACGCTATTTGCATTCAGATATCGATACCCTTGGGCGTATGCAAATTTTAACGGCATTACGTCAAGGAGAATTTGATGTGCTGGTAGGCATTAACCTTTTAAGGGAAGGTCTTGATTTGCCAGAAGTTTCCTTGGTGGCCATTTTAGATGCCGACAAAGAAGGTTTTTTACGTTCAGAAGGTTCGCTTATTCAAACCTTTGGCCGTGCCGCGCGTAATGCCGGCGGCGAAGTTATTCTGTATGCCGATAAAATAACTCGATCTATGCAGGCGGCCATGGAAGAAACGGCACGCCGTAGAACTTTACAAAAAGAATGGAATACTGAACATGGCATAGTACCACATACCATTCGTAAAGCCGTAGAAACACATCTTGATGGCTTATATAGTGACGAACAAGGCGGCGGCCGAGGAAGAAGAGGTGCTAAAAATATCAGCAAAAATGATACTACCTCCAACAGTACAGCCCATATGACAGCGCAAGAAATGCAAAAGCAAGTACAAGAATGGGAAAAAGAAATGCGCGATGCCGCCAGAAATTTAGAATTTGAACAAGCTGCAGTTTTACGAGATAAAATTAAAGCTTTACAAGAAATCATTCTTATGACTGCTTAACAGCTCGTTGCAAAAAAATGGTAAAGCACGTACTGTATCAGCCTAGTTACAACTACTAGCAAATATATAAAGGAAGCCTATGCACGAGCACAAAACAACAGAAGTAACTTTTAATTTAACCCAAGAAGAAAAAAACATTTTGGGTGATATTGCTTGCCTTGCCATTGGGCAACAGTTAGCAAATAGGCCACTTAGCTTACCCAACGTGCGCCACGGTGTGCTGACAGAAGAGCTAGGATGTTTTGTAACCCTAAATAAAAATGGGGTGTTGCGCGGTTGCATAGGATCATTGGTGGGTAAAGAACCCCTCTATGAAAATGTTGCTCGCATGGCTACAGCTGCAGCATTTAAAGATACGCGCTTTCCACCTGTGGCACCACAAGAGTGGCCATCGCTAGAAATAGAAATTTCCGTATTAGGCCCCATGACCTTATGCCCCAAAATAGAAGATATTGAAATTGGGCGCCATGGCTTATTATTGATTCTTGGGGCGCGCAGTGGTGTCTTTTTACCTAAGGTACCCGTGGAACAAGGTTGGGACCTTACAGCGTATTTAGAACATTTATGCCGAAAAGCGCAGTTGCCATCTCAAGCATGGCAAGACCCAAAAGCGCAATTATATTGGTATGAGGCTTTGGTTTTTCCTGTACAACGCTAATTATTTATAACAGCCTGTTGTAAAAGGCACTTTTTTGCTAACATTTAAAGTAAAAAAAGAGGTTCTCCATGTTTCCTATGCCTAAAGATTTGCCGCATCCGCCTATTTCTGCCAATACAGAAATTGTTTTAAAAAAGCGTTACTATCAGCATAATTTAGATACAGGTCACGTGGAAGATGCTCGAGAACTTTTTTGGCGCGTATCCAGCACCATAGCTCAAGAAGAAGAAAAATACAGCGCATCGCCCTACACAAAAGAAGCATTGGCTGAAGAATTTTATAGCCTGATGACACAATGGAAATTTTTACCCAATTCCCCTACCCTCATGAATGCCGGTACGGAGTTAGGGCAGCTTTCGGCATGCTTTGTCCTGCCGGTGGGTGATTCCATTGAAGAGATTTTTGACGCCGTTAAATATGCCGCCATGATTCATAAGTCCGGCGGTGGAACAGGTTTTTCCTTTACGCGCATTCGACCTGCGCAAAGCCGTGTGGGTTCCACCGGTGGGGTAGCTTCTGGCCCTCTTTCTTTTTTACGCATATTTAATACCGCCACAGAGCAAATCAAACAAGGCGGCACGCGACGCGGCGCTAATATGGGCATTTTGCGCATTGACCACCCTGACATTTTAGAATTTATTAAAGCCAAGGAAGAAGAAGGAGAATTTAATAATTTCAATCTTTCTGTGGGCCTTACCGAAGAATTTATGCAGGCTGTGGAAAATAATGAAACTTACTCTCTTATTGCGCCCCATAACGGAGAAGAGCAAGGTCGCTTACAAGCCAAAGAAGTTTTTGACTTATTAGTTAAAAAAGCATGGCAATCTGGAGATCCCGGTATTGTTTTCCTTGACCGTATTAATAGAGACAACCCCAATCCCGATCAAGGCACCATTGAATCTACAAATCCTTGCGGTGAGCAGCCTTTACTGCCCTACGAAGCTTGCAATCTTGGCTCCATTAACCTTGCACAATTTGTGACCTGCGTAGCCACCAAGGAGCAAAGCGCCGAAAAATGTATTGACTGGAAAGAGCTTGATCGTGTTATTCAACTTTCGGTACGTTTTTTAGATAATGTCATCGATGCATCTCGCTTTCCGCTAGAGCGCATTGCGGAAAAAGTACAGCAAAACCGCAAAATCGGCCTTGGGGTCATGGGTTTTGCCGACATGCTCTTTCAACTTGGCATTGCTTATGATTCTGAAGAAGGCACGCAAATAGGCGAAAAAGTCATGGAGTTTATTAATAAACAAGGCCATGAAGCCTCTGCCACACTGGCTGAAGAAAGAGGGGCCTTCCCCGCATATGCCACATCTACCTTCGCCAAAGAGCACAAAGGGCCTTACCGCAATGCCACAGTAACCACCATTGCGCCCACGGGTACTTTATCCATTATAGCAGGGTGTTCTTCCGGCGTGGAACCACTATTTGCCCTCTGCTTTACACGCAATATCCTTGATGGGGAAAAACTTGTAGAAGTAAACACCTACTTTGAAAAAGCTCTTAGCGCTGCCGGAGCCCACAGTCCTGAACTTATGGAAGCGGTAATCAGCAAAGGCTCCATTAGGCACATGGATTTTCTGCCTCAGCATATGCGCCATGTTTTTGCCACAGCCATGGATATCAGCCCCCAATGGCATTTGAAAATGCAAGCGGCCTTTCAGCGTCATACCGATAATGCTGTATCAAAAACAGTAAACTTACCGCACAATGCCAGCATTGACGATATAAACCGTATCTACTGGATGGCGTATTCTGAAGGGTGCAAAGGCGTTACGGTGTATAGAGATGGTTGTAAATCAGTACAAGTGCTTGCCACAGGCGAAGGGCAAAAAAAGCAAGACGGGGAAAACACACAGAGTATGCCCAACGCCAATAGCGCAGAAAATAATGTAGATAATGCCATGGATTTAGAAACCCTTTCCCATGCAAACCCTAGCGCAAGCCAAGATCAAAGCAATGTACAACGACGCCCCGACCTTATCCAAGGCTTTACTCAAAAAGTGCAAACAGGTCTTGGGGGCATGTATCTCACTGTTAATGAAGTGAATGGGCGCCCCTTTGAAGTGTTTGCCACCATAGGTAAATCGGGGCGTTCCATCACAGCTAAGGCCGAAGCCATTGGGCGCTTGGTATCCCTTGCTTTGCGCTCAGGCGTGAGTGTAAAAGATATTGTAAGCCAAATTAAAGGCATAGGCGGAGAACATCCTGTATTTAGAGGCAAAGGACTCTTGCTTTCCATACCCGATGCCATTGCTTGGGTATTAGAGCGTCGCTACCTCCAAGGGGCAGATGGTAAGAGTGTCGTTTATGATCATGTTTCATCCATACAGCACGATACATGCCCCGATTGTGGTTCAGAACTTATTTATCAGGAAGGGTGCAGTTGTTGTCAGGCATGTTCATTTAATAAATGCGGTTAAAAAATTCTGCGCATCATAAACTTTTTATTCTAAAGAAAACATGCTGACGAAATAGGTTTTTTTGAGGGGGAGAGTCTGAGAGGGGGCCCTTTTTTTTCCTAAAAAAAGTGCCCCCTCTCAGAAAATAATTAAAAATACGACAAAATATGGCTACAGCGTAAACTTACGCATATTGGCATGGCATAAAGCCACAGCCAAGGCATCGCTGGTATCTACGGGCCATTCTTGTTTGGTATTTAATAAAATCTTTACCATATACGCCACTTGGCTTTTATCAGCTCTGCCTACACCCACAATGGATTTTTTCACCAATGTTGGTTCATAATCACTCACGCTAATGGCATGACCGGCACAAGCTGCAACGGCCACACCTCGAGCTTGACCAAGCTTTAGAGCCGAAGCGGCATTTTTTGCGGTAAAAACCTGCTCAATGGCAGCTTCATGAGGATTATGATAAACTATAACAGCCTTAAGTTCCTTATAAATAAGAGCCAGACGTTCTGAAAAAGGCGTAGTGCCTTTGCTTTGTGTGCGAATGGCTCCACAATCAACAAGCTGCACCACGCCAGAATGTTCTTCTATAATACCCCAGCCGGTAATACGCGAGCCGGGGTCAATACCAATAATACGTAAGGCCATTATTCCAATTCTGCCAAGACTTCTTCCGGCAAATCAAAGTTAGCGTATACATTTTGCACGTCATCACAGTCATCTAATGCATTCATAAGCTTTAGCACTTTGCGCGCTGTATCTGCATCTAAAGTAATGGTATTTTGCGGAATCATGGAAAGTTCTGCCGAAAGCATTTCTACCTCGGCGGCTTCCAATGCGTCACGCACCGCGGCAAAGTCAGTCAGGGCTGTGTGTATGGTCCATGTGTCACCATCATCAATAACGTCATCGGCGCCGGCCTCAAGTGCTACTTCCATCATGGCGTCTTCATCGTACTTAGCTCTATCAATGCTAATAACGCCTTTGCGGTCGAACATAAAGGTTACACAACCCGTTTCTCCCATGGAGCCACCATGTTTTGTTAATAAATGGCGCACTTCTGCTACGGTACGATTTTTATTGTCTGTGGCTGTTTCTACAATAACGGCAATGCCACCTGGGGCATAGCCTTCATAGTTAATTTCAAAAAGCTCACCGCCGGCATCTTCGCCTGTGCCTTTACGAATGGCGCCTTCAATTTTATCCTTAGGCAAGTTTACCGCTTTGGCCGCGGCGATGGCAGCACGCAAACGCGCATTACCGGAAGGATCGCCTCCGCCTTTGGCGGCGATAATAATTTCTTTAGCGGCTTTGGTAAAAATTTTTCCTCTTTTTGCATCTTGACGGCCTTTACGATGCTGAATATTGGCCCATTTACTATGTCCTGCCATAAGTATACCTCTCAAATATATTAAAGTTATTCTGCTTCTACTACCGTATTTTCTCGCCCTTTAAAGCCCGTACCAATGAAAAAAGTTTCCTTACTTTCTTGACGTGAACTATTGGGCTTAAAAGACTTTACCTTGGTAAATTGCTTACGCATGGGCAAAAGTAATTCTTGAATATCCGGCCCCATAAATATTTTTACAATAAAAACGCCACCCGGTTTTAAGTATAAGCACGCTACATCTAAGGCTTCTACACACAATTCGAGGGAACGCGTTTGATCGGTAAACTTTGTTCCTGTAGTACGCGGGGCCATGTCGCTCATAACCACATCAAAAGGGCCAAGTTTGAGCAATTTTTCCTCAAATTCTGCCGAACGATCAAAAACATCTTCTTGCATAAATGTAATATTTGGGGGAAAATTAGTTTCTGTGCTTTGTATATCACAGGCTAAGACAAGCCCTTCCTTGGCAACTTTTTCAGCTGCACCAAGGGACCACGAACCGGGGGCCGCGCCTAAATCAAGCACCTTCATTCCACGCCTAAAGACCTTGAACTTATTGTCAATTTCTTTTAGCTTATACACAGAACGTGCAGGATAACTTTGATCTTTGGCTTTGCGGAAATAATAATCTCTATATTCTTTCATAATTCACCAAAGGGGAATATATGCTAAAAGGCGCATATAGCCAAGCACATTATGCCCCCTGAAAAGCCATTACCATAAAGTCATTTATTTTGGACAATTCTCATGAACATTTTTTAAAGGATTTTGCATGCTGAAACAAACGCAACAGCAACCACAACAACGTCCGCAACGTATTCAAATGCCAAATTTTTCTGGGCGCTCCCTTACTCTGCACGATGCCCCAGGCGCCTATCAATTGCTCCATGACACACAAGCACATAAAACTCAAATTACTGTTCTTTTAGGATGCGGGCCCTTATTGCAAAGCCCTTGTGTACCGCCAAATCTTTTCGAGGGTGAAAACACGGTCTATGTCTTATATGGGCCAAAGTTTTTAGAACATATGCAGCAAAGCAAAGCAGGCGCAATGCTCTGGAAAGAACGCATACCTAAGCATTGGCAAAGCATCACCTATCAAGACTTTCATACTCTTTTAGCGAATAATACCAGTATTGCGTTTTGGTGGTACAAACAAAATTTAGATTTAGAAAGTGATTTTTGGTTACCCATCTTAGGGGAAAGTAAGGCGCATATTCTTTGCGCAAAGACTCCTTACTCCGTTGAGACACAAGCGCCACAAAAGCAAGAAACAACAACGCAAGATAAGAACAATACCTGTATTTTTTTGGGTAGTTCCCCAGATAAGTTATTATATAAAGAAGTACATAGCGCTTTTTTACAACTAGGATATACACCCTACACTTGCCCCCATAGCCTACAAGATATGCAAGAGACTTTACAAAAACAATGCGCTTTGTTTTTTTCTGTAAACCTTCAAGGGCTTGACGTAGAGGGACATGACTTTGCGCTATTGCGGGCGTTGCGCATTGCGGTGGGCATTTGGTTTGTGGATAACCCTTGGCATGTGCTTGCTAGTCTACGGGTGCCTTGGTGGAAAAAAGCAAAGCTCTTTGTAACAGATGCTTCCTTTATTCTCCCTCTAAAAGAGGCTGGGGCAGAGCATGTATATCATTTGCCTTTAGCTGTAGCACAACACATGTGGGGCGCCAACGAAAAATCAAACCTTCAACCACTCGAAATAACGGCCAATACAAAACCGCAACAGCGCAACAGCAATAGCAACAATAGAAACGCCCTTTCCCTTTCAGAAAAGCTCAAAGCCGCAAGCAATGCTTCCTGTGTATTTGTGGGGCATGCTGCCTTTCCTCACAAAAAATCCTTCTTTGCCGCAGCTAAAATTCAACCTGAGCGCTTGCAACAGGCCATGACATTACTAAAAAATGGCCCCGAAGTGCCAGATTTTCAATGGTGGGTACAACATGCAGCCACACAAGCTCAAGACAAGCTTTGGCCGGGGCATAGTGTGCGCTCTATAGGCTTAGGCGCTGAACAGTGCGCTCAAGAGCAAAGGGTGCTTTGGATACAACAGTTATTAGCGCAGAATCCAGCCATTTTTGGCGATGCGGCTCTTTGGCAAAGTTTACTGCCGGAAGCTAAGCAAGAGATTTTCCATGCTCCCTTAGACTACTACACAGAGCTTCCCTTTATTTACGCTGCAGCAAACGCGGTACTTAATGTTACTAGCTTACTTTTACCCTGGGGGCTTACTCAAAGGCATTTTGATGTATGGGCAGCCGGAGGTTTTTTATGGACCAATAGCACCAAAGGCTTAGAGATATTTCCCCAAGAACTTACACGCCCCATAAGCTTTGAGCGTCCACAGCAATGGACAAAGGCCATGGCGGAACATACACCAAGAATAAAAGAAGATTTACAAGACGCTTGGAAAAAGCATTTGAAAGAAGAACACCAATACGTACACCGCATGGTTTTTGTTTTAGAGAAAACCCTTGGGTAGGAATAAAGTAGAGAGAAACAGGAATTATGCTAAACAAATAAACATGTAAAATAGCTTTTTAAAATATGTGGCTTTTATAATGCTAACAGCCTGTTGCAAAAGTCAATTTTAAGCAGGCTGTTCAAAAATAGTGAGATGCGAGGAAGTGAAAAAAGTCAAGATGCGCAGTCCTGCCCAACGGGTGCGCAGCATAGCCGTTAGACGAGGAACGAGCCTTACGGATACAGAGAGCAACGCGTATTAGATATACATAAGCAGTTTGGCTTTTTTGCGCTGACGACGCAGATTGCTGTTTTTCAACAACCTGCTAAGAGCACATATGCCGCATACGCCACATATGCACAAGAGACAAGGCCGTCACAGCGGCTCCTGCCATGTAATGCGCTTTTTTATTACCTTTGGCACCACGTGCAACAGAAGTTAAAAAAGCTTCCTTAATATGAGCTAGTAATTCTTTTTTACGTTCCATTTGAAAGGTAGAGGGAGGATATGCTGGGGCAGAAATTCTTGCTGGTACAAAACTCTGCTTTTCATGGTGCGAGGCATGCATTTTAGCATCAAGCCAATCACACCCGTGTTGTAAACTTATCGCAAGCCTATTTTCTGTCATTTTTTCCGGAGCATAATAAACTAAGAGGGATCCTGTTAAAGCCTTATGCTCCACACATTGAATGCCTGCAATTTTTTGTATAAAAGCACAAAATTCTGTGCCGATGTTCATATCTTTAAGGGCTTCGTGACGAACTCGCACACGCCCTGCCACATGAGAGGTAATGAAATTTTTTTTCATGCTGTACCCTAATTTAATACGTCTCTTGTCATATACTCTATTTACAAGATAATAAGGTATAAAATACTTCCACGAAAGGTACAGTAATCATTTTACCACATTTTTGCAAGAGAATTTGAAAACTATTTTCAATAAAAAGAAATTAAAATTTCAAACATATCTCTTATATATTACAAGGCACACTAAAAATCTCTTAAATACCTTCTATATAGGCTCCACTCACAAGACCTTCTGCAGAGCAATGCAAAAATGCTTCCATACCGGGGTGCACTTTATTAACCGCAATACCACTATGATTTTCCAAAGCGTAAGCACCGCTTTCTAATTGCGGTCTTGCGCCTCCGGGTAAGAAAACATAGGCAGGGCGCCCCATTTCCCATTGCGAACGCACACTAACACGCCATACCTGCGGGCGAACCTCTTCTTCAAGGCGTGCTAAAAGCGGTGAAAGGCCACCACGTTCACGTTCGTGCGCCTTGGCTAAATGCATATGCTTTGGCACAAAAAAGCCTGTGCCAAGATTTCTGCTAGACCACTGAGCCAAGTCATGCATAAGGTTTGCTAAAAGTTCTTTCCAAGCTTGACGCCGCTGCATAAGAGAAAGGGACTCTTGCCCATCGCGACAAAAATCCAATGCCCTGCGATAGGCATTCACAGCATGCGCCACATAAGCCCCTGTGCGCATGCGCCCTTCAATTTTAAGAGCTGTAATTTTTTGACGTACAAACCATGGCACAAAGGGAAGTAAACACAAATCTTCGGGAGCCCAAAAAGCTGAATAGCCTTCATCGCCTTGGGTGATTTCCCATAGCTCTTCTCCATGGCGCAGCGCTTCTTCCACATGCAAGCTTTTGCCCTGCATGGAACGGTATTCAAAGCGGCAAGGTTGCGTGCACTGCCCTGCATTGGCCGGTCTGTTATTAAGCCATGCAGACAAAAGACATTGACCTGATATGGCAAGGCATTGCGCCCCGTGTACAAAGCATTCTAATTCTAGCTCTGGGCAGGCACGACCAATGGCGCGTATTTCAGAAAAGCGTAACTCACGAGCAAGATTAACCCTTTCAGCACCTTGACTATGCCAAAAAGCCGCGGAATGCGCATTACAAGTATTGGCCTGCGTCGAAAGGTGAATAGGAATATGGGGAAAATGCTTTTTTGCTAAGGAAAAAACGCCGGCATCCGCAATAATAAAGGCATCCACTTCAGCCTGCGCCCCAAGCTCTAAATTTTCAAGTGCAGCGTGCATGTGCTGCTGACGCGGAAAGGCATTACAGCAAAAATATAAAGCCACTTGCGCGGCTTTGGTTTTTTGGCGTGCCTGAGCCAGCTTCTCTGCAGAAAAAGGCCGACCAGCCCGTAAAGAAGCAGAGCCGCCAAGGTAAACAGCATTGGCTCCGTATAAAATTGCCGCGTCCAATTGATCCATATTCCCCACAGGGGCGAGGAGCTCTGGAATAGAAAGAGAATGTTCTTGTTGCATGGGGGCACTTTACGACCAAATAAAAGTTTTGGTCAAGTGGCAAAAAGGAAAAAAGCTTTTTTCTTTAACAGGCAAAACCTTGAGCGCGCCGACGTTCCTTTAGCGCATCTAAAATTTCCTTAGCAATACGCAAATTACCTCGCCCGCAACCTAGAGAAATATGCGGCTTCACAGCGCCATGATAGTCACTGCCGCCACTGACACCAAGATCATGTTTTTGCGCTAAATGCAAAAGAAATTCTGTAGTATCGGCATCGTGCTCGCTATGATACGCCTCAATGCCCGACAAACCAAGATTTTTCAAAGAAAGTACATAGCCGTCTAACCATGTTCGGTCACAAGGTATGAGCCCAGGATGCGCCAAGCACACCGTAGCTTGGCATTGCATTAATAAGTGCATAATTTCTTCTGTATCTAATAATTTTTTTGGTTCAAAGGCAGGGCATGCATTACCTATATATTTAGAAAATGCTTCGCGAATGCTAGAAACGTAGCCTTGTTCAAAAAGCACCGTTGCAATATGCGGACGGCCCACGGAATTGGGAGAATGAGGAGTATCAAGCGCTTTAGCCCCTTCTGAAAAGGGTTGAGCAACTTTATCAGAAATCTTTTTTTTCTTCTTTGTTGGCCTTTTGGCATTATCGGGGCTGCGGCTAGCCCGCAAAACATCCTCATACTTAATAGGAATATTCATATCATTAAGCTTCTGCACAATAATTTCATTGCGCCTTGCTCTGTTTTCACGCAATTGCTCCAAAGCCTTTTCCAGCTCCTGCGCCTCTTGAGGAATCCAAAGAGCTACCATGTGCACCTCGCCATGAGGAGAGTTTATAGAAAGCTCACACCCACGAATGACCTCCAAACCTAGCTTGTCCCCTTGCTCTTGAGCTTCAGGCAAACCTTTTAAGGTATCATGGTCGGTAATGGCTATGGCACTTAGCCCCAATTCTTTAGCTTTGCGAACCACTTCTGCAGGGCTATCCCGCCCGTCAGAGGCGAGAGTATGAATGTGTAGATCTATAAACATATATATAATTTTCCTACTGCTTGCATAAAAAAAAAGATATTTTTTTATTCCGATGCCTTAGTCTTATCTTGTGCTTTTGCGTCATGAGGCTCTATAATTTCTACATCCATAACGGCAGTTTCTGTTTCTTCTTGTATATCTGTATTGGCTTCATTCTTTATTTGTGCAGAAGGCAAGGCTTCTGTATCATGAATTTTTCCAGCAACCATGGCTTGAGTTACGCCGCTGTCTGCGTCGTAGGTTAAAGAAAGTGGTGTCACGCCCTTATCTACAAGAATGTGCCCTGTACGTTCAAAGATTTCGCGGCGAAAAGCGTATTCGTGTTCCATGCGTCGTGTTCTATAAGTAAAGTAGCCTTTTCCCAACGATATAATACATACAGCACCTAAAGCACCGCCTATAATCCATGGCCAATAAGGCAGTAATATTTCTCCAAAGCGTATAATAAGGTTAATGGCGCCATCTACATAAAAAAGCGCCACGCCCATAAACATGACCCCCAAAAAAAGCACAATGGTGGGAGCACCCTGAATAATAGCGTATACTTTTTGTAAACGCTGCGGCAAATTCTGACGCCAAATTTCTTCTTCTTCCGCTGTTTTTTTGTTCATGGAACGGAAAAGCCCCACACCGGCCATATGCACAATAAGCAACAAAGCCGCAGGCGCCACCACTGCCGCTATGGCATAGGCAAGCCATGGAAATTGAAATTGCGGGGGGCCTCCATTGGGGCCGGGCTCAGCATGAATAATACCATAGAAAAAGGCCACACCACCCACAATAAGTTCCACAAAAAAGATAGCGACAGAAAGATAAAAAACTAATTCTTTGTGCTGCTTATCATGTAATATATCGGCCATGGTGGCTTTGGGCTGACCAGAAGTTGCCTTGTCTTGCTGATTTTGTGTAGGGTCTTGTATGGCTTCAGAGCTGTGATTTTTTGTATCGTTTTTCATTGGGATCCAATTCTTTTTAAGAGAAAACGTATTCTCAAATAAAATTTCAGTTGTTATATGTTATAAAAAAATAATAATAACGCCACATGCCCCACTAGGCAAGCCCCAGAGCTTAACTCCCCAAAAAGAGTAGGGTAGGGTATTAAAAAAATTTTATAGCAATGACTTTTCTAGCAAATTGTTACAAAATTCTCTATTTACTTACTGTATATATATTCGTATGGTGCCGTCAATACATATTGGAGATTTTGCCATGCTGGCTCTTTACTGCCAGTTATTGCATAAAAATCTTACAACGCTTTAATCAAAGGTAAAATAATGCATACTACACCAGAAATTCTTGCTCCAGCAGGGGATACGCAAAGCTTTTTGGCGGCCCTTGCCGCAGGAGCCGATGCCATTTATGTGGGCTTAAAACATTTCTCTGCTCGCATGCAGGCAGACAACTTTGGCGCTGGAGAACTTTCTCGTATGGTAGATTTAGCCCACGACCATGATACCAAGGTTTACGTGGCCATGAATACATTGTTAAAACCTCATGATATGGAAAGTGCCTATAATTTGGTATGGCGTCTTTCCAAGCAAGTGCAAGCCGACGCCATCATTGTGCAAGATACAGGCTTTATAGATATTGCGCGGCAAGCGGGTTTTGAAGGCGGTATTTATTTATCCACCTTAGCGAATATCACGCATCCGGCCGGACTTGTAGCTGCCAAAAAACTGGGAGCAAATAGAGTTATTTTACCTCGAGAGCTAAGTATAGATGAAATCCGGCTCATGGGCGAAGCTTGCCCCGATGGTTTAGAGCTGGAAACCTTTGTGCATGGTGCTTTATGCTATTGCGTATCTGGCCGATGTTATTGGTCAAGCTATATGGGTGGCAAAAGCGGTTTACGCGGGCGCTGCGTGCAACCGTGCCGACGCATTTATAAGCAAGGCGGCCAACAGCTCGCCCGTCAATTTGCCAAGGCCGAAGAAGAAGTTAGCAAAGCTAAATTACGCGAATCAAGAGGAAAGAAGTTCATGGATGCCCAAAGGGCAGGACGGGATGGTGGAAGAAATACTCGCCCACAAAAAAATCAGCGCGTAGGGAAAGAACATAGCGGACGCTATTTTTCTTGCCTTGATTTATCGCTTGATGTGTTGGCAAAAACCCTCCTTGATGTGCCAAAGTTAACCTCTTGGAAAATCGAAGGGCGTAAAAAAGGCCCTCACTATGTTTTTCATGTGGTGGCAGCATATAAGCTTCTGCGCGATAATCCTCATGATTCCAAAGCAAAAAAAATGGCAGAAGATTACTTAGAAATGGCCTTGGGACGCCCTTCCAGCAAGGCACGTTTTTTACCACAAAAAGATATTATCCCCACAGATCCCAATGGATCCACTTCATCGGGATTAATGGTGGGTAAAGTGGCCATAGAAGACGATGGACAACCGGTACTTAAGCCCTACAGAAAACTTTTACCGCAAGACTATTTGCGTATTGGTGTAGAAGATCAAAGCTGGCATAGTACTCTTTCTGTAACACGACGTATTCCCAAAGCGGGAAGCCTTCATTTGCGCCTACCCAAGCATAAAACACCCAAAGCCGGAACGGCGGTATACCTTATTGATCGCCGTGAACCAGAGCTTATGGCTTTATTAAAAGACTGGCAAAAAGACTTAGACAGAAAGCAAGGACGCGTCAGTGCCGCCGTGCGTTCACGGCCTGTATTTACACCGGCCACGCGTACCAAACGTCGCCCCGATATGACCTTACGTTCCGCCATGCCTCAAGGACGCGAAACACGCGGAGCCAAGGGGGGGCATATGGCCTTGTGGCTTTCCCCCAAAGCACAAGAACTTTCACGCACCATTGTTCCTAGAGTAGCGTGGTGGCTGCCCCCTGTTCTGTGGCCTGAAGAAGAAAGAGGCATGCAACGCTTGGTAGACCATATGATACGCAACGGAGCCACACACTTTGTGTGCAATGCACCGTGGCAAATGGAGTTTTTTAATAGCCAAAAGGTACAAGAAGGCCTCTTAGATATCATGGCCGGCCCCTTTTGCAATGTGGCCAATGCCGCCCATATAAGTATTTTACAAGAAATGGGATTTTCTGCTGCCTTTGTTAGCCCAGAACTCCCCGGAGAAGACTTACTAGCTCTGCCGGAGCAAAGCCCCTTACCCCTTGGTATTGTGCTGGATGGATTTTGGCCCGTGGGCATAGCACGCTTTGGCCTTTTAGGTGTAAAAGCCAATGAACCCTTTGTGAGCCCCAAAGGAGAAATTTTTTGGGCGCGTAAATACGGGCCCAATATTTGGCTTTACCCTGCATGGCCGCTAGACCTATCAGAAAAGCGCTCTGCTTTAGAACATGCTGGATATGGACCATTTGTTCATATAGTAGAGCATCCGCCACAAAACTTACCTACATTACGCAGAGATGGTCTGTTTAACTGGAATGGAGAGTTATTATAAAATCTATGGGGAAACTTTTTAAGGTTTCCCCATTTTTTTAGAAAGTATCGACACTCTTTAATCAAGGGGGCTGCACAATGCGTTGTGCAGTAGTCTTTAATCTTTTTTCTCTCCCTCAGTATTCTCTGTATCCATGGCAGTCTTAGCATTGTAGCTACTGGCAAGGCGACTCATCCAAGAGCGAATTTGATGCAAATCATCATGATGAATTTTTTCAGAACTGTGTAAAAGAGATTGTAAAACTTTTACTTCATCACGTAGCAAAATATTCTCTTCTTTGGCCGTGCGTGCAGCATCTTCTAGGCGTTGCATATCATCTTTTTGCGTAGCCAATACCGAAAGAGATTTCGCTATACTTTGCATAGCCATAGTTTGTTGCTCAAAAAGTTGCATGACCATATGGCTACCATCAATACCGCCTGCTTGATTCATGGAATGCATGACAGAGGCATTAGCAGATGCCGGATGCGCCGGGGGACTATGCTGAGGAATAGTTGGAAAATCCATAGTATTCGCACCGAGCACAGATGTACTTTCTCTATGATGCGGTGCTGTGTAGTGGCTGGTACTAGGGGTAAAGGACGCTGAGGGAGTATCAAAGGTGATAGTAGCATCCATGGTACGCGGAAAATGCGCAGCGAGCTCTTCTTCTACAAGCACCGCGGTTTTACCCATTTTCATATGGTCAATAATGGTAGCTATTATTTCAAGGGTCTTTTGTCCATAACGCTTGCGCCGCCCTTCGCCAGTGATAGGCATAAAGGATGCAAACCTTTTACAATAATACCGCGCTGTGGATTCTGGTAAGGAAAAATGTCGCGCAATTTCAGCAAGACTTAAATTTCTTTCCATAATTCCTCCTCATGAAAGATAAAGCTTTTTTTACCCATAGCGCAATGCGTTTATTTTAGCAAGTTTCTTGCGAATAAAAGAAATAAAAATACCGTGCACACAGGAAAGAGTAGGGCACGCTGTAAAAACGCAAAGCCGCAATACGTAATCCTCTTTTACGTATTGCGGCTTTGAAATGCGTAGACTGCTTGCTATACTATGCGACGTACCGAAACAAGTTTGGGCTTCCAATACTTATTAAGGCTTTCTATGCGAATTTTTGCGCCTTTGCGTGGACTGTGAATAAATTTATTATCACCCACATATATGCCCGTATGTAAACCGGTTCCGGAATTTCTAGATTTAAAGACTATAATATCGCCTGGACGTGCTTTCGTTGATTTAATGCGCTTTCCTGTCTTGGCTTGTGCCACTGTTTGACGTGGAACCTTAACACCGTGCTGTTTATAGGCCCACTGAATAAGACCGGAGCAGTCAAAACCTGTTTTAGGCGAGGTGCCCCCAAAACGATAATATTTTCCCAATTGTGATTGTGCTGTTTTAGAGATGGCCTGCCCCTTATTGGAGCTTACTGCGACCTTAGGGCTAGATTTTTTACTGCCACACGCCCCTAAAAATAAGCACGAACAAAGGAGTATTGCTACCATCCAAATTGTGTTTTGTTGTGTCGTATTGCTATACATAACGTCACCTTGCTTTTGTTAAACTGCTTTGCAAATGAATGTGCGAAAATGTGCCATGGCTTTTCTTTAGCACAGTGATTTTTTTATTGCAAGGAAAATTTTATCTATCTATCTAAAATAATTCATTTTTCTAGAAAATGTTTAAATTTTTTTAGAACTTTTATTAGAAAAAGTCTGCACATAAAATCGTTGCAAGCAAATATAAAATTGCGTATTATATCAAAGGAGAATGTGCCATAACCCTAAAGAAGGAAAAATTGGCACAAATAAATTTATTGAGCTGACAACAATGTTAACAATTTTTTTTGCTGTTTATACATGACAAAAAAATTTTCAAAAAAATATTGTTGCCAGTATCCTGTAAAGTGAGTTTAAAAACATGTCTTCAATTATTACAATGAAGGGTTATGTGACTGCTCTTCCCAGCAAAGGCAAAGCTGGGCATGTGATGCTTGTGTCAGATGAAAAAGAATACGTAGTTACCCCTCGCGGCGCCGGTGTGGATTTAGATGAACATGTGGGTGCCACAGTTCAAGTAAGTGGTGTTGTGTCACAAGAAGGTGATACAGAAAATATTTTCGTGCGCACATATACCGTGCTTGATGATGATTTGTGGCTTGATGATGATTAATTGAAGAAAAATAGCTGGCTTTAAGCAAAGCTTGTACAAGCGCTTTTATACTTGTTTGTGGTGGGTTTTAACCTGCCATAAACAAAAGCTTTTCTGCGCCCGAAAGCTTTTATAGACCTACCACGCTATGGATTTTTGCCCTTGAGCCAATAACCATGTATTGACGGTGGAAAAATGCCCACAGCCAAAAAAGCCTCTAAAAGCAGAAAGTGGCGAAGGGTGCGGCGCCTCCAACACAAGGTGTACTTGTGCTTGTAAAAAGAGCTGTGCGTGCCTTCTGGCAGAATTTCCCCAAAGAAGCACGGCTAAAGGTTGCGGCTGTGTGTTTTGTAATTTGTTTTGTGCTAGAGCCGTAAGAATATCCTGCGTAATGACTTGCCACCCTAATTTTTCGTGACTCAGGGCTTTGCCGTGTTCAACGCTGAGAACATCATTAAGAAGAAGTACCCCCTGCTTTGCCCAGCGCACGAGGTTAGGACTAACTCCTTGTTGGGGACACTGCTTTTCTTGTGTCAAAAAGCCTGATTGCAACTGTCTGTCTTGAGAAATTTCCTTAAAAATATTCCGCAATGAGGGCGGCGCAGGCATATGTTCTGGCACTGAAAATGCCAAACCGTGAGCCTGCTCTGGGCCATGATAGGGATCTTGTCCTAAAATGATAACTTTGATTTCTTCAGGTTTAGCGTATTGCAAAGCTTGGAAAATATTCTCTTGCTGGGGGTAAATCTTTTTTCCATCATGGCGCAATGCCGCAATGGTGCTTAACAAAGGTAAATGTTTTCCAGCCTTTAAGGCCGGAACAAAGCAAAGCCACTCTTGCGGTATGGGGCATTGTTCGTTCATAAAATATTCATGCATCCTTATGGATAGGGATTTTTCCTGAGAGGGGAAACTTTTTTTGAAAAAAAAGTTTCCCCTCTCAGACTCTTCCCTTCAAAAAAACTATTCCGTCACAATTTTATCTTTAAAAAAAATTGTGGTACATATAAAGCCAATTAGGAAAGCTATGAACGCACGCCAAAACCGGGAATATGATATCTCTTCTCTAGCTTTTGTAAAACCCAACCGGCTATGGTAACTAAAAATAAATAGTAGGCTCCCACCACTATAAATACTTCTGTAAATCTAAAACTCATGGAAGCAATGGCCTTTCCCTCTCCCATAATATCATTGACCGTAACAAAATGTGCCAGTGAAGAATATTTAATGAGGTAAATAATTTCATTACCGCAACCAGGCAATGCGCGACGTGCAGCTTGCGGAATGATAATATGGATAATACTTTGGGTTTTTGTCATGCCCAGCGCTTTGGCGGCCTGCACTTGCCCTTGCCGTATGGAGAACAGAGCTCCGCGAATATATTCTGAATGATACGCCGCCGAGCACATGGTAAAACTAATAACTGCCGCAAAATAAGGGCTAAAGTAAAGCCCAATTTTAGGAAGTGCATAAAAAATCATAAGTAACTGCACAGCCAAGGGTACACCGCGTATGATAGTCACATACCAATCAGAAACTTTGCGGCCTAGAGGGCTGGCATATACACGCATGACACCCAGCAAGACTCCGCCTATAAAACCCAAAATAGATGAAGGCACTATAAGCGCCACAGACATCCAAACCCCTTTGTTAAGAGCAGGAATTACGGTTTCAGTAAGAAATGGCATATCAAGCATAGCTTTTCCTACGCCTCACTTGTTGCGGCATCAAAAGAATGTGCAGACGATTTATCCATATCAAGATCTGTAATTTTATTGAAAAAATCTTGTGTACGGCTTTGGCGAGAAAGCAATTCTTGCGGGGTACCACTCTCTATAATGCAGCCTTTCTCCATAAAAATAATTTCACTGGCCAAAGCTTTAGCAAATTCCATTTGATGTGTGGCCATAAGCATGGTCATGCCACCACGCGCCAAGTCTCGAATAACCGTAAGCACTTCGCCTACAAGCTCTGGGTCAAGGGCAGAAGTAGGCTCATCTAAAAGAATAACCTTAGGATCCATAGCTAAAGCTCTCGCTATGGCCACGCGCTGTTTTTGCCCGCCCGAAAGCTGGGCTGGATACAGCTTCGAACGCAGCGCAAGGCCTACTTTATCCAGCTCTGCCAAAGCTCTTTCTTTAGCATCAGACTTGGAAAACCCTCGCACTTTGCGCAATGCGATGGCCACATTATCTTCGGCGCTAAGATGGTCAAACAAGTTAAAATCTTGAAAAATCATACCCACTTGCGCTCTAAAGGAACAAAGCATTGCGGTATTATGAAAATCTAATTCTTGATTTTCTAAGAAAATTTGTCCTTCATCTGGGGGTATTAAACAGTTAATACATTGTAAAAGCGTGCTTTTTCCGGCTCCAGAAGGGCCAATAAGCACCTTTAATTCTCCTCGAGCTATGGATAAAGAGCAATCTTGTAAAATTTTCTTTCCGCCAAGGGTCTTACTAATGGATTTAATATGTACGACAGGTGTTCTCATGGGTATCCTATGTATTATTAAGAAACGGCATAACCGGGAATATAGGTTCTTTTTTCTAACATGCGCAAAAAGCGAAAGCCAATAACAGTAATAACAAAGTAAATAAGACCGGCCAAAGCAAAAAAAGCCAAATGTTCATAGGTACGTGAAGCTACAAAATTGGCTCTTGCCATAATCTCTTGCGTGCCAAGCACATAACAAATGGCAGAGTCTTTAAGCAATATAGAAAATTCATTGGCAAAGCCTGGAATAGACATACGCATGGCTTGCGGTAAAATAATATGACGTATGGCGGTAAAATTGCGCATACCTAAAGCTTGCGCGGCTTTTAACTGCCCTTGCGGCAAAGCCAAAATGGCACCACGATAAATTTGTGATTGATAGGCAGTACTGGTAAGGCCAAGTACCACGCACGAAATAATAAAGGGATTGGCTGGCAATTGAAGCGTGAGGAAAAGGCCATAAAATAAAAATAGTAAAACCAAAATAGGCACGCCTCGAAAAAACCATACATATAAAGAAATAGCACGACTTATGAAACGTGGTCCATAAACTTGAAGCATAGCCAAAGGAACGCCCAGCATAAGACCAGCGCCAAGAGCTATGCTCACATTGGCAATGGTTACAAGGCTTCCCCCTAAAATATAGGGCAAGGCTTCCCAAAGTGTAATAAATATGTCCATAAAAAAATAAAATCCCCCATCCTGTGTAGATGGGGGATTATGGTAAATTATTTCTTATCTTGCAAATATTTTTTCTTCAAAACATTCCAATGCGGGTCAGCCATAAGCAACTTATAGCCCTCATTAATCATACTTAACAGCTCTTTATCTTGATTACGCACAGCCACACCAAATTTATCTGGCTTACCGTGTACGCCGGCAATCTTCACAGCTTTTCCTTTGGCAATGGCGTCATCTGCAGGCAACTTGTCCATAAGACCGGCTTGAATACGACCATTTAATAAATCTTCTACAATTAAAGGAGAAGACTCATAGTTTACCATTTCAAAAGGATAATTTTTTTCCTTTTGCTCTTTTTGCATATCAGAGGCTTCGGAAGTGCCACGTTGCACGCCAATTTTTATTTTTTGAGACAAAATATCCTTGGGGGTGAGCTTAGAATCTTTACCCACAATGAAAACACGAGAAACTTCCCAGTAAGGTGCAGAGAAAGTCACAACCTTACTGCGGTCAGGGGTGATGCTCATGCCGGAGGCAATCATGTCAATTTGCTGTCCTAAAAGCGCAGGAATAATGCCGTCCCAAGCAATGGGCTTATGTTCCACGGTGAAACCCATTTTTTTAGCAATCCAATCCATGGATTCCACATCAAAACCTGCAGGCTTACCGGTTTTATCCATATAGCCAAAAGGAGGGTAGTTGGCATCAATACCGTTAACATAGTGCTTTTGCGCTGCTTGGACAGGAAGAGCTGTCATAAGCATAAGAGCAAAGAGACAGAAAGTAAAAAGTCTTTTCATAGTGCGTTGTACTCCGTAAAAGTTTAAATAACAAAAACATAGCCTCAAACCAAAGAGCAGAATTAACAAAATATTG
>CAYJAD010000022.1:0-32410 GCA_964368075.1 uncultured Desulfovibrionaceae bacterium | reverse complement strand
CCTATGCCAAGGTGAATGATTTTGGTTTTATTGAAACGCCGTATCGTGTGGTACGTGAAGGCAAGATGACCGAAGAAATTGTGCATTTGGACGCTTCCCGCGAGGGCAGTGAAGTAGTAGCACAGGCCAATGCGCGCGTGGATAAAGAAGGAAAATTCCTTGATGAGCAAGTAACTGTGCGTGTGCACGGTGATGTGGAAATGCGCCCTGTGGAAGAAGTAACCCTTATGGATATTTCTCCAGGGCAAATGGTGTCCATTTCTGCGGCGCTTATTCCTTTCCTTGAGCACGATGACGCTAACCGTGCGCTCATGGGTTCAAACATGCAACGCCAGGCTGTGCCATTGTTGCGTTCTGAAAAACCCTTAGTGGGCACAGGCATGGAAATTGATGTGGCTCGCGACTCTGGCGCTTGTATTGTGGCAGAAGCCAATGGATTGGTAAAATATGCCGATGCCAACCGTATTATTGTGGCCTACGAAGGGGATATTTACCCCGACCATGGCGGCGTGCGTGCTTATGACTTATTGAAATATCATAAATCTAACCAAAACTCCTGTTTTGGACAAAAACCATCGTGCATGCCCGGCCAGATTATTAAGAAGGGCGATATTTTAGCGGATGGAACCGGTATTTCCGACGGTGAGTTAGCACTGGGTAAAAACCTTGTAGTAGCCTTTATGCCTTGGTGTGGCTACAACTACGAAGACTCTATTCTTATTTCAGAACGCATGGTGAAAGACGATGTATTCACCTCTGTGCACATTGAAGAGTTTGAAGCTGTAGCTCGTGATACCAAGCTAGGACCCGAAGAAGTGACCCGCGATATCCCCAACGTGGGCGAAGATATGCTGCGCAATTTAGATGAAAGCGGCATCATTCGTATTGGGGCGGCGGTAAAGCCTGATGATATTTTAGTGGGTAAAATTACTCCCAAGGGCGAAACTCAGCTTACACCTGAAGAAAAGCTTTTAAGAGCTATCTTTGGTGAAAAAGCGCGCGACGTCAAGAATACTTCATTGAAGGTTCCCCCAGGTATTGAAGGAACCATCATTGATGTCAAGATGTTCAATCGTCGTTCCGGCGATAAAGACGATCGTACTTTAGCCATTGAAGCTCACGACACAGCCATTTTGGATCAAAAAGAAATGGATCATATTCGTGCTCTTACCGAAAGCACCAAAGCTGTGCTTCGCGAACATGTCATGGGCAAGCAAATTATTGTTTCTGTGCCCGGTAAGAAGAAAGGCGAAATATTGGCAGAAGCCGGTGCTGTGCTTACGGACGAAGTATATAATGAATTGCCCATGAAGCGTCTTTCCGGTCTCTTTAAGAGTAAGGAAGCCAATGAAGCGGTGGCTGATGCCATTGATGCATATGAAGCCCGTGTGGAATTTATTAAGCATATTTATGACACTAAGCGCGAAAAAGTTACCGAAGGGGACGATTTGGCCCCGGGCGTCATCAAAACCGTAAAAGTGTATATCGCTGTAAAGAGAAAGCTTTCTGTAGGTGACAAAATGGCTGGTCGCCACGGTAACAAGGGTGTTGTTTCTTGTATTTTACCAGAAGAAGACATGCCTTTCTTTGCAGACGGGCGCCCTGTAGACATTGTGCTTAATCCTTTGGGTGTGCCTTCTCGTATGAACATTGGGCAGATTATGGAAACGCACCTTGGCTGGGCTGCCAAAGAACTTGGTCGTCAAGTTAACGAAATGCTAGAAGGTGGCGCTGCCACTGTTGCTTTGCGTGATGAAGTGAAAGACATCTTTAAATCTGAAGACGTGAACGCTCTTGTGGATGAAATGGATGATGATACCTTTATTACCAATGTGAAGAAATTAAAACACGGTATTATTACCAAGACTCCGGTCTTTGATGGTGCCGCTGAAGAAGAAATATGGAAATGGCTTGTACGTGCCGGCGTTGATGAAGATGGTAAAACCAAATTATTCGACGGACGCACAGGTAATGCCTTTAAAAATCGTGTTACCACTGGTGTTATGTACATCTTAAAACTGCACCACTTGGTTGACGAAAAAATCCATGCGCGTTCCACAGGGCCGTACTCCTTAGTAACGCAACAACCTTTAGGCGGTAAGGCTCAATTTGGTGGTCAGCGTCTTGGGGAAATGGAAGTTTGGGCTTTAGAAGCTTATGGTGCTGCTTATCTCTTACAAGAATTCCTTACCGTTAAGTCTGACGACGTAGCCGGTAGAGTGAAAATGTATGAAAAAATTGTTAAGGGAGATAACTTCCTTGAAGCAGGCTTGCCAGAATCCTTCAACGTTCTTGTAAAAGAACTTATGTCTCTTGGACTTGATGTAAAACTTGATCAAGAGGAAGGCAAAAAAAATCCTCGTTTACCTGTAGGTAAAATTCGTAGCGAAGACGCTGCCGAGTAAAGCTAAAGTATGCAGGGGAGAAAACCTCCCCTGCCTAGTATAAATTTTTACTCTTACTTTACGAAGTAAGAGCTTAAGAAGGGTATACCATGAGTCTGGATGACCTTTTTACCATGCGCGGTGCCCCCGCCAGTGTGTCCAATATCCGCAATTTGAAATCTATTCAAATTTCCATCGCCTCGCCTGAAAGCGTACGGATTTGGTCTTCCGGTGAAGTAAAAAAACCGGAAACTATTAACTATCGTACCTTTAAGCCAGAGCGCGACGGTCTTTTTTGTGCTAAAATCTTTGGCCCTGTAAAAGACTATGAGTGTAATTGCGGTAAATATAAGCGCATGAAACACCGTGGTATCGTTTGTGAAAAATGCGGCGTTGAAGTTATTGCATCTAAAGTGCGCCGTGAACGTATGGGGCATATTGAATTGGCTGCCCCCGTAGCTCATATTTGGTTTTTAAAAACATTACCTTCAAAAATCGGAACCTTGCTTGATATGACCATGGCCGATTTGGAAAAGGTATTATATTTTGATTCATATATAGTGCTTGACCCTAAAAATACTAACTTGCAAAAAATGCAAGTTATTTCTGAAGACCAATATATTCAAGTTATTGAACATTATGGTAGTGATGAAGTATTTGAAGTGGGCATGGGTGCCGAAGCCATTCGCTCTTTATTAGAAGAACTGGACTTGCCCATTTTGCGTGCTGACTTACGTGAAGAATCGCAAAATACCAAAAGCCAAACCAAGAAGAAAAAGCTTACCAAACGTTTGAAAATTGTGGAAGCTTTCCTTGAGTCTGACAACAAGCCTGAGTGGATGGTTATGGAAGTTATTCCTGTTATTCCACCAGAGTTACGTCCTTTGGTTCCCTTGGACGGCGGCCGCTTTGCCACTTCAGACCTAAACGATTTGTATCGTCGTGTTATTAACCGTAATAACCGTTTGAAACGACTTTTGGAATTGGGTGCGCCTGAAATCATTATTCGCAACGAAAAACGTATGCTGCAAGAAGCTGTTGACGCCCTTTTTGATAACGGTCGTCGCGGTCGTGCCATTACGGGTACCAATGGACGTGCATTAAAATCTTTGTCTGACATGATTAAAGGTAAGCAAGGGCGTTTTCGTCAAAACTTACTTGGTAAGCGCGTAGACTATTCCGGCCGTTCCGTTATTGTGGTAGGTCCTTATCTTAAATTGCATCAATGCGGCCTTCCTAAAAAAATGGCTTTGGAGCTTTTTAAACCCTTTATTTATTCTGAATTGGAAAGAAAGGGCTATGCTTCCACCATTAAGAGCGCCAAAAAGATGGTGGAAAGAGAAGATCTCGTCGTATGGGATATTCTTTCAGAAGTGGTACGCGAATACCCTATTTTGTTAAACCGCGCCCCAACTTTGCACAGACTAGGTATTCAAGCCTTTGAACCTATTCTTGTGGAAGGTAAAGCTATTCGTTTGCACCCCTTGGTGTGTTCTGCGTATAACGCCGACTTTGACGGTGACCAAATGGCTGTGCACATTCCTCTTTCCATTGAAGCGCAAATTGAATGCCGCGTGCTTATGATGAGCACTAACAACATTCTTTCGCCTGCCAACGGTACCCCCGTTATTGTGCCTTCTCAGGACATCGTTCTTGGCTTGTACTATATGACTGTGGAGCGTTCCTTTGAAAATGGCGAAGGTATGACATTTTGTGCCCCTTGGGAAGTTATTGCTGCCTTTGATGCTGAGCAAGTGGCTATACATGCGCGTATTCAAGTGCGTATGCCCGATGGTAAGACAGTAAAAACTACCCCCGGACGTATTTTAGTACGTGAAATATTACCGGATAACTTGCCTTTTGACTTGGTAAACTGTGTGTTGACCAAGAAAAATATTGCACGCTTGGTGGGTTCTGCCTATCGCGATGCAGGTATTAAAGCCACTGTTATTTTATGCGATAAGCTTAAAGATATGGGCTATGAATATGCAACGCAAGCCGGTATTACCATTGGCGTAAAAGACTTAACTATTCCTAAAACCAAGCCTGGCATTTTGCAAGCATCGCAAGATGAAGTGGATGGCATTGAATTGCAATATCGTGACGGTATTATTACTCGTACAGAGAAATATAATAAAGTTGTTGATGTGTGGACAAAAGCCACACAAGATATTGCTCAAGAAATGATTAAAGAAATTTCTTATGATATAGTTACCGATAAAAAAACAGGTAGTACAGAAGAAAACCAAAGCTTTAACCCTATCTTTATGATGTCAAACTCCGGCGCTCGTGGTAACCAAGACCAAATGCGTCAGTTGGCTGGTATGCGCGGCCTTATGGCTAAGCCGTCTGGTGAAATCATCGAAACGCCTATTACATCTTCTTTCCGTGAAGGCCTTACTGTTCTACAGTATTTTAACTCCACTCACGGTGCTCGTAAGGGCTTGGCAGATACGGCGTTAAAGACTGCGAACTCCGGATACTTAACACGTCGTCTTGTAGACGTAGTACAAGATGTTATTGTGGCCACGCATGATTGCGGCACTGTGGATGGCATTGAACGTACTGCCATTAAAGAAGGCGGCGAGGTTAAAACACCCCTTGCTGAGCGCATACTTGGACGCGTGCTCCTGCAGGCTGTGGAAGATCCAGAAGATACCAATGTTATTCTTCTTCCAGAAAATACTTTGCTTGATGAAGAAAATTGCCAATTATTGCAAGATAAGGGCATTAACTCAGTTATTGTTCGCTCGGCTCTAACGTGTCAGGCTGATCGCGGCATATGTTCCTTGTGCTATGGTCGTGACCTTGCCCGTGGGCACTTGGTAAATATTGGTGAAACTGTGGGGATTATTGCTGCTCAATCCATTGGTGAGCCGGGAACACAGCTAACCATGCGTACCTTCCACATTGGGGGAACGGCTTCCAGTACCATTGAGAAGAACAAGTTCGAGTCACAAAACTCCGGTCGCATTATTTTAACGCGTGTACGCTCTGTAACCAACCGCGAAGGGCATTCTCTTGTGCTTGGTAAGAGTGGACAGCTTTCTATTGTGGATGCGCAAGGCCGTGAGCGTGAAAAATATACCTTACCCAACGGTGCGCATTTACATGTGGAAAACGGACAAGAAGTTCCTCAAGGAACCTTACTTGCCGATTGGGACCCCTTCAATGAGCCTTTTGTGGCAGAAGTTGGCGGTGTGCTTCGTTTCTCGGATATTATTGAAGGGAAAACCGTTCAAGAAAAAATGGACGATATTACCCGCCAAACGACACAGACCATTATTGAATACCGCACGACGAACTTCCGTCCGTCCATTTCGGTGTGCGATGAAGCTGGCAATGTGAAGATGCGCTTTGAGCACAGTGTGGCGGCTACCTACAGTTTGCCTGTAGGCTCCATTCTTATGGTGCGTGATGGCTCAACCATTGAAGCAGGGGATACCATTGCTCGTAAGCCTCGCGAAACTTCAAAAACCAAGGACATCGTGGGTGGTCTTCCTCGTGTTGCTGAGCTCTTTGAAGTGCGTAAACCTAAGGATATGGCTGTTGTTTCGGAAATTTCCGGCACAGTGGCCTATGCTGGCGAAGCTAAAGGCAAACGTAAGCTTATTGTAACTCCTGATGTGGGCGAAGCTAAAGAATACCTTGTACCAAAAGGTAAGCATATTATTGCTACCGAAGGAGACTTTGTGGAAGCAGGGGATACCCTTACCGAAGGTTATCCAGAATTGCATGATATTTTACACACACGCGGTGAAAAATATTTGGCACGCTATCTTGTGGATGAAATTCAAGAAGTGTATCGCTTCCAAGGCGTGGGTATTGACGATAAGCACATTGAAGTTATTGTGCGCCAAATGCTGAAGAAAGTGACTGTGCTTGATTCCGGCGGTACAAGCTTCCTTGTGGGTGAGCAAGTTGATAAAAATGAGTTTAGGCTTGAAAACCAAAGATCTAAAGCAGAAGGGCGTAAACCGGCCATAGCTGAACCTCTGGTATTGGGTATTACTCAAGCATCGTTGACCACTTCGTCTTTCATTTCTGCGGCTTCCTTCCAAGAAACTACCAAGGTGCTTACTGAAGCGTCCTTACGTGGTAAGATGGATTACTTACGGGGCTTAAAAGAAAACGTTATTGTGGGTCGCCTCATTCCTGCCGGTGCTGGCTATCGCGAATATGTGCATAGTGAAATCAATGTGCCAGATCAAAAGGAAAGACCAGACAAATTCTTAGAAGAATTGGAAGAAGATCCTATTTTGGTTAAAATAGATCCTTTAGAACAATAGTTTGTTATAAATAAGTAAAAAAAGCTTTGCCTCAGTGGCAAAGCTTTTTTTGTGGAATTTCCCCCCCCCATCCCTTCGAAATGCTTTAATTATAACAGTATTGTGTTTTACTCATGAGTTTTTCATAATTAAAATGGCTGCCTTTTTTGTAAAGCAGCCATTTTTTGCGTTGTAACCAACAGCAGTTGTATATATTTCAATTTATAGAGCTTATTCGCACAAAATCATTTTTTTTGTTATATCATGGAAAATAAGCAAGCTTTGAGGGGACATAATAGAAAAAGCTTGTGAAATTTAACGTAGAGATAACCGAAAAAGGCGTTTATCTAAGTATACTTTAGTCAAGAAGACTAAGCAAGCGTGCAACTCTGTCAGCATCAAGGCCAGAGTGCATTTGCAAAAGTTCGTTTTGATTTTCTTGTTGCATGGCATCTAAAATGTCGTTTGCTTGTGCATCATCAAGACGCGAAGGTCTTGGCGCAGGCGTGCTTGGCAAAGCCACCGCTGCCGATGAAGCAACGGTATTTAGGGTTGATTCATCCGCGGAGTGCATTGGTGCAGTGGGCACAGCAGGACGAAAGGCTGTTACAGCGGCCATACGGTCATTATTAACAGGGCGAAAAGGGGTTGGCATTTCCATGGACATAATTTCCCTCCAGATAAAGTTTCTCACGGACACTCAGAACCTTGCAAGTATTGTGCCGACGTTTTTTTCCTAGTAAGCTAACAGGCTGTTTAAACAGTTTTTACGGAAATAGTTGCCTAGACAACTAAAGGTATAATTTTTGCATAATTTGTATTGTCTCAGTTATGAGGCAAATTATTCTTAGGAGGTATAAATATGGAGATAGGAAATCTATCTTACAATGGTGTACAAGGATCAGATAGCTTTGGCTCTTTGCAGACAGCAAAGAAAGAAGAGCAGGAAAAAGCCGCTGGTGATACAGTAAGTATTTCAGATGAAGCTAAGTATTTATATACTGAAATGCAGCAAAATGGTGCAGAAAGTGAAGAAATTGCCGCTCAAGATGCTGAAAATGGTTTAAGTGAAAATGCAGAAGAGATGGCTAAGCAGTCTGAAACTGTGGCTGAGTCCAAAGACGCTTCTGCCCAAGGTAAATCTGGCGGCGGCGGTAAAGGTGGCGGCGGTAGCGGAAGCGGTGCGAGTGGTGGTGGAAGCAGTAGCACTGAAAGCACTACCTCTGAAAGCACTTTGCAAGCCGAAATTGATGCTATAGAAATGCAAATTGCCGCAGCTGAATCGAAGCTTGAAGAAGGCGAAAGCAGTGCGCAAGTTGAAGCTTTAGAAGCGGAATTGGCTAACCTTGAAGACGAGTACGACGAATTGACTGAAGCTTAATGTAAATTTGTACCCACCCATCTTTATTGGGATTAGCAGCGTTTGGTTTATAAGGTAAAGCCTTAACAGTTTGTTGCAAAAGTCGATTTTGAACAGGCTGTTTTATTCTTTCAACGTGTTGCTTGGGAAAGGTTGATTCAAAAGGGGGTTCGCTCCTAATAAGGAAGATGCATTTTACTAAGGGTGTATAGTATAGAGACATATATGCATTCTTAGTAAAATGCGTCTGATACAGTTAGAGGGGGCAATGGTATTTAATCTTCCTTTCCAGCGGTTTACACTTCTAAGGTGAGACCCACTGGGCAGTGGTCTGAACCATATACATGGCTTTCAATCCAAGCGTCTTTAATGGCGGGACGTAATTCTTCTGATACAAAAAAATAATCAATACGCCAACCTACATTTTTAGGCCGAGCCCCTGCTTTATATGACCACCAGGAATAATCGCCTTCAGTATTGCCATGATGAGCCCGAAAAGTGTCTACATAGCCGGCATTGACAAAAGCATCTAACCAAGCTCTTTCTTCAGGCAGATAGCCTGTGTTTTTTTCATTTTGTTTTGGGCGCGCTAAATCTATGGCTGTGTGGGCAATGTTAAAGTCTCCGCACACGACTATGGGTTTTGTTTTACGCAATATTTCTGCATGCTGTAAAAAAGCATCAAAAAATCCCATTTTATAGGGAACTCTTTTAAACCTTCCTGTGGGTTTGCCCAAGGAATCTAGTTCTGGCGCACCACCATTGGGAAAATAGACATTAAAATAATGAAACCATGGAAATTCCATATGAACCAAGCGTCCTTCACCTTGGTAAGCCTCATGGGGAAGCTCTATTTCTGTAGCAAGAGGTTCTATGCGACTAAAGGCTGCCACACCAGAGTATCCTTTTTTTACTGTGGAAGCAGCCCAAAGGCTATGCCATCCTTCGGGATGCACTAAAGCATCACTGAGTTGTTCCGGTGCGGCCTTGGTTTCTTGCAAGCCTATAATCTGTGCATCGTTTTCAGTAAACCATTTCCAATCCGGTTTGGCAGATACAGCTCTTAAACCATTGACATTCCAAGAAAGCATTTTTATTTCCATGGGGTATTTCCTTAACAATTGGTATTTGGTAAAGCTTTTATAACCATAGAATAAATACAGCACATTTGAATAAAGGGGAAGTTTTTTTCTGTTCTAAAAAAATATAAAATTACAGTTCTTTATAGCGATCTTTGTTTTCACAAAATAATTGCTCTAAACATATTGCATGATAAGGTATTTTCTGGCACATTTTTTCTGGGAGGAATACTATGGAACTTTTACCTATTAAACGCGCTATTTTATCCGTGACAGATAAAACTGGCCTTGGTGAATTTGGCATCTTTTTGGCAGAAAACGGTGTAGAACTTGTTTCTACCGGTGGCACCTATGCCTTTTTAGAAGGGCAAGGTTTAAAAGTAACCAAGGTAAGTGATGTAACGGGCTTTCCAGAAATTTTAGGGGGAAGGGTAAAAACTCTTAACCCAAAAATTCACGGAGGCATTCTTGCAGATAAAGACAATGCTGAACATTTAGAAACTTTGCAAGAGCACAATATAGCCCCCTTTGATTTGGTTTGTGTGAATTTGTATGATTTTGCCGGTGCTGTGGAGCGCAAGCTTTCGCGCCTTGAAGCCGTGGAGGAAATTGATATTGGTGGCCCTTGCATGATTCGCGCTGCGGCTAAAAATTATCATAGTGTCTTGGTGCTTCCGGCCACAGAATGGTATAATCAAGCCATGAAAGAAATGCGTGTGAATAAAATGTGCGTGAGTTTGGCTTTTCGTCAGCTTATGGCTTCGCGTGCTTTTGAAGCTACGTCGCGTTATGATTCGCTCATAACATCTTATTTACGCTAATACACTAAGGAGTGAGTTATCGCTAGTGCCGCCATTGACGGAAATCTTGAAGGTCTAAAGCAAAGTCAGCTTAAAGCCATCAATCGACTGAGTACCCGACGCTTCCCCATGGATGAGGCGTTTACCATAGAACAAGCTCGTGAACTTGCAGCTCTTTCTCGTGCCATCGGACGCCAAATAGGTTTGCTTATTGATAGAAAAGGCAAGGTTGAAGTGCTTATGGTGGGGGATACCAAGGGTATTCTTATTCCAGAGTTATCACGCGGACGTGGTGGGGCAGGGCGCTTGCGTGGAGCGCGTCTTTTGCATACCCACTTAACGCCGGAATTACTGTCGCAAGAAGACCTTATGGACATGCTCTTCTTGCGACTAGATGCCGTTTGTGTATTGACTGTGAGCCCCCATGGTGAGCCTGTGCAGTGGCAATATGCGCACCTTATGCCGCCAAACCCAGAAAATAAGCCATACATGGTATATGATCCTAAGGCTTGGGATAAAACCGAAGCCGATTTTACCATGGTAGAATCTTTGGAAGAAGAGCTTCGCCGCGAACTTGACGGCACTAAAGAGGCAGAGTCTACCACGCGGGCCATATTGATTTCTGTGGGCACTCAAGCCAGACCGGTACAAGAAGGCCATCTGGATGAATTGGCAGATTTAGCAGCTACGGCAGGGCTTACTGTGGTCGGTCGTGTTATACAGCGTGTACCCAAGGTAAATCCTAAATTTATTTTGGGGCGAGGTAAAATGGCAGAGCTTGAAGTGCAAGCTTTGCAAGGGCATGCCACAGTGCTGGTTTTTGATGGTGAATTATCGCCGGCGCAATTACATAATTTAGCTGATATTACCGAACGCAAGGTCCTAGACAGAACTCAGCTTATTTTAGATATTTTTGCGCAACATGCTGTGAGCAGTGCGGGAAAATTGCAAGTAGAAAGTGCCCAGTTAAAATATACGCAGCCACGCTTGGTGGGAAAAAACAGAGCTATGGACAGGCTTATGGGGGGCATTGGTGGACGTGGCCCCGGTGAAACTAAGCTAGAAACAGATAGGCGCCGTGTACGCGATCGTATTGCCAAGATTAAGAAAAATCTTGACGAATTGCGCAAACAAAGAGCTTTTACTCGCGGGCGTCGTTCACGGCAGGGTATTCCCTTGGTGGCCATTGTGGGCTATACCAATGCAGGAAAATCTACCTTGTTAAATACATTAACTCGCTCAGAAGTTATTGCTGAAGATAAGCTTTTTGCTACCCTTGATCCTACCACTAGGCGTTTGCGTTTTCCGCAAGAGCAAGAAGTTATTTTGGCAGACACTGTGGGTTTTATTCGTAATTTACCCAAGGAGCTAAAAGAAGCTTTTCAAGCAACCTTGGAGGAACTAGAGGCAGCCGACGTGCTTTTGCATGTGGCTGATGCTTCGCATTTAACACTAGAGCAGCATTTAGCCTCGGTGGAAGAAGTTTTAACAGATATGCAATTGGGGGAAGTTCCTCGAATTTTAGTTTTAAATAAGTGGGACAGTATTGATGAAGAAGAAAAATCTTTGTTGCGCAATGCGTATCCACGTGCTGTGACTATTTCGGCAGCGCAGGGCACAGGCCTTGAAGTTTTATTGAAAGAAATAAGTGACATCTTAGAGTTTTAATATACTTTGCCTACAGAGGTTGTTGAAAAAGCCCCCCACTGTACCATATACAGTGGGGGGCTTTGCTTTGTATTAAAAGCACATCAGATGCTGTTGTTATGCACTTTGAAAGCTTAAGGGGCTTTTGGGGTCTTTAGGTAAGAACTTTTGCGTCATATACACCACAATCATGACTCCAATGCCTATGCCGTCGGTGTAAATACCAGGAATAATAAGGCTGACGGCGGCTCCAACCAAGGGGATGCGCTCCCAGAAATAAAGATTTCTTAGCCAGTATCCTACATTGGCGAAGGAAAGCGCCATAATACCAATAGCGGCTGTTGTTACATAGAATGTAACTTCAAGACCTGTGGCATTAATCATAAGCAGGCCAGGATTATAACAGAAGATATACGGTATTAGGAAGCCTGCAAAGGCAAGCTTGACCGCCGTGAACCCTGTTTTATTAGGCTCTGATTGGGCAATACCTGCAGCTGCATAGGCAGCAAGAGCCACGGGAGGCGTTAAGTCAGCCAAAATGCCAAAGTACATAATGAATAAGTGGGCGGCAATGGCTGGCACGCCAAATTCTTCAATGGCCGGTGCGGCAATGGTGGCTAATACAATGTACTTTGCTGTGGTGGGAAGACCCATACCCAAAATAATAGAAGCCAACATGGTAAGGAACAAGGTAAGGAAAAAGCTATTGCCGGAAAGAGTAACAATGGCATTGGCAAGTTTTAATCCCATACCAGAAAGGGTGACCACACCAATAACAATACCAGTACACGCACAGGCTGCCGCAACACCCAAGGCCAAACGCGCTCCATTTTCCATGGCTGCGAGGGCATCTTTTACATTGATTTTATTACATTCAATAAAAGCTGCCATTTTGCTCTCTTTGGGTGCGTTGGGGCTTCTGTATATTTTCCAGTTATTGGCCAAGAAAGAAATTACAACGGTGGTAACAATACAATAATACGCAGATTTTAAAGGCGTATACCCTTGCATGAGCAAATAAATAAGTACAAAAATAGGAATAAGTAAATAGCCACCTTCACGCAAAACATGTAAGGTTACAGGCAGTCTTTCTTTGGGAATGCCTTGTAAACCTAGTCTTTTTGCTTCCATATGTACCATAAAACCTACAGCAAGATAATAAAGTACAGCAGGGATAATGGCAGTTTTTGCAATTTCAAAATAACTAATACCTAAAAATTGCGCCATAATAAAGGCGGCAGCACCCATAATGGGTGGCATAATCTGCCCGCCGGTGGACGAGGCTGCTTCTACAGCACCGGCAAAGTGGCCTTTATAACCTACACTGCGCATGAGCGGAATGGTAAAGGTGCCTGTAGATACTGTATTGGCTACGGAGCTTCCGGAAATAGTGCCAAAAAAACCCGATGCCAATACGGCAACTTTAGCAGGGCCTCCCACATATTTTCCGGCGGCGGCAAGGGCTAAATCAATAAAAAATTTGCCCAGCCCTGTACTGTGCAAAAAAGCTCCAAAAAGTACAAAAAGAAATACAAAAGAAGCAGAAACTCCCAAAGGCATACCAAAAATACCTTCGGTTGTCAGATACATATGCCCTACAATACGATTAATAGTAAAGCCTTTATGACCTAACATGCCGGGAATATAATTACCAAATTTGGCATACACTAAGAAGATGGCTGCCACCAAGGCTATGGGTAAGCCCACGATGCGTCGCGTGGCTTCTAATACTAAGACAATGGCAAGACCACCAAATATAAGGTCTATATCTGTGGGAGGGCCAGCTTCTAATACGATGACATCGTAATTATACACAATATATCCACTAACTATAGCGCCTAGTATGGCTAAAATAACATCATACCAAGCTAATCTGTGTAAATTACTTTTACTGCGAATGGGGTAGAGTAAATAAACCAAGGTAAGCACAAAGCCAAGGTGTACGGAACGTTGAATTTGCGGTGCAAAAGAACCAAAAGCGGCTGTGTAAAGGTGAAATGCTGAGAAAAGAATACATAAAAAGCGGATAAATATGTCCATAAAACCTTTAAATTGCCTATATGTAGCCTCTTTGTCGTATTTTGCTACAATGTCAGACACATCTACTTTGTCTTGTATTTGCTCTGCCACAGAAGCGTCTAGCTTGCCTTCTAGCCCAAGCCCTTTGGCGGACTCTGTAATGCGATCTTCCATGTGTTCTTTATGACTCATGGTACCTCCTTGATTTGCGTTAAAAAAAGAAACAAAATTTTAAGACTATGAATGGAAAGGTATTTTTTTCCAATTTTTCATCATGGCCATAAACCATGATACTTCTTGAATAGAAAAAATAACGGTTTTTCCCTGCAAGGCGAAAAAGCTTAAAGGAATAAGTTCTAAAGCTTGTTCTTTATTTCTTTCCACAATAAGTTCGTGGTTTGCAATGCGGCCCACACGCACTTGCAAATCTCGAAGAGACAGGGTGAACCCTGTAATGTGTACTTTACCGTCTTCCACAAACATATGTTGTCCAGGAGCTGTATCGTGGGGTAAGCCTGCTCCAAAATCTTCATATACGGTGGAGGTTAATACAATGTGTTCATTTTCTGCACGATACCATTCTTCCACAGGACTTAAGGCCACAGAATGGGTAAACTTAATGCAAAATCTACCTTCTGTAGGAAGGTGTGTGGCATAGATTTCTTTTGCATCCGCATTGTGTGCAAGAAGATAGGTGCGCTTTTGCAATAAAAAAATAAGCGAAAGGGCAAGCAATATAAGAAGAGCACCCCAAAAAAGTAAACGCCGCATATCTGGATTCCTTTTCGAAAAGCACTTTAAGTATACTATATGAATTTAATAAGAAAATCAATGCTGATTTGTTGTTTTATATAAATGACAACGAACTTTATGTTTTTCGTTTAATTGTGTCCATGTAGGGGCGGTTTTTTTGCAAATGTCCATAGCTTTGGGACAACGGGGGTGAAAGGTACACCCTGTGGGCGGTTGTATGGGGCTTGGTAGCTCGCCCTTGAGAGGCGTGGGAATATTTTGACTTGGATCAAGAGAAGGGATGGACGCAAGTAAAGCTTGGGTATAGGGATGAGCCGCATGAGAAAAAAGTTGCTCACGCGGAGCATCTTCTACTAATCTACCTAAATACATAACGGCAATACGCGGACAGATAAAGCCCACTACAGATAAATCGTGAGAAATAAAAACACATGCCGGCGCAAAACGCTCTTGCACATCGCAGATAAGGTTTAATACTTGGGCTTGCACAGAAGCATCTAGGGCAGAAACAGGCTCATCACAAATAAGCACTTGTGGTTCTGTAATAAGGGCTCGAGCTACAGCTATGCGTTGGCGTTGCCCGCCGGAAAATTCGTGGGGGTAGCGGGCGGCGTGCTCAGGAAGAAAGCCTACAAGTTGCAACATTTCTTGCATGCGAGCCAATCTTTGTGTTTTAGGGACGTTTCGTACGGTTAAAGGTTCTGCCACCGAAAGTCCTATGGGTAAACGGGGATTAAGTGAAGCATAGGGATCTTGGAAAATCATTTGGATGGAACCATCGAGCGTGGCTTGCCCTTGTGAAGAATACAAAGGCTTTTGCTGAAATAAAATTTGCCCCGATGACGGTGCCAGCAAGCCGGCCAACATACGCCCCAAGGTGGATTTTCCACAGCCGGATTCGCCTACAAGGCCAATCACGTCGCCTTTTTGTAAACGAAAATTCACCTTGTCCACAGCAGTAAGGGTAGAACGCTCCCCTAAAAGACCGCGCTTAATGTGAAAGGTGCGCGAAAGGTCTTGTATGTCCAGAAGCGCAGCTTCAGATGTTGTCGTGTTTAGCAATGCGGACATGGTTCACCTGTAACCTTGGCTTGAGAAAATGTTGCCATTTCATTAAAAATATGAGCAGATGCACGTACTAGTGGTATGGCTAAAGCTGCGCCGGTGCCTTCGCCAAGGCGTAAGCCCAAGTGTAACAGGGGCAATGCATCACAGTCTTTTTCGCTAAGAGCTTGCAATACAAGACCATAACCAGGCTCTGCTGAGGTATGAGATAAAATGGCATAGTGTGCCACATGAGGGCAAATATGCATAGCCGCCGTAAAAGCCGCTGTGGAAATAAAGCCATCTACCATAAGTGTCATACGGTGTTGTGCCGCACCAAGAGCCATGCCGGCCATGACGGCAATTTCGAAACCGCCCACTGTGGCTAAAATATCAATAGCATCGCCGTCAGTGAGGGGAGTTTTATGCAAAGCAAGGGCGCTAGCTATAACACGGGCTTTGTGATGTATAGCTTCTGGCGTGGCGCCGGCACCGGGGCCTGTAATATCTTGGGGAATGAGGTTGAGATATGCACAAAATAATGCCGTGGCTGCAGTGGTATTGCCAATGCCCATTTCGCCAATACCAAGGGTGACATAGCCATTGTTTGCAGCTTCTGTGGCTACATCAATGCCATGACAAAGGGCTTTAATGCATGTTTCGCGCGACATGGCAGGCTCTTGGGCAAAGTTTTTTGTCCCTTCGCCAAGACGTTTGTCAATGAGGTTTGCATGTGCAGCAAAAGGGCCCCCTACACATCCGGCATCGACGACTTTTAAATCAATAGCATTGTTCTTACACAGTACACTAATGCCTGCACCGCCGGCCAAAAAATTAAGTACCATTTGGCGCGTAACTTCTTGGGGGAAGGAAGAAATTTTTTCGGCAGTAATACCGTGGTCTGCAGCAACAGTAAACATGCAAGCAGGGTCAACGCGCAATTTTTCAGCCCCTTCTTGAATGCAATACAAACGTTTTGCTACATCTTCAAGGCGTGCTAGGCTGCCTTGTGGTTTGGTGAGGTTGTCTAGATGGGCTTGTGCTTGAATGCTGAGTTCTTTTTGTACAGGGGCAATTTTTTCTAAGGTGTTTTGTAGATGCTGGTGCATGTATTTTCCTTTTAAAAAATGCCGTAAAGTGCATTCTATGCTCTTATTTTCAGCATTTTATTTGTATATTTTTACTAAAAAATTGTTTTATTTTAAATTATTAGTATATTTTTTAGTGACGGCTCAATAAGTTGTTATTAAAGTATCTTTTTCTTATCCTTTTGGCAATACAAGGTATGTACTTGTTAAAATTTTGAAAATAGGTGTAAAGGGTCGAACTTGCCAATACAATGTATTTTGCGTATTTTGCAAGAAAATATATTTAACTCATGGAGGTTCTTATGAAATTAAAAATATTTCATATTGTTATATTGGCATGCTTTATGCTGTACTCGCCAGCATTGGCGCAAAAGTCTGTTCGTGAAACTCCTGTGGTTTTAGCTGTAAAAGAAGTGGGGCCTGCAGTGGTAAATATTACCAGTACCAGAGAAGTAAAACCACGCTTTAACAACTCTTTTGATTCATTTTTCTTTGGCCCCATGCTGCAAAGACCTGATAGAAATAGAACTCGCACCAGTTTAGGTACCGGAGTTATTGTGGATGGTAAAGAAGGGCTTGTGCTTACCAATGCGCATGTTATTGCCGGAGGACAAAGTGTTTATATTCACTTATTGGACGGACGAGAATTTGAAGCTGATGTGGTAGGGGCAGAGCCAGACTTTGATCTTGCCGTATTAAAAATTCGCGGCGCAAAAAACTTACCTACGGTACGCCTTGCCAAAGGGGATAATATAATGTCTGGTGAAACGGTCATTGCCATTGGTAATCCCTTTGGTTTTGCGCACACGGTTACCACAGGTGTTGTGTCTGGTACAGGGCGTAGCGTGCGCAGTAATGACGGTATTTACACAGACTTAATACAAACCGATGCCGCCATTAACCCAGGAAACAGTGGTGGCCCTTTGTTAAATCTTTTAGGGGAAGTTATTGGCATAAATACTGTTATTGATGCACGAGCGCAAGGAATTGGTTTTGCCATTCCCATTACTAAGGCAGAGCGTGTTATGCAAGGTATCATAGGCCTTGGTAAGGTTTCCCCTTTATGGCTGGGCATACAAGGGCAAGATATAGACCATGGTCTTGCCATGGCTTTGAATTTAAAGAAACCACAAGGACTTTTAGTAGCCAGTTTTGAGCCGAAAAGTCCGGCGGCTAAAGCCGGTATTGTAGCCGGTGATGTGATTTTACGCATGGGCAATACACAAATTCGTGATAGGCAAGATTATTTACAAGTCTTGCGTAATCATACCCCAGAAACACCCATACAAGTGCATCTTTGGCATCAAGGTGCGGCAAAAACCGTGACTGTTTTGCCCGAAGATTTTGGGGATGCTGCGGCTCTTGCTCTATTTACGAAGCATTGGGGTTTTAGCGTACAAGAGGCCAATGGACGTCTTTATGTACGGCAAGTGCAAGAAGATGGGCCTTCTAAGGTATTTAAAAGAGGGGATGTTATTGTAGGTATTGGAAACACAGCCACGCGAACTTTGAAAGATTTTTTACAAATTTTCCGTGCGCAACGCATGGCAAGACAGGTTTTAGTGCATGTTGAGAGAGGGGGGCGGCGGTATTACGCTCGTTTAACCCTTAATTGAGATCTCTGCATAATTAGTTTTACATATGTATTCATAAATGAAAAAAAATCATAGTTTTTATTTATTCATCTTAGCGTGAAAGCACTTTTTAAATTACGTGTAATAGAACAATAAGTAAAGCGTTTTGAAGGGGTGGGGGGAGTTTGAGGGGAGAAGGAGAACTTTTTGGGCTTTGGCAAAAGTACCCTTTCTCCCCTCAGTAAATAAATTAATTACTCACCGTTCATTATTAAGCCCAAAGAACTAAGCGAGTATCAAGGGTGGATTCTAACTCAGCGCAATAGGGCACAGCGCGCACTCCATAGGAGTGGTGTCCATTTTCTTTTACTGTAAATTCTGCATGATATATAATGCGGCCGGTATCAAGAAACTCTTTAAACTCTAGTGGCAGGATTCTTGGTTTTTCTGCAAAGTCACGTGAGTCACTGCGACCAAGTACCAATTCCACACGCAAGGAATCATGATCCATTTCACCAATGTTTGCAGTGACAAGAATACGTACTTTTTGACCTACATATAAAATATCACTGCCTACACCTTCAAAAACAACTTCTTCAATGGAAACTCCGGGGAAAGTATGCGCCACGTTGTGTTTCCATTCTGTTACATGCTTTATCAAGTCAAGATTGTCTTTGAATAGGGATTTTTTATTAATGGCCACCGGCACATAATATTTTTCCATATAATCACTGACCATACGGTGAGAGCTAAAGCTTGCCGTTAAAGTGCGCATGGCGTTGCGTGAAACATCAATCCACTTCAAGGGAAGTCCGTGGTTGTCACGCTCAAAATATAGCGGAACCACGGAGTCTTCTAAGTGTCTATATAAGGATTCTGCATCGGCATAACCGGCTTGCTCTTCCAGTGCATCTAAACGCTTCACCACGGGACCAATGGTCCAACCATTACTTTCATCATAGCCTTCGCACCACCAACCATCAGAGATGCTCAGGTTAATACCGCCATTTACAGAAAGTTTCATACCGCTAGTGCCGCTGGCTTCATTGGGGCGGCAAGGCGTATTTAACCACACATCGCAGCCGCGTGTAAGCAAACGAGATACAGCAAGGCTATAGTCTTCCATAAAGTAAACATGGCCTGTAAAACGTTCATCGGTGGTATATCTAACAATTTCCTTCATAATATCTATGCCATGCTGGTCAGCAGGGTGTGCTTTGCCGGCAAAGATAAAGATAACAGGGCGTTTTGCATCTTTGAGTAAACGTTGCAATCTTTCGGGCTCGGCAAAAAGCAAGTTTGCTCTTTTATACGGGGCAAAGCGCCGTGCAAAACCAATGACCAAAGCATCGGTATTTGTTAAACCATCGCGCATGATGCGTTGCGTAGATGCAGGGACATCTAAGGTTTTAAAGAAAGATGTGAGCCCCTTATCCACGGCTTCTAAGAGCTTTTTCTTTGTTTCTTTTCTAATATCCCAAATGCGCTGGGCAGGAATATCGTTAACTTTATTCCAAACGTCAGCTGTTGGGGGTAATTCTGTCCAATCTTCACCAAGGGTTTCGTTGAGCAGGGCACGCATGGAATTTGAAACGTAGGAAGATACGTGAATACCATTGGTTACAGACCCAATAGGCACTTCTTCGCGGGAATAACCTTTCCATGCACCATGCCACATGCTGCGCGAAACATCGCCATGCAAACGGCTTACGCCATTGGCTTTGGAAGAGAAGTTTAAGGCAAGTACTGTCATTTCAAACATATTACGCGTAGAATCTAAAATACGACCCAAATTTAAAAAACGCTGGAAGGAAATACCTATACTTTGCGCGTAATCTGTAAAATACCGCTCTACTAAATCGGCATTAAAGCGTTCATTACCGGCATCTACAGGGGTATGCGTGGTAAAGACACAAGAGGCACGCACGGCTTCACAAGCCACTTCAAAAGTGTTTCCTTCATGCATAATATCTTTAATTCTTTCAAGAATTAAGAAAGCGGAGTGCCCTTCATTCATGTGATACACTGCGGGCTCAATGCCGAGTTGGTGTAAGAGTTTAACTCCACCCATACCCAACAAAATTTCTTGGCGTAAACGGCAGTCACGATCGCTAATATAGAGCTGTGCTGTGGTTTTTCGGTCATCAGAGGTATTGCTTGGTAAGTCTGTGTCCATTAAATAGAGTTTAATGCGGCCTACATTGACCAGCCATACTTGCGCATGCAATTTGCGCCCCGGTAAATCAATGACTACTTCCATAAGTTCGCCATCGGATTTATACACGCGCTCTACTGCCATGGATGAAAAATCATTTTCATTGTAAATGGCCAGTTGAGACCCTTCTGGGGTTAATTTTTGCTTGAAGTAGCCATTGCGGTATAACAGACCCACGGCAACCAAGGGAATGTTTAAATCGCTGGCAGATTTCAGATGATCTCCGGAGAGTACACCAAGACCACCGGAATAAATTGGCAAACTTTCACAAATGCCATATTCTGTGGAGAAATACGCGACAGGATTTTTTTGAGTGATGGTATCATCCACGATTTTTACCGGTTGCGCCATGTATGTATCAAATTTTTCTAGTACAGAATCCATTTTTTGTAAAAATTCTGTATCTTTACTTAAGGCTATTAAGCGCTCTCCAGGTACTGTAGATAATACTACTAAAGGATTACTTTCGCTGGCTTCCCAAATGGCGGCATCTATGCTGGAAAAAAGATCTCGGCCTTCTGCCTGCCAGCACCACCAAAGATTTTCTGCCAATTCACGCAAACGTTTTAAACGTGGCGGCAATACTGAAATGGCAGTAAAGGTGCGTAATATAGGTGTGACCGAAGAAGACGCTTTGAGAACTTGCTTTATGTCATCTGCAAAACGAGTGGTTTCTTTGTTGCGTTCGGTTGCACTTTCTAGTGCATGTAAATAGGCATCTTGATAGTATGGGAAAAAGTTTTTCCATGTAAAGTGGTTTGATAGACTGCGTGCGTCTTTACGTGCTTTTTCAAGATCTGCCTCGGGTTGGCTGACAGCCATCATAGTAACATCGCGCAAGTCTTGAAGTACTTGATCATAAGATCTGTGCTGACGCGGCACCACATACACACCACCGGAAAGTCCTTCTTCGGCTTGCAATTGTCGTGACCATAAACCAAAGCCAGAAAGATCTGTCGTTACTGTGGGCACAGCCCATGCGGCACTTTCTTGTGGTGTATAGCCCCAAGGCTCATACCAAGAGGGGAACATGCCAAGATCGCATGCTGATAATGTTTGCTCATAGGTAAGGTTTAAGAAACCGTCATGCCCATTAAGCTGTGCAGGCACAAATACCACCTGTACATTATTTTCAGGTGCATTGTTAAGGCCAAGATGCATGCATGTATTTAAAATAGGATCATTAGGGCTATCATATACATGATGTGAGGTAATCCAATGCTCATTACGTGGTGGTTTTTTATTAATATCACCGCTGATAGCATCAGGATTTACCCCAGTGTGTCCGCCCATAACGGAAAATAAAGCCACAACATGATTATTTGAACCGCGTAAAGCTTCATTAACACGCGCAAGTGCCTCTAAGAAAACATCAAGCCCTTTGTTGCGAAATTCATAGCGACCGGAAATAAGAATAAAGCGTACATTCTTGGGTAACTCGCGGCGCAAAAGCTTTTGAAAAGAATGTATCATTTGATGGCGATAGCTTTGCACTGGACTGCGGTCGCTAGAATAGTCCGGGATAACACGCATATCCAGACCATTTAATGTAAGTACATCCGGAGGACGAGCTAAAAATACTGCTGCTTCAATGGCAGTAATACGGCTTACTGTAGTGAAGCAATCAGCTTCTCTGGCAGCAATTCTTTCCATAGAGCATTTTGCTGTAATGTTATGATTGGCAGCTTCGCGTATGGGATTAATTTGATACATTTGTTTATAGATGTCACAACCGGTACCTGCAAGGGCGCGGCCAAGCATGGTGGCATGGGTGGTGAACAGCGTACCTATTTTAGGGGCTTGGCGCTTTACCGTGAGCAGACCTGCACCGCACATCCATTCATGAAAGTGTGCCACAGCTTTGTGTTCGCTAGGAGCTATGGTATTATTATAAATAGCAGAAATAATTTCGCCGCATACAGTGCTAAACATTACAGGCTCAGCATAATCCCAACCGCCTGTCATGGAATCCACGCCATAACGATTCCACAATTCGTATAAGAGCTGATTTACATTGATACGATCTTTAAATGTAACCAATATGGTCTTGGGTTTTCCGGGAATTTTCCAACGGCCTAAACGGCATTGAAAATTATTTTTCGCTAAAATGGGACGTATGGTATCCCAGCAGGGTTCATCCGTTTCTTCAAATTCAGGATTGTTGCCTAAATCTGGACCAAGCATAAAATACCGATCTTCAAAAAATTCTACAGCATGTAAGGCTTTACTGCTAACCACAGTGTAAATGCCGCCCACTTTATTGCAGACTTCCCAGCTTACTTCAAAAGCAGTCATATTGTCCAATTGCTCTGACATACGCTTTCCTCCAAGTTATATGATTACATATGTAAAAAATAAAAATAAACTATCTAGCAAAAAGGCTTGATTGCTGAACTATTCCATGTCGAAATGATGCTATTTAGAAAAAACGAAATATGTTATTTCGTTATAAGAATATTGTGCAAATAGGAAAAAAATTTAGCAGCTGTGCTGAATTTTTTATATGCAAAATATATAATAAAAATGCATTATAAACCGTAAAGTTCCCTATTTTATAAGAACATCTATGCACAAGGTGTGATTCATGCTTGAAACAAAGCAGACTTTTTAAAAAAGCGTTTTCTGCATCCGTGAAGCTCAAAGAAATTTCTAGCGGGTACTATGCACCCGCTAGAGAGAAAGACTAATTTTTGTATAAAAGAAACATGCAATGTCACTTTCATTGTATACATTGACTAATAAATCGTACTGGTTACTTTGTCAATTGCAAAATTATTTGTATGTTGTTAAATTTTGCTCAAAATCTGCTAATACATTCATATAATTAATGTATGCATCGTAGGGGGAGCCATAAGGGTTAAAATATTTATGAACATCGCCGTCAGAAAACCATTTGGTGCACATATAGTAAAAATGGTCAGAGGTTTGCAAACGACGCCACGTTCTTAAGAGGTCTTGATTTTCTGTAATGCGTACTCTTTCTTCAAGGCGATATACTGCTTCAATGGCGTCGCGTTGCATATCATTACCAAGCCATGCGGTGAGATCTCTTTCCACATCAGCCCAAGAAATTTCGTGTTGCACATCTAAGCGCGCCATGGGGGCAATACTTTCTGCCGCCTCTGTAGGTGTGATAAATTTAAAATTAGGATTGGCTAAAATCTTTGAGGGAAGTACCTTCATAAATTCAAAAATACCTGTTTCCTCCCACTGATGCTCGCCAAAAGTTTCATAGTCCATAAAGAGGTTAATAATTTCCCCCTGTAAACCTGCGGTGTGCATCCAGTGGGTAAATTTTTCTGCTGTTAAAGGAAATTCCGGCCAGCCGCGATTGGAAAAGCGAAAAGCAATATCGTCGGAAAGCTGATAGTTTTTCAGAAGAAGTTTAAGGTCTAGGCAATTGGCAGGCTGATATACCATATTGGGGCTACGCCAACCAAGCACATGGTCGGCCCCTTCAGCTAAAATAGCTTTATAGCCAAGATCTTCCACCATTTTAGCTATACGATTACTATAAATGAGTTCTGTATTGCGAAATACTTGTGGTTTAACCCCAAAATATTTCTCTACCATTTCGGTATGCATTTGTACTTGTTGTGTAAAATCTTCTGGGGAGTATAAAGCCGCAAGGGAGTGTGCATAGGTTTCAGAAAGAATTTCTACACAACCTGTTTTTACAAGTTCTTGAAAAGAATGTAAGACCTCCGGTGCCCATGCGGCATATTGATCCATAACTACTCCCGAAAGGGAGAAAGATATTTTAAATTTTCCATCATGCTTGCGAATCAAATCTAAAAGCACTTTATTCATGGGCAAGTAGCATTTGCGCGCTACTTTGGCTAAAATTTCTTGATTTGCTTTGTCATCTTCGTAAAAATGGTTGTGACCTAATTCAAAAACTGTGTAATGGCGTAAACGATAAGGCTGATGCACTTGAAAATAAAAACAAATTGCTGACATGATGACTTTCCATACTGTGTAAAAAATTTATAGTAAACATACGGCACTGGGTGCCATATGCCCAAGTTTTATTGTGTGCACTGTTCGTAAACATCAATAAGTTTATTGGCAGCATTTTCCCAGCGAATATGTTGCAGCTCTTCTCTGCATTGTTTTGTCATTTCACTGGCAAGACGCGGATAAGTGAGTACGGCGCAAATTTTATCTGCCATAGATTCTACGTCCCAAAAATCAACTTTAAGGGCATTTTGTACCACTTCTGCCACACCTGATTGTCGAGAAATTAATACAGGTGTGTCATAGGACATAGCCTCAAGAGGGGCGATGCCAAAGGGTTCTGACACGCTGGGCATAACGTATAAATCGCTCATGGCATACATGCGGTCAACATCGTCACCTTGCAAGAAACCTGTGAAGTGAAAACGATTTCCCATACGCATTTGTGCCACCATGCGCACCATACGTGGTAGCATGTCGCCACTGCCTGCCATTATAAAACGTACGTTGGGCATGCGATCTAATACAAGTTTTGCCGCTTGAATGAAATATTCCGGCCCTTTTTGAAAGGTAATACGTCCCATAAACAAGACATATTTTTCATTTTCATTGTGCAGAGGAATGTTTAAATGCGAGCGTGATTCTTCCTGAGTAACGGCATTATGCACCACAGTTATTTTAGCAGGATCAATGCCGTAGAGTTGGGTGATGCGCATTTTAGTATAGTAACTTACGGTTACAATCACATCGGCTGCTTCTAGCCCTGCACGTTCAATGGTAGCTACTTCTGTATTTAAATTTTCGCCACTGCGATCACTTTCTAAAGCATGAATGTGCACAATAAGGGGTTTTCCGCTCAAATGTTTAGCCACAATGCCGGCAGGGCATGTCATCCATTCATGAGCATGAATAACGTCAAAATCTTCATCTTGAAGGCTAAGCACGCTCTGACTATAGCGAAAGACCTCCCCCATCAAATCTTGCCCGTAACCACCTTGTAAAGAAAGCACAGTTTCCCCTTTATTTATAAGACGCTGTGTTTCTATAATAACTTCTTTAAGTTGTTGGCTGGTTTGTTCTGAAATCATACCAGCCGCTTGCTGCATAAAGGCTACGGGGGTAGTGCAAGGGTCGTACATATGTGTGGTAACACTGCCCACGTAAGAGCCTTGCCACACGCTTTGCATTTCTGCATAGGTTTCGGGGGTGGCATAGGCATGTAAAAGAGAAGGTATGGGGTACATATGCAAGTTTTCTTTCCATACTTCTTTTACCACAGATGACGCTACACGCGGCGATGAAGGTGCGTGCGCTTGAGACGGTTCTTCCATAGTTTTTACAGAAGTTTTTATTATGGGCTCACCATCATGTGTTATGGTAGATACATTTGTTTCGCATGCGGACTCTTCCCACGCTATGCGTGTTCCTGAAGCTTGACGCAGTGATAAACCTTCAGAAAGAGTTATTTTCTCTTGTCCTTCCATGCGCGGAAGTAAAAAAAGTACTTCGGTGCCTTTTTCGGCAAGGGCACGGGTCATGCCGTAGCATGCTGTCCCTAAACCGCCACTTTTATAAGGGGGAAATTCCCATCCAAACATCAAAACTCGCATAATATCCCTTTTGTATCCTCAATTGTCATATATACTGTCATGACAATCCCTTAAAAATTAATAGCAACGATACCTTGTACGTATTTTTTCTCCCAATTACTCATGGCTTGTGGGGCTTTTTCTCGCACTAGAGCTAACAGGCGAATGAGTTCAGCCACACTCCATGCCTGTGCCACGCAACCATCGGGAAGATGTGGTGGGTTTGCCATGGCGATTTCAGAAATAGTGCCTACGCCTGCTTCTACAAGATGTGTTGTTAACAGTGGTGTAAGCGTATCTAATAATTCTTGTGCTGCGCTTTCTGTATCCCAAGCCACGCGCAGTAAAGCATCACAATAAATACCCAGCGGCCATGGCCATACTGTACCTTGATGGTAGGCACCATCTCTTTCTTCCGGTGAACCTTTGTAAAGAGCGTGGTAGCGTGAGTCACTGGGGGCTAAAGTACGCATGCCATAAGAAGTAAGTAGGGCATTTCGGCATGTTTGTACCACATCTCCCCAATGTTCTTCTTCCAAAATAGGGTAGGGAAGCCCCACAGCAAAAAGCTGATTGGGGCGCAAAGAAGTATCTACTTCATCATGGCGCCAGCAGTCGGCAAGATAATTATTGTGCTGATTTTCTACCCAAAAGCGTTCTTTAAATACAGTACGCATTTTGTCTGTAGAACGCTGATGGCATAAAATATGCGGATAACGCTCTCCATAGGTTTTGGCAACTTTGCGCGCAAAATTGAGTAAGTTATACCATAGGGCATTGATTTCTACAGGGCAGCCATGTCTTGGTGTAACAGCTTTGCCATGCACGTTGGCATCCATCCATGTGAGTTGCGTATCTGGTGAGCCTACGTGCAAAAAGCCTTCTGAATCACAAAAAACGTGCGGTGCAGAACCCGAGGCATAGTTTTCAATAACTTCTTTTATGAAAGGCCAGCAATGCTGACGAAAACGCTTGGGAGCATCGGGGGAGGACTCAAAAGCTGTTTGCGCAGCCCAACCAAACCATAAAGAAGCATCGATACAATTAAAAGCATGGTTTCCATCGGAAGAAAACATATTGGGTATTTGTCCACGTACCGACGCTTTTGCAAGACGGTTAAGTATATTCCACCCTTGTTCGTGTTGTTCTGAGCCAAAAGTCAAGCCAGATAAGGCAATGCAGGTATCACGCCCCCACGCTTCAAACCAATGATAGCCAGCTACAATATTTTGCACCTCACCTTCATGGCTTTGCTCTGTCATAATAAAACGTTGGCCTTCTCTTTGCAGATGCGCGTCAAGAAGGGGAATGTGTTCCATGCTTTTTTCTTTTGCTTGGCGTCTTTGCAATTCACCATCCCATAAAGCATCTAAGGGGCCAAGTTTTTCGAGCACATCTTCCATGGAAGCACTAAGCACAATGGGGTTGTCTTTTCGTAATTCAATATCTAAAACCCCCGGCTGAAAAAGGTCTTCATGATTGGAAAATCCACGTGTGGCTTCAATCATATATTCCGCATTATGGTACCAGTCTGGTGAGGGGTGAAAGATAAAGGGAGCATTGCACTGCATATAAAATGGTGGCAATGTATTATAAGGACGAATGCAAAATCCTTTAGTGGCTGGCCAGGTTTTTACTTGTAAGTCAATATTAGAAGCGTTCAAAGCATGCATATTGCGGTATGCAAGCAAGGGTTTTATGCGCAAAATGGCAGATTGCGGTATATCTTGTTGGGGCATGCTAGTGTCGTCTATGGCAGTATTTCCGCTTTGCATGCTATAGCGCACCAGTGTGACATCTTGTTTATCTAGCATCATAATTTGGCGAATTATTTGTAAATCCCCAAAACGATACGTGAAGGTAGGAAGCGTGCCCAGTGTGACTTCTTGCAATAACTCATGCCCGCAAGGATAATAAACATCGGGGTGCTTGCGGCAAGAAATGGCTGCTTCGCGCCCTGCTATGAGCAAAGATTCTTCAAGAGTAGAAAGCAAGACATAACGGCCTGCGGGGTTATCGAGCTTTGCAACTAATAAACCATGATACTTTCTAGTATTGCAGCATGCAAGGGTGCTTGAGGCATAGCTGCCAAGACCATTGGTTTCAAGCCATTCTTTGCGTAATGATTTGCGTAAATTTTTGCACACATTTTTATTAAACACAAATTCCATAAGTATCCCTTCTATAATATTTACAAAATAAGAAACAAAATTGAACAATGCCAAAAAAGCATTGAGGAGTATGGCATAGCATAAAAACGTACTCTAAAGAGAGATTTGCATGGTATACAAAAAAGCATGGATTGCTTCACATTGCGCGTAATGATGTAGATATACTATTAAATCATTACGAATATCCCAAATAAAGGGGCAATGCGGCAATCCAAAAAAATTGAATTATGCAAAATCTCATGATTAGAAAAATCTCAATAAATTGATAGCAGGAATCAAAAAAAATGGCAAGGTAAGATTTGATAAAGTATAAGAATTTTAAAAGTATTTCTTAGTTTTTTTCTAGGATTAGCGTTTAGAAGAAATGGAATTTCAGTAAAATCATTTATAACAATCTGTTAAACAGTGTATTAGGTTAGCTGACACTGAAAAGCATATTAATAGTTTAAAATGAAATAATTTTTTAGCAAAAGTATAAGAATCTGCATAACTTCTTGTGCGGAATCTTCTGAAAAATCCGCGGAAATGCGTTTTTCAGCATTTACGAGGTTATATGCATTTTTGCAAGATGAGCTGCACCCCATAAGCCGGCCTGCGGATGCTGCATAAGAAAAAGAGGAATTTCTTTGAGTAAGGCTAATTGTGTGGACGATGCCGTATAAAATTCCTCGTGAAAGCTGTTGCTTTGTACGAGGGCAACATTTTTTATAAGTACTCCCCCTCCCAGATACAATCCTCCTTTACATAAAGTATTTAAAACCCAGTGTCTGCAAAATCGCCCTAAAAAGCGAGAATATAACTGAGCTTGTAGGCTTTCTTGTCCATTTTCCCAAAGAAAAGCGGCTGCGTCCTTGGGTGAAAGCTTTTGTCCGTGTACATATGCATGCAAAAGGCTTAAGCCACGCGCAGATAAGACATCTTCTGCGCTAAGTCGTTTTTGTTGCAGAAAATCTTGAGTAAAGTGCACAAAATCTTGTTCTTCTTGACCATAAAAAGCCATATCCACATGTCCCCCTTCTGAAGAGAGGACATTCCAGCCCTCTTGCTTGTACGAGCAGGGAAGAAGGGCAGCAGCTCCAAGCCCTGTACCTGCACCTAAAATGCCGCGAGTCTGGCGTTTTAGGTGTGAAGTGCTCAGAGGAGGGGAACACGCCAGTGGCAGTAATTCTATATTTTCAGCCAGTGAGGCCCATGCTTGCAGGGCAAAATCATTAACGAGGAGGAAGTTTGTATTTTTATGAATCCAGTCGTAATGGCGAAAATCTAGCTGAAGTGTTGCATTACTTAATTGAGCACAAAGACCGTCAGTAGTAATAAGGCCAGCAACTCCAAGGCAAAAAAAATGAACTTGTTCAGGAGATAAGCCAATATCTACTGCTGCTGCAAGTACATCATGTGTGGTATGCAGATTTTTTGTGGGGTAAATATGCTGTTGCTGTAAATGAAGAGAGGATTTTTCTAAGGTGAAGTGTGCAAAGCGAGTATGTGTTCCTCCAATATCCGCACAGAGAATATTTTTTGCCATAAATTGCCCCTTCCAATACACAGAATAAGCAGGTTGCTAAAAAAATGATGAATTATTTTCTTGAGGAGAGAAGAGTAGTTTTTGCCAAAGCCCAAAAGCTTCTCTTTTTCTTTCAATCGTCACAGATTCCTTCAAAATAGTTTAATTACGAGTATATTAAATACGTTTTAAATTGTATTTCTTTAGGGGCTAGTAAGTATTCAGGTATAATTCTAGCACAACAAACAAATGCATATATTATTTATTTTAATCAGCTTTTCCTCAAGTTAGCGCTGTGCAGTGTAGGCACTGCCATCTTCGCCAAGGTTATTATTTTGCAATAGCTTACTTACAAATTCTACTTCTTTACGGCGAATACCGTCAATAATGTTTCGATGGTCGTGGTAAGATTTATTGATACGCTCAGTGGAAAGTTTGCTATAATAAATTAAGACAGTTAAGCAATCATTAATGCTAGTGTACGATTTTATAAGATGTATATTTTCCGTGGCATGCACAATGGAAGCGTGAAATGATCGATCTGCTTTTACCCATTCTTGTGGTTTGTCGCTAGAATTTGTCATAATATCTAAATATTTTTCCATATCTTCTAACATTTTTTCCAAGGGCTTACCCATAATTGAAAAAAGTGCACCTAGCTCATAAGCACAACTTGCTTCAAAAAGTGCAATAATTTCCTGTGGGTTAGGATTAAAAACATAAGAACCACGTTGAGGAATAATTTGAACTAAGCCTTCATTGCGCAATGTTAATAAAGCATCGTGCACTGGAGCACGGCTGGTATTTAAATCTTGTGCCAGCTGATTTTGTGAAAGCCTTTGACCTAAGCCATATTGCCCCGTCATAATACGATGACGAATTTCTTTAACCACAAGGTTTTTTAAAAGGATAGTTTGCTCAGTATTATTGAACTCATTTTGCATGTTACTTTTCATTGTGATTCCAATATTTTTTTGAAAAAAGATGGCCGTGTTAACAAAAAAAATCATGCGAGTGCCCACATCTGTTTTTCTGACATACTAGAACACGGTAAAATATATCTGCCATGTTTTTGAAAAAAAGTCAGCATTTATTTTAATCAAAATGTGAAAAATGTCCTTTCCTACTGTATTTGAAGGGGAGGTATAGATTTTTTCATGGTTAAACTTTTTGGCTGGTCTTGAGAAAATCGACTTTTTCAGCAATGTACTATAGTATTTGTGGTAAAACAGAAAAGGAAGCCAACAAAATGAGATTTCGGCACAATTATCTTTATTTAAGGAGCCTGCACAATTATTTTTTGTGCTATTGTAAAAAAATTATATTTTGTTTTTGGTCGCATTGCCTGTCGTCAACGTTTCAAAGACCTTACGCAATGAATTGTGCAGAGGTCTTAAAATAGATTGCACTGCTTTCAACAGCTTGATAGACAAAAGAGGTATTTACAGTTACCGTCTTCCAATGGCGAATGAAATAATAGATTTTCTTTAAGGAGTTAAAAAGATGAAAAAGCTTATTAATGATGTGGCTAATGTTGAAAAAGAAATGATTGATGGTCTTGTAAAAGCACATCCAAAGCATTTGCGCAAGCTAGATGCGGGAACCATTGTGGTGCGTGCTGAAGCTAAAACTGATAAAGTGGCTCTTATTAGTGGCGGTGGCAGCGGACATGAACCTGCCCACGGTGGTTTTGTGGGCGAAGGCATGCTTGATTGCGCTGTGGCCGGAGCTGTATTTACTTCACCAACGCCGGATCAAGTGTACGAAGGTATTAAAGCCATCGCCACAGAGCAGGGCGTGCTTATGGTTGTTAAAAATTACTCCGGCGACATTATGAACTTTGAAATGGCCGCTGATATGGCACGTGATGAAGGGCATAAAGTAGATTATGTGGTGGTGAATGATGATGTGGCTGTGCAAGATAGCCTATATACCACCGGTCGTAGAGGTGTTGCAGGTACGGTTTTTGTGCATAAAATTGCTGGTGCAAAAGCAGAAAGCGGCGCTAGCTTAGAAGAGGTTAAGGCCATTGCGCAAAAGGTTATTGATAATGTACGCACCATGGGTATGGCCATTAGCCCCTGCACGGTGCCGGCAGCCGGTAAACCAGGTTTTGAGCTGGCAGCAGATGAAATGGAGATTGGCATTGGTATTCATGGTGAACCAGGAACGCACCGTGCGCCTTTACAATCTGCCGATGCCATCGTAACGCTTTTACTCGATAAAATTTTAGCTGATATTGATTATAACAAGAGCGAAGTTGCCGTGATGATAAATAGTGCCGGTAGCACACCTCCCATGGAGCTGTATATCATCAATAATAAGGTGCATGACGTTTTAACAGAAAAAGGCATAAGCATTTATAAAACCTATGTAGGTAACTATATGACATCTATTGATATGCAAGGCTTTTCTATTACCTTGCTTCGTTTAGATGCAGAGCTTAAAGCTTTACTTGAGGCTAAAGCAGATACTCCTGCTTTTGTCGCTTAGTAGGCTGATGTAAAAGCAATTTCTGTAAAAAATAAAGAATAGTACAGGACTTTAATTTTTTACTTATATATTGGGAGAAAGTAAGGATATGTCAATGAAATTAATACACTCTTACTTTCTCCTACAGCGTTGTCTTGCGCTCTAGCATGAGACCTCTGCACAATTGTTTTTGCAGAGATATTCATAAATGAAAATATAAAAATTTCTTTTTTCAAGAATTGTGCTGTGTAGAGGTAAAGTCACAAAAAAACGATTGCTTAATGGCGAAGTAAAGCTTTGCCTATTCTTGATTTTTGGTCGCATTGACATACGTCAAAGCTTCAAAAAACTCTGCACAATGAATTGTGCGGGAGTCTTAGCATAGCGCCGAAAAAATCTAAAATTCTCTCGCCCCAAATCTGGACAAAATTTTCGATTGCACTTATACTGTGTCGTTACAGAAAAATTATTTGGGCCTTGCCCTAA
>CAYJAD010000021.1:29504-33507 GCA_964368075.1 uncultured Desulfovibrionaceae bacterium | reverse complement strand
CCTTTGTTGCTAAGAATTTAACATAAATCAAATTGAATGTCGACACAACCTAGATAGTCGACACTGAAAAAGTATTTAAGCATCGACTATCTAGTCATGCGTGATGGAATTTAAGTCTATGCGATATCTTTGCGCTTTGCGTACAACAGTAGACTGACTGACTTTTAATCTTTTTGCGGCTTTGTAGGTGCTGCCAAGTTCACGCAAAGCCGCGCCTATGAGATTTTTTTCTAAATGTTCCACGGCCTCTTTAAGACTGACACCTTGTGTATATGTGGGCAGTTCATTAACAGAAAGCTCTGCTAAAAAATACGAGGGAAGGTCTTCTTTGCGTATAATGTTTCCTTCACTCATGGAATGAATATATTGTACAAGGGCTCGTAATTCGCGAATATTGCCAGGCCAAGAATAGGTGGTGAGTAAGGAAAGTACCGAAGGTGCGAAGCTGCGTTTGAATTCTTTGCCTTCCATGTGCTGTAAAAAATGATAAAGCAATTCAGGAATATCTTCAGGTCTTTCACGTAAGGAAGAAATTTTAATGGGAAGAACCCGTAAACGATAAAATAAATCCTGCCTGAAAGAACCTTGTTCTACCATTTCGCTCAAGTCTTTATTGGTAGCAGCGATAATGCGTACATTGCTTTGTATAGATTTTGTTCCACCTACACGCCGAAAAGTATTGTCATCAAGCACATGGAGTAGGGTGGCTTGCATGCTTAAGGGAAGTTCGCCTACCTCATCGAGAAAAAGAGTGCCTTCGGCGGCCATTTCAAAAACCCCTTTTTTGCCATCGCGTGAGGCACCGGTAAAGGCGCCACGTTCATAGCCAAAAAGTTCAGATTCTACCAATTGCGCAGGAATGCCCCCACAGTTTAATGCCACAAAGGGGCCCACACGCCGTGCACTCATTTCGTGTATGCGTTTGGCCAGAAGGCTTTTTCCTGTGCCGGTTTCGCCAAGCACAAGGCAGATGGCATCATTTTGTGCGGCTTTTAGCATATTTTGGCGTAAGGTTGCAGTGGCGTCACTTATGCCTACAATGCCATAATTATCTAAAGAGTCGAGTTTTTCTTTATAATTTTTATTGCTGCGCTCTAAATCTGACAAGCGCGATTGCATGCTTTCAAGCTCTGTGATGTCGCGTATGGAGGCAATGACGCGCCACACATGTCCTTGTTCGTCAAAAATAGGCGTGCTTGTATTAAGGCAGCGGCGTCCATTGGCATAGTCGTCAAACATAGTTACGGTACGTTTTTCTTCTAAAGCGCGTAAGGTGACACAAGCTGTGAATTTAAGATCTTTCATGGCATCACTTACATGTTTGCCTACCACATCTTCACTGGTAATGCCGGCAATACGCTCCATAGCATGATTGATGCGCAGTGTTATGCCTTGAGCATCAATGACCCAAATGCCGTCATGGATGGAGTCTAAAAGGACAGCTTGTTCTCTTTCGTGCAAGCTCGTGATTGCAATTGGCGTCATAGCTATCTCCTTTGACAAAAGTAATGCAAAAGCGCATTGGTAATGCATAGTTGCATTGGGTATATTCCCTTATATACAGTGTTTTATAAAAAATCAATGCGATTTTGCATTGATTTTTATGACTAGTTGAGCGAGCTCTCTTTTAAGTATTTGGCTATGCATAAATAAAATCTTTATTTATGCATATTTACGGTATTTAATAAGGGTGATTTTTCTTTTGGCATGCACCTTGCTATATTTTGCACATGAATGTGTTTTGATAGCCACATTTACAAGGAATATCATCTAACAAATTTTTTAGGAGAACAACAATGATTATAGGTGTACCAAAAGAAATTAAGGCCAATGAAAATCGCGTAGCCATCACCCCTGCCGGTGTGACCAGTATGGTGCAAAACGGTCATTCCGTTTATATTGAAGCTGGTGCTGGTCTTGGTAGCATGATTACCGATGCAGAATATGTGGCCGCCGGTGCACAAACCCTGCCCACTGCTGCTGAAGTTTGGGCTAAAGCAGAAATGATCATTAAGGTGAAAGAACCTCTTCCTTCTGAGTATCAGTACTTCCGCAAAGATCTCTTGCTCTTCACTTACTTGCACCTTGCAGCTGAAGAAGCCTTGACCAAAGCTTTACTTGACAGCGGCGTAGTAGGCGTAGCTTATGAAACTGTACAACCTGACAACGGTTCTTTGCCATTGCTTGCTCCCATGTCCGAAGTGGCTGGCCGCATGTCTGTTATTGTAGGTTCAAATATTTTAGCTAAGCATCATGGCGGTTGCGGTATGTTGCTTGGCGGTGTGCCTGGCGTGCCAGCTGCTAAAGTAGCTATTATTGGTGGTGGTATCGTGGGTACCAATGCTGCTAAAATGGCTCTTGGTCTTGGCGCTCAAGTAACTATTCTTGATAATAATATCGATCGTTTACGCCAACTAGACGACATTTTCTCCATGAATGTTACCACCATGGCTTCCAATAGCCACAACATTGCCACAGCCACTGCTGAGTGCGACTTGTTGGTAGGTGCTGTGCTTATTCCTGGTGCTAAAGCTCCTAAGCTTGTATCTGAAGAAATGGTGAAAAACATGAAGCCAGGTGCTGCCATTGTAGACGTTGCCATCGACCAAGGCGGTTCTGTGGCTACTATCGACCGCATCACCACTCACATGGATCCCACCTATGTAACTCATGACGTTGTTCACTACTCTGTGGCCAACATGCCTGGCGCAATGCCTCGCACATCTACCTTTGCTTTGACCAACGTTACTATGCCTTATGCAGTACAATTGGCCAACAAAGGTTGGAAGGAAGCTTGCCGCAGCGATGTAGCTCTTGCCCGCGGTTTAAACACTGTAGAAGGTAAGTGCACTTACGCTGCCGTAGCCGAAGCTTTCAATCTTCCTTACACCGACGCTCAAAGCGTATTAGCCTAACGGTTTATTAAAAAGTAAGAAAATTTATTTACTTACTTCTCAAAGTATACTCAGAGGGGTATTTATATACCCCTCTTTAAAGAAAACTTTTTTCCACAATTTTGGAGGCTCCCCATGGCTCAACTTGATGCAAAAACCAAAGCAGAACTTATCGCCTTAGACAAAAAGCATGTATGGCACCACTTAACACAACACAAAGTGTATGAAAACGCTGACCCCGCCATTTATGTTAAAGGCGAAGGTATGCGCGTCACAGACATTAATGATAACACCTTTCTTGATGCCGTATCCGGTGGTGTTTGGACTGTTAATGTGGGCTATGGCCGTAAAGAAATTGTGGATGCTGTAAGTGAACAGCTTATGGAAATGTGTTACTTTGCCAATGGTATTGGTAACATTCCTACCATCAAATTTACTGAAAAATTGCTTAGCAAAATGCCTGGCTTAAACCGTGTATATCTTTCTAACTCCGGTTCAGAAGCCAATGAAAAAGCTTTTAAAATTGTACGTCAAATAGGTCATTTGAAGCATGGCGGCAAAAAAACAGGTATTCTTTATCGTGCGCGTGACTATCATGGTACTACTATTGCTACTTTAAGCGCCGGCGGCCAATTTGAACGTCGTAATCAATACGGTCCCTTCTGCCCAGGTTTTTATGAATTCCCCGATTGTGACTCTTATCGCTCCAAATTTGGTCAATGCGACGATCTTGGCAGAAAACTTGCTTTGCAAATGGAAGAAGTCATTCTTTCTGTAGGTGCCGATGAACTTGGTGCTGTTATTGTAGAGCCCATGACTGCAGGTGGCGGTATCCTTATTCCACCCGCCGGTTACTATGAAACAATTCAAGAATTGTGCAAAAAATATAACCTCTTGCTCATCGTAGACGAAGTGGTGTGCGGCCTTGGTCGTACCGGTAAATGGTTTGGCTATCAGCACTTTGGCATTGAGCCTGACATGGTTACCATGGCTAAAGGTGTTGCCAGTGGCTACGCTGCCATTTCTTGCACCGTGACCACCGAAGCTGTTTTCCAAGATTTTGTTAATGACCCCAGCGATCCTGATGCTTTCTTCCGTGATATCAGCAC
>CAYJAD010000021.1:431-29404 GCA_964368075.1 uncultured Desulfovibrionaceae bacterium | reverse complement strand
AAGATTTTGTTAATGACCCCAGCGATCCTGATGCTTTCTTCCGTGATATCAGCACATTTGGTGGTTGCACCGCAGGCCCAACTGCAGGTCTTGTGAACATGGAAATCATTGAGAACGAAGGCCTTATGGAAAATGCCGCAGCCATGGGTGACTATCTTTTAGAAGAATTAGTAAAACTTATGGATAAGCATCCTTCCATTGGCGATGTGCGCGGCAAGGGGCTCTTTACTGGTGTAGAATTGGTGAAAGACCGTGTCACCAAAGAACCTGTGAGCGATGCTTTTGCTACTCAAGTGGTAGGCGCTGCTAAGATGGAAGGCGGTGTGCTTATTGGTAAGACCACGCGTTCTTTCCGCGAATACAACAATACGTTAACTCTTTGTCCAGCCCTTATTGCTACCAAGAGCGATATTGATGAAATCGTTGCCGGTATAGACAAGGCACTTACAACTGTCGAAGCCAAGTTTGGTATGTAGATTTTATGTGGGGGAGAGGAAACCCTTTTGCTAGCGCCAAAAAGTGTTTCCTCTCCCCCACGCTCCCTCTCTTTCCCAAAACGCGCTTCATAGGAACAATTTTCAAGATTTTTTTTAACACAATTATGCCCCATCAAAATCTCCGCACGCTTTTACACAACAATAAACAAAACGCGTTTTGGGAGAAGATGGGGGGTCTGGGGGAAGGAGAGGAACTTTTGGGCGTTAGCAAAAGCCTTCTCCTCCCCCCGGAAAATCAAAGGATACTCCCATGTTTTATACGTATAATTCTGTAAATAAAATTGTCTACGGTGCCGGTATTGTTTCTCAAACAGGCGAGCTTGCAAAAAATATAGGCGTTTCGCGTGCCATCATTGTTACCGACCCAAGCCTTGCCGCTTTAGGCTTACACAAGCCTGTGGAAGCTGCTTTAGATAGCGCCGGAGTTGCTCACTGCTTATTCTCTGAAGCTGAGCTTGAGCCATCTACAGGTTCTATAGAAGCTATTGCCAAGCAAGCTCTTGAGTTTAAAGCTGAGCTTGTTATTGGTCTTGGCGGTGGTTCTGCTCTAGACAGCGCCAAAGCAGCCTGTGTGTTACTTACCAACGAAGGCCCCATTGAAAAATATTTTGGTGTAAACAATGTGCCTAATCCTTGTGCACCGGCTTTTTATATTCCCACCACTGCAGGTACCGGTAGCGAAGTAACTTCTATTTCCGTTTTAGCTGATAAAACCAGTGGCGCAAAAGTGGGTGTGGTGAGTGACTATATGTATGCTAAGGCCGTTATTCTTGATCCAGAATTGACCACAGGTCTTCCACCTCATGTTACTGCCATGACTGGCGTAGATGCTTTTGTGCATGCCATGGAATCTTTTGTGGGTAAAGCAGCTACTCCCTTTACTGACGCTTTGAATTTACAAGCCATGAAACTTATTGCTCGCAGCATTCGCCGTGCCTATGTGAACGGTCAAGACATAGCTGCTCGCACAGATATGCTTTATGCTTCCTGTCTTGCAGGTATGGGCTTTTCCAATACACAAAATGGTATCATTCACGCTGTAGGTACCGCTGTGCCGCGCTCTTATAACTTACCCCATGGCTTGCTTATGGCTTGTTTATCTCCCATGTGCATGGAATATAACCTCATGGCCAATCCTGAAAAATATGCGCAAATTGCCGAAATTTTGGGCGGTGACTTCCACCCAGATCCATTGACCATGGCTCGCCAAGCACCTGTGCTGATGAGTGAACTTTTGGAAGACTTAAATGTGAAAGAAGGTTTAGCCCCTTATGGCGTTAAGGAAGAAGACCTTGAAGGTATCGCTACTCGTGCTGTAGGTGCTGCTCGCCTTATGGGGAATAATCCACGCCCTGGTACAGTGAAACAAGTGCACGAATTGCTTTTAGCAAATCATGGCTAGTAGTTTTTTATTATAAAATAATAGAATATAAGATAATAAAGCATTTTCTGGGGAGGAGGGCTTTTTTAGGGAAAAAAGGCCTCCTCAAAAAAACTCTGGTGACAGTATTCCATGTTGCTGTTAGATAGGGCACTACATGAAATTTTTTACCATAAGAGTAAAACATACTGTATGAGTGCTTTCTAGAGTTTTGTATATGGGGAAGGAAATTATTTTCACTTCCCCATATTTTTTTTTGCAAGCAAGAATATTGCCTAATGAATACTATTAAGAGAATTTTTATGAACAAATTTTTCCTTGCCGCTGCTTCTGTCATCGTGTTCGCTGCCAATGCCATTCTGTGCCGTTTGGCCTTAATTGGTACGCAAATGGACCCTGAAACCTTTACTATTATACGAGTCACATCAGCAGCCTTTGCTTTGTGGCTTTTTATGCTTTTTAAAGGGCATTCTTCCTTTAAGGCAGGGCAATGGCGAGCAGGTTTTTCTCTTTTTGTGTATATGATAGGTTTTTCACTGGCTTTTGTTTCTTTATCCACCGCAGTAGGAACTCTTGTGCTTACTGTGGCCATTCAAGCGTCCATGCTTTGTATTGCCCTATGGCAAAAAGAAAGTGTTGGTGTGCAAAAAATTCTTGGTGTGGGCATTGGGGTTATCGGCATCTCGGTACTTTTCCCACAAATAAATCTTATACCTTTTCTTTCTTTGGCTGAGGCAACACCTATGCAAGGTTTTGAGAGTCCTTCAGTGCTGCACGTGGGCTTTATGCTTTGCGCCGGTATTGGCTGGGGTTTTTATTCCCTATATGGTCGAAAGAAACAAAACCCCGCTTTGAATACAGCAGGAAACTTTATTCGCTGTTTGCCATTTACGGCGGTATTACTTTTTTTTGCCGAACCGGCCCCATGGGAAGGGGTTGTCTACGCTTTATTATCTGGCGCCGTAGCTTCAGCCTTTGGCTACATTTTATGGTACGCTTTTTTAGAAAAGGCCACCATGAGTACCGCCGCTGTGACGCAACTTTGTGTGCCCTTGGTAGCCATGTTTGGTGGTCTTTTGCTTGTGGGAGAATCTGTTACGGCACGTCATATAATAAGTATCGCCATAACATTATCAGGCATTGCCTTGGCGGTACTTATTAAACCGTCCATAAAATAAAGACCTCTACATAATGAATTTGCCGGAGTCTTAAAGTCTAAGTAATAATAATGTCATATCGTCGGCTTGGGGGGTGTTTTGCGCAAAGTTTTGTACAGTTTTAATGATATGGGGAACTATATCTTCACCTTGGTTTGACACAGTATCGCATAATTGTATTAAGCGTTGCTCACCATAAAATTCCCCTTGTGCGCTCATGGCTTCAGATATGCCATCGGTATAGAGAAGCACATTTTCCCCTTGGCCCAAAAATACTTCATGTTGGTCATAGGTAATGTCTGATAGAAGGCCGGCCACAAGGTTGGGCTTTTCGATGGCAACCCTGTGTGCTGCCTCCTTTCCAAAAATAATGGGAGGGGGATGCCCGGCAAGGCTAAAGACGAGTTTCCGTTCTTTAATATGATATATTCCAAGAAAAAGAGTCACAAACATTTTTTGTTGATTGCTTTGGCACAATTGGTCATTAATAAATGCCATGGATTGACTTGGTGACATTTTTAAATGTGTGGCAGCTTTGGCAAGAATGATAGTCATACCCATAAGAAGTGCAGAGCTCATACCCTTGCCAGAAACATCACCAATGCAAAAAAATACCGTGTTATCATCTAAGACTCTGTAGTCATAAAGGTCTCCACCAATTTCTCGCGCAGGCAAAAGGTGCGCATGAATGGAGTAGGGTCTTTGCTCACAACTAGGTAAGGGGGGCGGTAAAAAATCTTCTTGTAAGGCTCTGGCAGATTTTAACTCTGTTTCAAGGCGGCTTTGCGATGCCGTGGCAGAGATAAGTTTTTTTACGTTTTTGTGTAATAGATTAGACATATTAGAGAATGAACGAGCTAAATCTCCAATTTCGTCGTGCCGTTTTAGAGGCAAAAGGTGCTGTTTACTAGAAAAATTCTTGGTAAAATCGTGTTTAGGGAGCTTTTTGGCATAGCGTGTTAGATTTTCTAAGGCCTTTAATGCTGGCCTTGCACACAAAGGGCCCAAAAGTGAACCAAGTAAAAGCACAATGATAAAGATGGGCAATTGTTCCTTTTGTAAATTTGTGGTTAAAGCATTAATAGTATTTTTAGAAAGCCCCACCACTAGGTAGTATTTTTCTTCTAAGGGGTAGGAGATATAAACAGAAAAATCACCTAAATCAAGATTGGTTGCCTCGTGACTAAAGTGCTTTGTGCCAGTTTTTTTAAAATAATCTTTTATATCTTGCGGAATGTTGCCTGCTGAAGCCTCTATGTTGGCATCTTGTGCGTCATACACTACCATAAAACCATCATCTAAGACATCAAGATGTTCATAACTTTTCTGTAAGTTTTTATAGAGCTGTTCTTCGAGGCTTTCTTCTAGAGAATAAAAATTTTCAATTTTTGTGAGACTCACGAGCATGTATTCAGAGCTTTCTAGCGGTTCTACATAGATGAGTTCTTCTCTTGTAATAGGCTTTCTTTTTTTATTTGAAGAAGAGCTGTGTTTCGCTATAACAGCGTTCATGCTTTTCTGTTCTCTATAGGCTGTAAGAAGGGCCTGCTCAACGGTGTTTTCTTCACTGAGCTTTTCTTGCAATAGTGCATGCAAGAGAGTAGCTTTTTCTCCACTATGAGACACAAAGGTATTTGCCTTTTTTTGTACAAGAAAAAAATGGGCCCCAATTTGCTCCTCAAGAAGTTTTAAGAGCTTTAAAATATCTGGAGATTGCGGATCTTTTTGTAAAAAAGCTTGTAAAGCGGGCTTAGAAATAGAACTGACAGATTGAATTGTGGTAATTTTATCATGAATACTAAACTCTTTTATCAACTCTTGGCTTTTCTTATCATTTTCAATTATTATGGAGATAAGCTGAAAAAAATCTGAAACTCTATAGTGATAGTCTAGCCGAGCATCTTCAGTGATTGTATGAAAAGAAAGGAAAATAAGCGGTAAAGTAGTACACAATATGGCAAAAAGAAGGAGCAAAATAAGTTTTTTGCGCAAAGAAAAAAAGAACATGTTTTTCTTCATAGTGAATACTTCTCCGTATGTGCATTAAGCGCTAATAATTACATCTAAGCGATTCCAATTATTACTATAGTCATATTCTACTTGCGATGAGAGCGTCTTTACCAAAAAAATACCCTCGCCACCTTCTTTAAGGTCCAAAACATTTTGCAAACGTTGGCTATCGTCATATTCTAAAGGGTTAAAGGGCGGGCCTTGGTCTGCAACGCGTAATTGAATGGTGCTTTCGTCGGCCATAAGTTCTATACGCACAATGCCAGCCTTTTGGCCACTATAGGCATGCAATGCAACGTTATTATATAATTCTTCAAGAATAACAAACAGCTTTTGCCGCAAAGAAGTTTCCGTTTGAGCGGCCATCATCTCTTCAGCTGCTGAAGCTAATACCAAACGTAAATTATTGATGGTGGCTGTGACTTCTATTACTTTCATAAAAGCCCTTTGCATCTAAGGCGAGCTTGTTCAAGGTCTGCCTCAGGGGGAAATACGGTGGCAAATCCCGATGTGGTGTAAATTTCAAGGGCAAGGCCGCTTAGTCCGCAAATAATGAACTCTGCCTGAGCACTTTTCATACTTTGTCCCACAATCATAATGGCGCGTAAGCCTGTGCTGGTCAAATAGGGCATCTCAGAGCAGTCGAGAATAAGCGCACTGGTATTATTGCTTATAGCCGACTGTAATGTTTCAATAAAGTTTTGAGAGCTTAGGGTGTCTAAGGCTCCGCAAATTTGAAATTCCGGTACAGTGGTATGTTCAGAAAGACGAATAATTTCCATACAAGTCTCCATAAATTTTATTATTAGCAAGTGAAAAATTAAAAACTATCACCTTGCTGTTTTATGGTAATACGCCCCGTGGGGGTGAGCACGGTTTCAAAAACTATGGGGAGAGCTGAGCCTTGATGCACCAGTTCCCCTGAAAGGGCAAATTGCATTTTTAAAGGTTCTTTGGGATCTGGCACAAAGTTTACTTTGGCATTTTTGATACGCTTTTCATAGCGAGTCACCACATTAAGCAGGCTCGTTTCAATGGTGCTTATTTCATCAGCGTCAAAGCTACTGTTTAAGCTTGAAAAGTCTGGAATGCCAAATTCTTCCCCAATGATAGCTGATTCTTGTCTTGTATTAAAAACGCTAGAAAGGTGATTAAGTATAGACTCTAGTAATTGCGTTGGTGTAAATTCATCAGTATTCTCCGATGCACTTTCCATGGCGCGAATTCTTTCTAAAAGCCTTGTTCCATCCATGATTTCCTCGTTTACTGCACAGGGCTAAGGTAAATTTTCAAATTTTGAGGTGTGTAATGAATTTTTTGTGTGAAAGAGCGTGTCTTACCCTTACCAATAACGCTAATGCGAGCATAACCTTGGTGCATGGCCATTTGAATCATGCTGATATCCCATGTTTTATCAAAAGTTAACATATGATAGTCACAACGTATTTTTCCTTGAATATCAATAATACGCGCTTTTTTCTTTGCCAAGGTATAGGTTGTATAATTGTAAATATTTCCTTTGTAAGGAACAGTAAAAACATAGCCTGTATTCGTTTTTTGCAGGCTACCACGATTTAAAAAAGCTTTTCCGGCTTTGCGCCCTTGAGGCAAAAGCGGATCTTGTGTGCTTACTTTTTTAGGCTCATTGGGGGCTACTGCGGGCTTTGGTGCAGGGGGAACGGTAGGTTCACTGACCAAGGCAGTTTTTGGCGGGGCAGTATCTGCCTTTTGAAAGATGCCAATAAGCACAGATGCAGGGGCGTGCAAATCGCGTAAGACCACGTACATTAAGCCCACAAGCAAAAGCACCCACAATGCTAAAAGACCACAAAGGAAATTGCGTACTTGGTGTGTCATGGTTACCAAACCTTAGTTATGCGTTCTGGTGTGGCAGGCAGTGACGTATCATGGTTAGCCAAAATTTCACCAATATTTTCCGGTAAGATACGCAAAACAATTTCGTCAATGCCAAGGCTTTTCATTTTTTCTGCTTCGTCAGGAAAATCCTTGGCGGTAAAGAAGCGTTCTCCATAGTGAAAGTCTTGCAAAAATTCTATGAGTGAATCGTATTTATATGTCAGCTTCAAAGATGGGAAGCTCAAGGTAATGTGCACATGGCTTGGCTCTGCCGTAACGTAGGTAAAGCTTTTCCGTACAGGGTAGTTATTATTGCGCAATTCTAAATTTCCCTTAGAGCTGGGAATGCTAATTTCAAAATACTGCAGTCTTTCTTTGGCTTCATCATTTATATCACTTGTTTGTGAATTGATTCCAATAAGATATTCTTCTTTGGGTAAATGTTTGGCCGCCACTTGACCATCTTGGGCGAATTGTAAAAAATCTTGAGTAAAAGGGAAGGGAACGTGCATCCAAATGCGCGGTTCAAATTTGCCCACAGTTTGATTTAAAAAAGCTACGGCTTTTTCATTGATAAATGCGTGTAATAGGCCTTTTTCTCCTACAATAGTTTGTAGATAATTATTTTCTGAAACAAGGGCTGCGGGGGCTAATACATCCGTTTCCCATTGCTTTTGAATGGTAAGGGCTGCTGTACAGGCAATGGCATGAGCCATGAAACGTAAGGGGCCACGAAGAACATAGACTACAGGGGAGTTTGAGCCCCAATCCACATCTTTGTGGCTATTTCTTTGGTTATTAAACTGTAGTTGAATAAGGTCAAAGGCAGAACGCAACATGGTGTTTGCTTGCGTCATTTGGCTTTCTTCGGGTTTTCCAAAGGCAGCGCCGCCAAATTCTACTTTTGCTAAGGCAAAGCACCCTTCCTCATTGGCTAAAGTAGCGCGTAAACCTTGTAAGTCAGCTTCATAATTCCGTAAACTTTGTATAGCGTCTAAAAGGTCGCCCATATTTCTGGTTTTAAGCACATGGTCACGTATAGAATGCATAGAAACATCTGAAGTGCGCAAAATATCAGCAACCGTACTTGGAATGGCAAAAAGAGAGTCGGGCTTTGTATTGGCAGAAAGGCGCGTAACGTCTAAAAGCGCTCTCACTAAAAAAACATCCCCAAGCCAAGTGGGAGCCATGGTAGAGCCGTCTAAGACGCTTAAAGCGTCTGACATGGTATAGAATAAGCGAATGTAAGGGTCGTCGAAAATATTTTTAACGCTACCCATGCTATACAGGGTTGATACTTGCGTTATGCCAGCCCAAGCGGCATCGCTTTGCACAATAAAATCACTCCAAGCTGTGGCATAGCGTTGTTCATAATTTTTCCAATAGGGTTGCTCAGCGAGTTTTTTATTGTCGAGTAAGGCTTGCATTTGCAAAGAAAGACTTTCGTAGCCTGCCTTAGTATAGATGGGGGGGACAGATGTAAAACCTTGTGTTCCAGCTGGAATGTTGGGCCAAAATAACGAAAGCCCCACGGCTTCGCGGGCAAGCTTTGTATTAACGCTGCTTTCAATATAGGCAAAAAGCTGTTCGCCATTATGGTCAAAAATAGCATTGATAGCGTCGCCCACTTGCGCTTGTAATGAGGGTAAATGCTTGGGGTCTGCCACTTCTAAATAGCTTAAAAAGAGTTCACCAAAAACCGGCGACCACACATGTGCAGGTGTCGCTGATGTCCCTTGCGAAGCATTAGGAGTGTTACTTTGGGTAGCGGCTTGCGGTTTATAGGAAGTGCTTTGCGCAGCATTTTTTTCACGAGGTGCTAGAGTTGTTGGGGTAGATACGGCTCGTGGCGCCGCAGGAAAAATGCCTGCACGAATCTCGTCTGTATTGCCCTTGGTGCTTTGCTGCAATAAAGCTGTTTGCATCCAGAGTAGGCAACGGGCCGCTTCGTAGGCAGGGGCTTTTTCGTTTTGTGTGCTGGCATTGGCACGGGTTAATATATCTTTTATAACTGCGGGAACTACGATGTTTTCCATACTTGCCTTATAGGCTACAGCGGTTTGCTCGCGCTCTCTTTGCAGTTTATTAAAGCCCAAGCTGGGAAGCCACCATTCTTTTTGTGCTTTATCAAAAATAAGTAAACGTTGCTGCATATTTTCTAAATGAGGGTCATGTAATGCACTGTGCTCAGTAAGATTTTTTTTGGTAGAGACAGCTTGAAAAACTTGATGTGTATGCATGACATTGGCCGCCATAATACCGCACAAAATAAAGAGTGCGCAAAACCAACATACAATACATGGGGAAAGAAGGTTACCAAGGCTAAAGGAGCTTCGTGTGCTTTGTGTGCCATAGGCATCACGCGGGATAATGCCTAAAAACAATTCTTCCACAAAGGCGGCACCCAAGGCGCGCGGATTTTCCGGCTGAGATAGCGGTGTAGATGACGGCACGGAGGGCGTAGCTGTAGGTGCCGTAAATGCAACAGGTGTTGGCGTTTCAAAAGATAAAAAATCTATGGGGGGCGATGTTGTACTTTCTTCTGTAGGCAATGAATTTTGTTCAGGGGCTGTGCTTAGAAGCGGAGCAATGGGCGTCGCTTGTGCTAAGGGTGCAGCAATGTCTGAAGCTATCGTTTTTTTTGTAGCTTGATTATTATTTAAGGAATCAAGCGCATAAGTATAATAAAGGCCGCGTAAAAAGACGTTTTTATTGACGGATAAACCAAGGAGCAAGCAATCTAAAAAGACGCTGAGCTTTTCTTGAATGCTTTCTAATGACGTGGGTGCGGCATAGATATGTCCACAAGGCATGATATTATTTGAGGCGGCTTGTTGCACTATCTCTTTGCGTAAATCCATGCAGGCATGAGCAACGCTTTCTTGTGCATACGCAGAGGTGGCGAGCATTTCTTGTGCATGAAAAGTACACCCCAAGGCTCGGGCGCGGCGCTCTTCACTCATATGTGCTACTAAGGAGGTAAAACCGGACAGTTTTTCTATACCTGAAACGAGTATATATAGGAGAATAGGTCGCTTAGAAAGACTTTCCATCTCATGTATTCTAGCGCGTAAAGCTCTGCCGTATTCTTGCATAGCCATGGTATCGCCCAACAAGAGGCTTGTGGGTACACTTAAAATAACTGCATCAATGCTTTTTTTCTTGCGGCATTTTACCATATCTACAAGAAAATCTTCCCATTCTTCTTGGTTTTCGTGTGAAAGAAGTGCTTCTTGGCTATATTTTACATGTGGGCGTAAAACCACGAGTTCTGGTAAAACATACCATTGCAACAAAGATTCTTGAGGAAGCAGTTTTTCTTGAGTATTATTGCGCAGAGCACGTAAAAGCTGTGCTGTATCCTTGGTATCTTGTTCTAAAAACATGGCCCAAGGTAAATGTTGACTGCGGCGTCCGAAGCGAAAAATTTTGTTAAAGCCTTCGTGCCATGCTTTATTCATGGCATTGATGGGCGTATTTTGCTCTTGCTTTGAGGGGTCTTTACTGAGCACATCGCGCACATAGCGTTTTTTATTGTACCAAATATAGAGCTTACGGGCTGCAAAAAACAAAAAAATACAGAGAGCTATACAACATAATATCAAGGCTGTTGTTAAAAGTGACCATCGAGCCCACCATGCAAGGGCAAAAACAAGGCATACGAGCAACAGTATACCCAAAGTCCAGCCCACAAAGCGAAATATAAATTTAAGCACGGTCATAACAGCTCCAACACGTCACACATCTATTCACTAAAAAACCATACGCTCAATAAGGTCGGCGCAAATAAAATACCATAAGCCGCTTAAAATAAGCGGTACCCCTATGAAAAAATACACCCACACTGCGGAACTTTGCGATTCATTTTTTTGCGGAATATTCTGTACAATGAGAGAACTTTCTCTTTTCTTTAGGGTATGGGGTAAAAGCCCTTGCCAAAGCAGTGCCGCTACGCGATGCACTTGTTCTAAGGCCACTTCATGCTGCGGGCCATAGTACAGCCCCTTAAATCCGTATAAAATACAGAGTGAAAAAGTTGCCAAACTCATATATTCCGCTGAAGAAATGACTTCGTGATACATATACATGTCAGAAGGTGCTTCTTGATTTGTAAAAGCCTCTTGTGCATGATCTAGAAAATATAAGATGGTATGTTCGTAATTTTTTTGAAAAACGTCTATCTGAAAGTGTTCAGCATGTGCCTCTTGGCCTGCGTGTTGAAAAGACTCTCCCCCATGCATACGTGTCACAATATCATGAACAAGTTCTTGTAAGATAAGAAAAAACAGCTCTCCGGCACGATCTGTCTGTAGATAGCGCATTTGTAAGCGTTCTTGATACCATTCTACGGCACTTTCTTGCCCTTGTCGTGGACTATCCATAAGAATTTCATCTACTAAAGCATACACGGCCAGTCGACACATATTCATATGCTCGGCCATAAATGGTGGCACACTTTGATTACGTTCTTGCTCGGCTAGGGAATACATTTGTGTGCGCACTTGTGCCCAAGGGCTATTTTGACCTTCCAATGTATCGCGCACATGCAAGGCATAGTGCAATAAAGGTTCAAAACGAGCAAAAAAAACAAGTGCATTCATGGAAGGTTCCCTTGGTAGTTATACTGAAACTGCTATGATACTTGCAATAACGTTAAATGTATAGCTAGAATTTGTTGGGCGCCGGGTATAAAGAGTCCCAATTGTCCACTAAGCATGGTTTGTGCCCAAAGGGAATCTTGCTGATTAATATAAAAATACGCAATATCATTGCGTCGCGGCAAGCCGGCCGGGGGAAGTTGCGCGGCACGAATGCTCAAACCAGGCAAAGATTTAGTAATTAAAGCCGTAAGTTGATTTGTGGGGGCAAGCTTGGCCAAGCGTTCTACATATTCACGTATATCGGTGTTATCTGCCACACGAATTTGTAAGAGATAGGTATAAGGCACCGCACAAACTTGAGGCGGAATTTGGCACAACCATTGACTATTTCCGAGATTTTCAAAGGCAAGAGTGTGTGCAGGCCCTGTGGCAAGATTGCCCATAAGACGCGAAATAAGAAGATGCACACTGGTGAAACAATCCCCAATGTCTGTATGGTTATAGTTGGGCACGGTGCGTTGCCCTTGGATGTTTTCACCCAAGGCTGAGATATCAGAGGAAAAAAGTGAAAGCTGCCCTACCAGTTGGCGCAAAATACCATAAACCGTCCATGGATGAATGGCATCGGTTTCAAGGTAATGGTCTAATAAAGGCAAGGATTGCGACAAAGCCCCAAGCATGGAATAAATGCTCAACGTGCGTACAGTGATATTATTGTGGGCATAAGCTGCGTCGTCTTTATCACCGGAAAGAAGTTTATAATCTTCTAGTTGCTTAACTCTAGCAAGAACGATGTTTCGTATATCTGTTATTAGTTCAAATAAATGTTGTGAGGCACGTATATTTACACAAGGCGCTATATATTCTGTAACCAGTCGTACCCCTTCTCCATGGCGTTCTAAAAGAGCCAAAGGCATCATATATATATTATCTTTTTGCGCATGCTTTTCTTGTGAAAAAAAGAGACGGGCATTGTATTGCATAAAATGTATATCGGCTCTTGCGCCGCCGCTATGTAAATCTTGTACGGCTTCTGGTTCTTCTGGCGCCACATAGCGTGTCTTAGCTGTACCAAAGTGTTCTTTGGCGCATACGGTAACATTATTTTCATGATACTGTGTTAAGGGAAGGGATAAAAAAACATGAAGGGGGGCATCGGCATCGCTCCAACTTTCAAAGAAGTTCCCTGCCGGTAGAAAAGTGTTTTCGCCAAGTACAAGATGTTCACCTGTGGGTAAGAGCACGTCTAATTCTTGCAAAGCAAAAGAACCCAAGGGTAAAGTCTCTTGAGCCACGTGCATTTTGCGTATTCCCCATGCATAAGGTTGCACCATTTGCGCTGCAACGCTTGCGGTAGAAAGCGTATTATTATCTAAAATTTGAAAGTGTTGTGGGTGCAACAAGGTGCCTTCTTCCCAGTATAGGCATTTATTTTTGTACACGTTCAAATCCTTTCATTTCCACTTTTTGCTTGGTTAAAAAAATTTTTGCATCTAAAGGAGCAGGGGAGTACACATCTTTGCTCATTACCAACCAATCTCTTTCTGTGTCTTGATGCACGGGCATGGGGGTAATGGAAAAACAGTCTCTGGGGTCTAAGGAGTCAAAGCCGGCCACCACAGCAAAAAATTTTGCGCCTTCGGTTCTGTCCAGGGTAAATTCCATTTGGGCGCCGGGTTGTATGTAGTAAGAATCGCCCCTCAGGACACCGGCATCTTTTCCGTCGCCTTCTAATAAGGCTATAATGCCCGCAGATGTTTTAATCATTTGTTCTGCAACATCTTTTTTATCTAGCTGTAAAAGCTTAATGAGTACCGCATGGTTTTTCTCGCGTACAATATTAATGCTAGACTCTGCTTTAAGAGTAACTGAAATTCCGCCGGGCAAAAATGACCAAGCAATTTTACTGGGGTCATCAACAGGTTTTGGCGGCGGCAAGTCGTCGGCGTCTCTTGGTGCCTCTTTTGAGCATGCCAAAAGCAACACGCATGCCAGCACGCAAAGGAGGCAGTGCAGCAGTCGTGTAGGCAATTTTTTGCAAAAAGTGCCGCTCATAAGGGAATTAACCCATTAAAACTTTACTTTGTGAAGGTGCGGAAACCATGCCCACGGTGTTTCCTCCATTGTGCTGTGTGGGATCCCCCATGCGAACAGCGCCCTTGCCTTCAAGGCGCACCTTGGTGCTACCTTGGGTAAATTTTATGGGGCCCACAATCTTTCCGGAGGTAACGCCAAGAAGAGTGCCCGCTTCATCGCCGGAGCTTATGGCAGTTTCAGAGCCTAAATGTGCCGCAGGCGCCTTGCAAACTTTTACTTTTTTTGTCAATTTACTTGGTACTAATGTACTTCCTTGCCCTGTATTGGGAAAGGGTGTGGGTACAGGGCCTGCAGGGGTAGACACATTGCATACATCGGGGGCCGTCATCATCATCATGCCGCCCATATTTGTTAATGAGGGTTGTCCCATATAAAACTCCTAACGGCCTAATAGCCCAAAATGCTTTAGAGAAGCTTTTTTAATGCGCAATTAACCTATATGCACATGCTTGCCATCCATGGCGGCTCTTTCTTTAGCTTTAATATTTGTATCTGTCGCGCGAAGCTGTAATGTTTCTTTGGCTTCTACTTGCACTCTTTTAGCTTTGGTATCCCAAAGGCCGTCTACGCGCTCGATGCGTTTTCCAAATAATGCCATGGAGTTAGTAATGCGTGAAAACATATGGGCGCTTATGTTGCGTATGGAAGCAAAGGTATTTTTTAAAATACCACCGCGCATATGCAAAACAGAAGCAAAAAGTGTCATACCATGGGCACGCAAATTCATGGCTTTACTGTTAATGTTAATTTTGCTAGATGCTTGTATGCTAAGGGAATGTGTAAGAAATTGCAAGGTGGAATTTTGCTCTTCCTTTTCCGTGATACTGTGTGTGCTTTGTTCAGGTTTTTGTGTGTTAATCACAGTATGCGGTGGTAATAGCAAGGTATCTTGGCGTTGGTCTTGTTCTTGGCGTTCGAGCACATGCAGTATATAGTGGCAATTTTGCCCAAGCATAAGTAAAACTAAATCATTTTTTTGTGGCATCAGCAGGCAACCTGCGGCACGTTTGGCTCGCACCATGCCAAGGGGGCCTACTATCATATACACATCATTAATGACGGCTTGCACACGTCCTGTGCCAAGGGTAGTTTCTTGCGGGTAAGGAGTTGAGACTGCTTGCATGGTATTTCCTTTATTAGGGTATAAATTTTTCTGCTTTGCGTCTGGCGGCATCGGTGCCTAAGACATATTCAAGGGAAGTTTCATTTTTATTTATGGCTATGCATTCTGTATTATGCATGGAAGTGAAATAGAGTTTGGAATGGCTTATGTCGGCGCCGTTCATTTGAGCATGGTCAAAATTGGCGTGGCTTAAATCACAATTTTGCAGGGAGGCCGCTTGCAGTTGAGCCTTTTCAAAATGAGCTTTTTGTAAATCGTGCCCCGTGAAGATAGCACCGCTCAATTGTGCTTCTTTAAAATAAGGCATGTGCAAAGTGCATGAGGTAAATTTGGCACTGGGCAATGTTGCCTTTTCAAAAGAGGGGGATTGTAAAATGCATGCTTCAAAATGCGCTAAGGATAAGTCGCATTCGGTGAACATGGCTTGAGGCCATGCGCAGGCCACAAAGTGCGTATTTTGTAAGTGGCAGTGGCGCATATCAAGGCATTGTCCGTGGCACTGTTCAAAGGTGGCGCCGTTGAAGATGCAATCAAAAAACATGGTGCCTTGTAAAAAAAGATGTGAAAAATTTCCATCACCAAAGTTTTGGCAATGCTCAAAAATACTGCCCACAAAAGAGCCATAAGCCAAGAGTTGTGCCGGCAGGGTGCATGCTCGAAAGAAGGCACTGTTGGCATGCCAGTGATGGCCTTGGCAATCTATAAAATGGCTTTCTAAGCATTGCAAATCTTCCATGATGCATTGCTGTAGAGAGCAGGCAGTAAAGCGTGTGGACTCAAGACTTGCGTTGCTAAAGTTGCTCCCATCTAAGGTGCAGTTAACAAAATGGCTATGGGAGAGGCTGCAATCGTTAAAATGGGCATTTTGCAAAGCGCAATTTTCAAAGTGCATGCGTATGTCATGTCGCCCTTGAAAATTGAAATCTTGCAAATCGATGTTTATGCAGATAATTCCTTCAAGAGATGCATTTTGTTGTAAAAGTTTTTTTAATTCTGCTCTGCTTTCTATTTGCATTATGCCCCCTCCGGTGCAAGGCGATGAAGCCGTGTTAGGCATGTGTGCTCAAGGTCTGTACCACTGAGACCGGTATTGATGGTAAATTCTGCAAGACTAAGGTCTGCTCCGTACAGGCTTGCATCTTCTAGGTTTGCGCCATCTAGTAAAGAACTGCGTAAAGACCCTTCATACAAATCGAGTCGCTGTAATCTTGCTCCGCGTAAATGGCAAGCCAAAAAACGTGCGCCGCGTGCGCTCATACGTGCTGCTTGTAATTGGTGAAAGACGCATTCTTCTAAAATAGCTTCGGTAAATATAGCTAAATTTAATGTAATATTATTTGCTTGTACTTGATACCAATTGCTGTGAGCGGCTTGTATTTCTTGCATATTCACATCTTTAAGGGTCAAGGTATATAAGCGCGCATTTTCTAGTATAAGCTGTGTTAAAATGCATTCTTCTAGGGTGCATTCCATGAAGGTAGTTTGTATGGCTTGCCCTTGTAATTGGCAACGCCACAGCGTGCTCAGGGTAAATTCTGCCCCGTCAAAGAAGCTTTGCAACCATTGCACATTTTTGCACTGGCTATTGCTAAAGCTTGTTTTTGAAAAATCCCCTTGAAAGTGACACAGGGCTATATGCGCTTCGTCAAAAACAGCGTTTTCGGCGTGCACATTTTTTAAGGTGCATCTTTCTATACGCGCTCCTTGTAAAAGAGCATTGCTCAAGGTGATATTTTGCCCTTCTATTTGACTAAGCGTTGCGTTGCCTAAATGTGCTTCATGAAAGGAAGTGTGTTCCATAACAGATTGAATGAAAAGCGCTTTTTCTAGTTGGCACTGAGCAAAAGAGGCTTGGTTAAGGTTCGCCCCTCCAAAATTGGCATTATTTAATATAAGGCCGGAAAAATCGCAGGCAGAGCAATCAAGACCAATAAAGCTGAAATTGCTGTAATTACCGGCTTGTAAAGTCTGTTTGTGTTTAAAGTATGTGGCAGGGGCAAGACTTTGTATGTGGCGTAAAACCTGCACGAGTTCTTGGCCGTTGGTGGGCTCTATGACGGTATCTTCGGTAATATTTCCTGCAATAGGAGGCAGGAGTATATGTTGCTCTTGTTCCTCAGGCTGTTCCTGCTTTTCTGCTTTTGGCAGGCTATTTTGAGGCAGAGGATCAAGGGTGACTAAGGTTGTTAAAATACGTGGGTCGGTGATACCATGCTTTTGAGCCATGGCTAATAAATCTTGGTTGGCATTAAAAGAGGTTTCACCATGCAGTATGGCTTCTAAATTTTCTAATTTTGGCAATTCTTGATACATGCTTTGCACATTGGAGCTTTGTTCAGGAAAGGCCAGTGCCAATCTTTCTATTTCTTTGTGCAAATCTGGCTGGCTATACAGACTTAGGCGCATCATGCCTATTTGTTCAGACAGAACAGAAGTCATGGAACCTTCAGGAAAGCCTGCTACGGCTTCAAAGCTTTGCATATAACTTTGCATGTTTGTGGCAGATATTTCTTCGGGCATGGGTAAACTAATGGCTTTTGCAAGGTTTTGAGCTTGATTAAGCGGCATACCTTGTTCGGTAAATTGCTGTGTCAGGGTGCTCAGAGCAAGGGCTTCGTTGTTATTTGCCATGGCCTCTGCTTGTTCTTTGGCAAGGTTCATGGCCATTTCTAGCTCTGGATGCTGCGAAAAGTTCCCTTCTTGCATGCGCAAGCCCAGAAGTAATTGTTCTTGCACACTGGGAGGAGCATCGGTGAGCTTTGTAAATGTATCTAAAAATTCTTGTAAGGCCACTTCGTATTCTTCTTTATGTAGAAAGGAAGAAGGCGATGGCGGTTGTAATTCCATAGCTTTCATGAGGTTTTCACTTTGCAATGGGCTAAAACCGGCTTGTTGTAACGTTTCTTCTAGGGAGGGCTGCGGTGCATTTTGCAATTCAAGAGCCTGCTTTTGCATATCTTCCAGTTTTTGCATTTGTACTGCAAGATCATCCTTGGTGAGCGGCGGTAAATTGTGCTTGGCAAGCTCTGCATTGGTTATATCCAGCATTTCTTGCATCTCTTTTTGCATTTGAGGGGAGTTCATATCAAAAAGTGGCGCAGGGGCTTGCGGTGCAGGGGCTGGCATGGGCGGCATATTTGGCGTTTGCGGTATTTCTGGCGGACTTATTTGTACCGGCGGGGCAAGCAGAGCCGCGGCGGCAGGGGCCAAAACTTGTGCTGGGGGCGGCGTTAAATCTTCTGACATGAGGGGCACTTCTTCTGATGCTATTATTAGAGGTTGTGCCGCTGTGTTTATGCAATGCTGCGCTTGGTGTTGTTGCTCTTCTGCCATAGTTGCTTGTTTTGGGGCAGTGAAGCTTATGGCCACGGAGCTAATATCTGTAGCTCTTTCGTCTTGCACAGGAATGTGTGCGCGCCAAAATACAAGGCCGCGTAAGGCATTGGGAAAAAGCCATACGGTATCCATGCGCACCGCTGCTTCACGCCAGTCGTTTTTTTCTTCTGTGCCATAATTGGCAAAAAAGCGCACGGTGTAGTGGGGGAGCTTTCCTTGTAATACGGGGTATTTTTCGTGCATATTGCTAATATACACATCTTCTTGCCCTGTAAAAGGTGTTGTTTGGCGTTGGGCTTTTTGCGCCATATTATAATAGTGCCAGTCAAAGTCCTCGGGAACGCCGGGCCAGCATTTTTGTAGCCACTGTGCATTATAGGTACCCATGAAAAGAGGGTCTCCCGAGACCACCGGCGGCGATTGCAAAAGCAGACGCGGTCCAGGACAAGCAGGTTGGGAGAAGTAGGCTAAATTTTCTCCGGCGGCAAAAACATTGGGCATAGGGCGAGGTTTGAGGCTCTTTTTCTCTTCTTCTGTGGGGGGCATACCACATCCGAGGGGATTTTCTGCATGGTTGGGCCCGCCATAGGTGTGCGCCCATTGCAGGGGAAGGCGGCTAAAAGGGCGGGGTCTTGGTATATCTAGCGCACCGGAGCTGACATCTTCACAAGGGCCGCTAACCAAAAACTCTCTTTGCAAGGTTCCTACACGTACTTGTATTGGCAAACCTTCCACAAGGCTTCCTTCCGGCGCACAGGCTTCTCCTGCCATAAGCCATTCGGCTTCTTTTTTGGCAATACCAAGGTCAAGCACATCGTTTTCTCCAAGGCTTTGCAAGGCCGCCCCCCATACCTCGTCGGCAGGACAGAGAGAACACTGATGAGGTTTTTGCGGCTCTAGGTTAAAACCAAGACTCATGGAAAAAAACATGCGTAAATTTCCAAATACCGGCAAACAATGGCGATGTAGCCCCACTTCTGGCGGATGAACGCTTTTCATGAATATCCCTTATGTATGTTCGTTCTTGTTTAGCTTTATTGAATAGTTACTATGTTGCCGGCAGTAAGCTTGAGAGTACGATCTTCCGCTTGACCTGCAATTCTGCCCCAAGAACCGCGCATGATAAGGTTTTGGGTGGCTTCTATGGTCAGATCTTGATCAGCACGGATGATTGTGTTTTGGTCAGCAGTTATGAGTATATCGTTGCTAGAATTCATAAGTATATCGTTGACAACATTTATGGTTGCATTGTTAGAAGTTATGGTTGCATTGTCAGTAGCATTTATAGCTATACTTTCATTTGCTTCAAATTTTATATTATTTGCTTCACCATATAAGTAAGGCGCATTAATTCCTGCAGCAGCGTTTATATCATTTACTAACGTATTTCCAGACTTTGTGTTTACCTCGCCTAATGCACCATTGTCAGGAGCAGGGGCTACAGCAGTGTTGGCTTTTGCTATAAGACTTATATTGCCATTGGAGGCAATATGCGTATTTGTGGCTGAGGCTATGGCTACATTGGCGTCATCAGATTTAATGCGTATGCCGCCGTATTTATCTTTATCAAAGGTATGCGAAAAAAGCATAAATATTGCCATGATTTCTGCAACTAAAGGGCCAAGTGCCGTGCTAAAATCTCGTGCATGTGTGTAACGCTTTTCAGACTTAGTCATAACATTTTTGTCTTTGTCGTAAACTGTGGCTTTAAGCTCATAATCAGTCGCGACACCTTCGGCACTTACTATTAACGCTTTTGCCGTAAGCTCAGCAACTATTTCACCAATGAGGGCTCCCCATCCTGTAATACCATCAACAGGAGCAAGTAAGGTAAGTTTGCCTTCTAAATCATCTTTACTACTTGTAAGGTTTGTCATGTAAGGGGGAGGTGAGGTTCCCCAAATACTTTTTCCGTCGCCAAGAGCAACGAGGGCAGTATTAAAAAGTTTTGTTATACTAGCAATTCTTTCTAAATTCTTTGATTGATTATTAAATTTTTTCTGGGCATTTTCATCTTTCTTGTCTTTAGCTATTTTTTCTTTAGTATTTGTTACTACTTTGCTGGCTTTACATAAGTTTGTTGTTTCTTTTGTAAGAAGTTTTAAAGCGCCAAGATCATCAATTTTACTTTTTGCAGAAATACTTGCATGTAATTTGGAAGAGAAAATATTTAATAAAGCAGCGTAGTTATAGCTGTATGTGGTGCTGTCCATAACAAGGCTGTCTGAATCGATAATACTGCTATCTAATGAGCCGGACGTCATAAATAAGCCGGAGCGACCGCTGCCAGTGACTAAGTTTAAGGCTTGCTTTTCCCCTTTATCATGAAAGATAAGTCCGCCACCGCCGGCTGTAGTCATGCCGGAAACGAGGCTAGAACCTTCATAATCCACGGAACCTGTTTCACTATTGGCTAGAGCAGCGGCAATGAAGGGGCGGTCGGGGTGGCCATCGGTGAAGCTTATAAGCACTTCTACCCCAGAGTCTAGTGGAAAAGAAGTTCCATAGCCTTGCCCCACAGAAGGTTGCGCCCTGCGTAGCCAACAAGAAGCTTTACCGGCCCCTCTGCCGGAAATATCTTGTGGAAAAATAACCTTATATCGCCCAAAAGCGTCTATTTCTGGAATGCCTGCATCGGAGGCAGTATCAATAAAAGCATGTATCATACCAGATATTTTTTTGCGCTCTGTGCGATGCTCTGCACGAAATTGCACATCTTTTTCTATGCAAGTAAAGGAATTTCTATAATACACTGTGTCGGTAGGATGCTCAAGGGTAATGCCAAGCACCATGGAAAGATAGCCTTCTTGGCTGCCCTCGTGGCGCACTTCAGTAATAAGGTATTGGGCATTGCATGAAGCATCAAAGTGTTTATCAAGCGTAAAAATATAACCGGGACTGAGGCGTGGTACTGCACTTAAGCCTTGAAAGGTAACACCTCTACAACGTAGGGCTTGGGCACGAATATTGGCTAGTCTTTGTCCCTCTTCGGTGCTGGTAAAGCCATCACCATAGAAGAAAAGCTCCCCAAGGCCTTGCTCTTTTACTGTGGCAGTGGCCACCACAGGCACATTGGGGTTTTGCCAATCATAATCGCGCACATGCACATATTTGGGAAGTGGTGTATACATTTTATTAAAAGAAACAATCACCTCATCCATATAGGGCGTTTCAAGACCGCTGGTGGGTGAATAAGTAAGCGTAGCATCGCCTTCTATGGGCGTGTGATTTATGGGTGCATCGCTAAAAATAACTTTTTCATGGTCATTTTGTTGGTCAAAGTAATAATATATGCCTTCACGCTCTAAAAAATGGCAGATATACGCATAGGCGTCTTCGTTGTATTGCATGGAAAATTCGTAGGTGGGATAGCTGCTTTGCAGGTGAAATTCATGCTCCGGCTTTATTATGCCACAACGGCCCAAGGCTTTATCGACAAGTTCTTGCACATTTTTATTTAAATATATGGCATTATGTACAATGCCCCGTAAACGTGAAAATTGCGGTTCCATGGTGACGGTATAAAATGTCCAGCCATTGATATGGCTTTTTTGCGTGCAAGAAGAGGGAAATCCATGAAATTGTACAGCTTTGGCTTGGTCTCTGGCAATTTTTAGGGTACAGGGCGATACCATGAAGGCATCCATGTCTAAGAAATCTTGGCTTACAAGGGTTAATTCAAAAGAGTACAGAGTGTTTAAGCCTTCTACACCGGAAAAGCGCACAACTTTACAACTATCTTGTTTTATAGCGGATGATTCAAAGAAAAATCTTTCTTTATGTTGAACTTTTTGTTGTGTCATGCTTGTCTCCAAAAGTGCGAAAGAATTATTATGTAAGCACATATTGTGTATAAATTAAAAAACTATTAGTACAATGCCTTGCTTTTATGCGCATGTAAAGTTTTTTAGTGAATACTCTTGTTTTCGCTTAAAATTTCTTTAGGGAAACACTGATTAAATGCCTTTTCGCCCTCTAACTGCGTCAGACTCATCTTACTAAGACTGCATGTATGTCTATATACTATGCACCCTTAGCAAAATTCGCCTTCCTTGTTAGAGAACAAAAAATCTATTAAATCAGTGTTTCCTTAGCTTCTTTTTCACTGTGAATACGCATTAGCCAATGGTTATTATATTGCCATCAAGAGCTAATTTGCCTTTTTTACTATCTCCGGTAAGTCCGCCCCATGTACCTTTAAATTTCAAACTTGAAGTTTTAACAGTGAAGGCGTCCGCCTCAAAGCCTATACTGCCTGCTTTGCCATATAAGTAGGGTTTGCTCGAATTAATAACGTCATTATTATTAGGGACAGCCTGAGCAGCTTTTTCTGCAGCATCCGCAGCCTCCTTTGCAGCCTTTTTTGCGGCCTCGTAGGCTTGCTTCTTGTCGTTCTCAGTAGATTTAGGATTAATAGCAATATCCTGAGCTTTTTTAGCTTTAGCTGTAGCTGTCTCTGCCGCCTTAGCCGCCGCTTCTGCCTTATCAGAACTTGGAGCGAGCAGGAGTATATTTTTTTTGGAAGAAATATTTACATTCTTAGTGGCATGTATGTTTATATTCTGAGCACCTGAAATACTAGCATTTTCTTTAGCATTTATGATTGCACTGTTACCGGTATTTATGATTGCATTTTCAGTGCTAGCTAGGGTTGTATTCTCAGCATTTATAATTGCATTACTAGTGGCGGCTATATTTGCATTCATGCTACATATGTTTGTATTATGAGTGGCATTAATGAATATATCGTTATGGGCTTTAAATCTTACATTTTGCGCTTCGCCGTATAGGTAAGGTTTATCAATTTCTGCCACAGCGTTTATACCAGCTACTAAAGCCTGTTCAGACTTTTCGTTTACATCAGATAGTGCGCCGTTATCTTCTTTTTCAGAAGTACTAGCTCTTGCAATAAGGCTTATACTTCCATTAGAGGCAATATGTGTGTTTGTGGCTGAGGCTATGGCTACATTTTTGTCGTCAGATTTAATACGCACACCACTAAATTCTTTTGCTTGCAGATGTCCTTTAATCATGGATACAATGGCTAACAGCTCTGCAGCTAAAGGGGGAATAGTTGCAGCCATATACCTTACTTGTCCAAATTTTTTTTTAGTTTCAGCAGTAATGTCCGTGTTATTATTGCTGTCTTTTATTGTGCTTTCATTTTCTTTATGAATAGCACGGCTGGCATTGTATAAATCTGAACCTTTTGCTGTTAGTTCAAGCAGCATGTCAGCTATAAATAGAGACCAATCTTTAGCAGAGCTAACAGGAGCAAGTAAAGAAAGCTTTCCTTCCGACTTAGTTTCACTGCTGATTAAGTCTGTGATATAGCGAGGGCTTTCTTTGCCATTTTTTGATAGCTCAGAACAAGTATCAAAAATGTTAATTAAAGAAATTGCAAGTTTTGTAGTGCTTTGTACACGTTGAGTAAATTGCTTTGTATTTTCGTAGCTGGCTTTAGCATTGTTGAAATCTTCTTTGGATCCCCCTTTAGAGTAGGCGTCTTTAGCTATAGCCATATTTGCATTTTTTATTGCAACAACAGGACTTAGCCCTTTAGCAAAAGCTTTGAGCAAGAAAAGTACTATAGTTTTTGTTTTGTATGTAGAGCTGGCAGAAATAGAAGCACTTATGCGAGACGAAAGCTTATTTGCGAGAGTAGCACTAGTACTAGAAGAAAGTGAGCTGTTGGAGTGAAAATGATCTGCTTGCAATATAGAGACATCAAGACTACCAGAGGTCATAAATAAACCGGAACGCCCACTACCAGTGGCTAAATTTAAGGCTTGTTTTTCCCCTTTATCGTGGAAGGTGAGTCCACCACCGCCGGCTGTGGTCATGCCGGAAAAAAGAGCATTGCCTTCATGATCCATTGTTCCTGTTTCGCTATTGGCAAGAGCGGCGGCAATGAAGGGGCGGTCGGGGTTCCCGTCGGTAAAGCCTATAAGTACTTCGACCCCCGGATCTAAAGGGAAGGAAGTGCCATAGCCAAGCCCCACAGAAGGCTGAGCCCTGCGTAGCCAGCAAGAAGCCTTGCCGGCCTCTCTGCCGGAAATATCTTGCGGAAAAATCACTTTATATCGTCCAAAAGCGTCTATTTCCGGAATGCCGGAATCGGAGGCAGCATCAATAAAGGCATGTATCATGCCGGAGATTTTTTTACGCTCTGTGCGATGTTCTGCGCGAAATTGCACATCTTTTTCTATGCAAGTAAAGGAATTTCGATAATACACCGTGTCAGTAGGGTGCTCAAGGGTAATGCCAAGCATCATGGAAAGATAGCCTTCTTGGCTGCCCTCGTGGCGCACTTCGGTAATAAGGTATTGGGCATTGCATGAAGTATCAAAATGTTTATCAAGCGTGAAAATATAGCCGGGGCTTAGGCGTGGTACCGCACTGGAACCTTGAAAGGTGACACCCCTACAACGAAGGGCTTGAGCACGAATATTGGCTAGTCTTTGTCCTTCATCGGCGGTGGTAAAGCCATCGCCATAGAAGAAAAGTTCCCCAAGGCCTTGTTCCTTGACTATGGCAGTGGCCACGACTGGTATATTGGGGTTCTGCCAATCATAATCACGCACATGCACATATTTGGGGAGTGGTGTATGCATTTTGTTAAAAGAAACAACGACTTCATCCATATAAAGCGTTTCAAGGCCACTGGAAGGTGAATAGGTAAGGGTAGCATTGCCTTCTATGGGGGTATGATTTATGGGGGCATCGCTAAAAATAACTTTTTCTTGATTGCTTTGCTGGTCAAAGTAATAATATATGCCCTCACGCTCTAAAAAGTGGGAGATATACGCATAGACATCTTCATTGTATTGCATAGAAAATTCGTAGGCAGAATAGGCATTTTGTAGATTAAATTTATATTCCGGTTTTATTCTACCACAATGTTCTAAGGCTTTATCTACAATTTCTTGCACATTTTTATTTAAATAGATGGCATTATGCACAATACCGCGCAAACGCGAAAATTGCGGTTCCATGGTGACAGTATAAAATGTCCAACCATTAATATGGCTTTTTTGTGTGCAAGAAGTGGGAAAACCATGAAATTGCACAGCCTTGGCTTGGTCTCTGGCAATTTTTAGGGTGCAGGGTGATACCATAAAGGTATCCATATCTAAGAAATTTTGACTTGCAAGGGTTAATTCAAAAGAATATAAGGTGTTTAAGCCTTCCACACCGGAAAAGCGCACCACTTTACAACTTTCTTGCTTTAAGGCAGATGACTCAAAGAAGAAACGTTCTCTATGCTGTATTTGTTGTTGGGTCATGCCTGTCTCCAAAGGTCAAAAAAATAATATATTAAAATGTTATATTTTTGAATTTGTAAAAACACTTCAAGAAAGAATACCGTGCTTTTAAAGTTCTACAAAGTTTTTTAGTTAAGATATATTACTTTGTTGTTCACTATAAGAGATGAGTTGGTGGCTTTAATTTTTCCCCAATTACCACTGAGTAAAATACTTTGCTTGCCATATATGTTGCAGTTTTGCGTGGCAGAGAGCGTAATATCTGTCTTCCCTGTTATTTGAACTTCTTTAGTACTTTCTATATTTACCTTGGTGCCGTGTAATATTTTAGTCTGCGCATCGGTAATTTCTAAAGAGTGTGCGTTAAAGGTAAGTTTAGAACTGGTATTGGTAAGTTCTAAGGAGTTTTTTATGGCAGTGTTTTCTTTGCGTAGTACTTTTAATGTACCTGTATTTGGTGTAGCCTCTTGTTGTAGTAAAAGCTCGTCCCCTTTGTTGGTAAGGGTGCAGCTGGCATCGTTGAACACGAGTTCGCTGTAGGTAGTTCTGGGGGGGGCAGGTGCTGCAGGAACTGTAGGAACAGCAACGACACTTGATGCCACGTCTGTTACAGAATCCGGCACAATGTTTAACGCTGCCAATGAACTCTTAGTACCTGCTTTATAAGTGCTTGCTTTAGGGTTATTGCTTATGGTGATATTGCTATCAGATTCTAATGCAAGGCTTTTTCCGGCAAAGAAAGCGCCTGTTTCGTGTGCCAGCACACGCATGTTATCTGTTTCATTAAAGATAAATGCTTCGTTACCGGTAATACCCATACTTTGAGCGTGCATTTTTACAAGATCATCGGCCGTAGCATTAAAGACGTTTTTAGAGGCGCCGGGCAAAGCGACAAGGGAAATATTTTTATTGGAAGAAACGTGAGTGCCTGTTTCTGAAGTGAGGGCTACGTTGGCGTCATCAGATTTTATTTTAACGCCTCCAAAATTGGTTGTTGCTGTTTTTATGCCACCACTGCTGCCAAATACGGTAATAAATGCCACCACTTCAGAAAGTAAGGCTGTTAGTGCCGTGGTATTATTTCGCGTCATGGTTTGCTTTTTTTGCATGGCTTGTAAATGTAGCTCTTCTTCCAGTTCTGCGTCCATGTTTTGAGCACATGCAGCTTTTTCATTTTGTTCTTGTATAGCATATTCTGCAAGCTTTGCATCGTATTGCTCTTGATCTATGATTCCAGCGTCTAATTTTTCTTTTTCTTCGGCTCTTAAGTTGTTATATTTTTGTGTGATTTCATTTTGTGCTGTCTCTTTGTCTGTTTCGTTTTGTGCTCTTGCATCTGCTTCTGCTTTTTCTATGTCTTTCTGATCTTGTTGTGTTGCCATAATGGCTGTAGCTTCGGTATAACTTCTTGCTGTTAAAGAAAGCACAGCTTCTGCTATAAGCATGATGCGAAGCTTTCTTGTCAATTTTGATTGCAAGGTAAGCGAAGCACCATTATCACCTGAGCTTAAAGTAGAAATATAAGGTGAAGGATTCGTGCCTAAGTGACTCTTAGTGACACCTAACATTTTTTCTGTTGTAGCAGAAAAAAAACTCAGTACTTTAAGAATGTCTGTGGTGAAGTCCCAGCCCATTTTTTCTTTGTCGGCGGAGGTATCTTCCGGATTATCCGTTTCTGCTTGTGTGGCTCTAAGTTTGGCATTGGTTGCACCGGCTGTACTAATATTGGTGAGCTCTTTTAGTACCATGTTGATAATGGAAAAGGCGCCGGGATTGCCAGTGACGCTCATACTGCTTTTTACGCGAGAGGCAATGGTATTTGCTATACTGGCATGCGTAAAGTTTGTGGTAGAGCTTACTGTATTAAGACTGTCTGATTGCATGATACTGGAATCTAAACTGCCAGAAGCCATAAATAAACCGGAGCGCAAACTGCCTGACTGCAAATTAAAACCCTGTTTTTCGGCTTTATCATTAAAGGTGAGACCACTACCTCCGGCTGTGCTTAGGCCGGAAAAAAGCGCAGAAGCGCTATTATCTCTGGCGGCTGATTCTCTATTGGCAATGGCGGAGGCAATGAAGGGGCGGTCTGGGTGGCCTTCGGTAAAGCTTATAAGCACCTCGACACCGGCATCAAGCGGAAATGATGTGCCGTAGCCAAGCCCCACAGAAGGTTGCGCTCTGCGCAGCCAGCAAGAAGCCTTGCCGGTGCCTCTGCCGGAAATATCTTGTGGGAAAACTACTTTGTAGCGACCATAGTCATCTATTTCGGGAGTTTTGCTTTGACCAGCAGTATCAATAAAAGCGTGAATCATGCCAGATATTTTTTTGCGTTCTGTTTTGTGCGGCGCACGAAATACCGTGTTTTTTTCAATACATGTAAAACTATTACGATAATATACCGCATCGGTAGGGTTAGCAATGTTTATGCCAAGCACCATGGAAATATAGCCTTCTTGGCTACCTTCGTGATGTACATGGGTAATGCTGTAAGAGGCATTGCACGAAGGGTCAAAATGTTTTTCTAAGTTAAAAATATAACCGGGGCTTATACGTGGTACGGAGCTTGTGCCATGATATACCGTGCCTTTACAATACAAAGCTTGAGCGCGTATTTTGGCAAGGCGCTCTCCTTCCTTTGTGGTGGTAAAACCGTCGCCATAAAAGAACAAATCGCCTAAGCCGTGCTCGTCTACAGTGGCTTTGGCTTCTAAGGTGAAGTTGGGGTTTTTCCAATCATAATCACGCACATGCACATATTTGGGTAGGGGGCTTTGTACTGTAGTAAAAGAGGTAATCACCTCATCGGTATAAATGCTTTCAAGACCACTGACAGGCGAATATGTTATATGGGCATTGCCCACGATGGGAAGATGGGTTGTGGGCGCATCGCAAAAAATGATTTTTTCCTGTGTACTTTGCTGGTCAAAATAATAATAAATACCTTCACGCTCTAAAAAATAGTTGATATAGGCGTAAGCATCTTCATTATATTGCATGGAAAATTCTTGCTTAGGATAACTTTTTAATAGCTGAAATGTATGTTGTGGTTTAATTGTTCCACAATGCTTAAGCACTTCTTGAACGATTTCTTGAACATTTTTATTAAGAAAAATAGCATTGTGTACAATACCATTGAGTTTAGAAAATTGCGGCACAAGAGTAATAGTGTAAAACGTCCAGCCATTATGGTGTGAATTTTGTGAGCAAGAGGCAGGAAAACCGTGAAAGTTAACGCTTTGGCCTGCGCTGCGTTCTATGCGTAAGGTGCAAGGCGATATAAGAAATTTGCGAGTATCAATAAATTCTTGGCAAGCTAAGGTAATTTCAAAAGAATATAAAGTGCTCAAGCCTTCTGTGCCGGAAAATCGTACTACTTTACAGGTTTCTGCTTTGATGGCAGAGGAGGTGAAGTGAAAAATTTCTCTGGGCTTTGTACTTTGCTGGGTCATGGTATTCTCCTTATAATACTAAAAACATAAGAACTTAACTCACAGAAATATTACATCTTCTAGCGTTAAATCTAAAATATAACAACTCACAGAAATGGTTTTTTTGAGGGGTGGGGTTTGGGGAGGGGAGCTTTTTTTCCTAAAAAAGCTCCCCTCCCCAAAAAAATCATAAACCCAAAAAACAAATTCCCTCTTAT
>CAYJAD010000021.1:0-421 GCA_964368075.1 uncultured Desulfovibrionaceae bacterium | reverse complement strand
ACGAGAAAAATAATGTTGCACTCGCGGTATAGAACGCGAAGGATTATGTAAAAATGCTGTTTGCCCAAGGCGTAAATTCGATTTATTTTGCCCTTGATGCGTGCCGTTTCCAAGATAAGAAGAACGCACACGTATATTTTTTTTAGCATACAAAACGACATCATATTCTAAGGTGCCTGGCAAATACTGTTGCAGAAAATTGTGCAATTTTTGCATTAATATTCCTTTGGGGCTTAAGTCGTGCAAATGCTGTAGAGTTAACTCTTTTAAGTGTATACGAAACTTTCCTTGTTTATCAAAAACATGCTCTCCCACAACGGCTTCACCCAATTGGGCTTGCGCTGTACCAAGACGGCAAAGCTGATCTTTAGGTACAGGCACTTTGCATAGAACACATTCTTCAATAAATATATTCTCTATA
>CAYJAD010000020.1:0-34579 GCA_964368075.1 uncultured Desulfovibrionaceae bacterium | reverse complement strand
ATGCCATACCAAGTGAGTTTAGTATGAAACAGAATTTTCAAATACTTAACGACCCTCGTTTTCACCTTGTGTATGGTGCTACCCAGCGTTTTAGCGATGGGCCAGACCCCAAGCAAGTGCGATTAAATCGTGAAGGGTTTACCCTTGTGAGCGGTATCAAGAAAAAAACCAAGGTTCACCCCTATATGTTGCTAGCAGAGCACCCTTCTCTTGAAAAAGGGGATGTATTCTCCCCTATTTACGGAGAAGTAACCGATGTGAATGAGCGCAGTATCTTTATAAAAGCTGTGCCTCCCGCAGAAGATGCTCCCCTTATGGAAGTAGAACCCATCGATTTACTAGCGCAAGATTTACAAGGTGAAGCCTTGCGCCATACTGTAAAGAAACTGGGGCTCAATACAAAGTCTTTGGCAAAAGACTGTAAGACTCTAATTATTAATGGTTTAAACCCTGATCCAGGCATCACTTGGGCAGAACCTATACTTTTAACACATGGGCGCACGTTTCAAGCCGGTATCGAACTTTTAAAACGTTTAATGCGTGCAGAAAATCTCATTTTAGCCATACCGCATGGTCTACAATTCACCTATGAAGGTTTAAAAATTGTTCATGTGCCTGCAGACTATCCTAATAGTATTGCAGAGTTGGTTATAAAAAACGTTACAGGCAAGGAAAATCCGCCAGATGTAGCTTGTGTTAGCCTTCATAATGTATGGAGCCTTGGCCGAGTGGGTACCACAGGACTTCCTTTAACAGAAACCGTACTCACCGTGGGTAACTATAATACATGGACCAACTTTATTGTTAAAGAGGGCTCTCATGTAGGTGAGTTAATTTCTCATGCCGGTATATCCATCAATGAAGGGGACACGGTTTTACGGGGTGGCCCCTTACGCGGTGAAAGCCTAGACACCTTAGATCGCAGTGTTACGAAAGGAACCCATGGGGTTTTTGCTGTTGAATCCAGTGCCGTGCCACAAATTGAAGGGCACAGCCCCTGTATTAACTGTGGAGCCTGCGTGCTTGTTTGCCCTGCTCGTTTAACACCTTCCATGCTAAGCCGCTATGCAGAATTTGCCCTTCATGACAGATGTCGAAAAGAGCACATTTTTTCTTGTTTAGACTGTGGTCTGTGTGGTTATGTCTGTGTGGCCCGTCGTCCTGTGTTGCAATACATTCGTTTGTCAAAGCATATATTGTTGCAACAAGAAGCGCTAGAAAAGCTTGAAGAGATTAAACCAGAAAGCGAAATTGGAGGATAGGATGGCTAATACCACAGCAAGTTCTGCTTTATTGGCCGTAAGTGCCCCCCCGTTTTGGCATTGCGGTCGTACCATACGCAGTATGAATTATACTATTTTACTGGCTTTAGCTCCGGCTGTGGCCATGGCTATTTGGCATTGGGGACTACCTGCCGCAAGAGTCATGGCTTTGGCCATAGTTACCGGCGTAATTGTAGAAGCTTTATGTCAAAAAATTATGGGACGTGATATTGGCGTGGACGATTTTTCCGCTGTTATCACCTCCCTACTCTTTGCCTTTCTATTACCGGCTGCCGCTCCATGGTGGTTGGTGGTAGTGGGAGTTTTTCTTTGCATTACGCTAGGAAAAATGGCCTTTGGTGGTTTTGGGGCAAATCCTGTCAACAGCACACTGGTGGGCTGGGCTCTGCTTTATGTGTCTTGGCCTGTGCTTATGGACGCCAATGCCATGCAATTAGCCACTGCCTACGTGGACCCCTTGGTACAGCTCAAATATTTTGACGCCACCACGGCAGCGCAGACCTCCACCATGGCTCTTCTTTCTGGTATGCAAATTGGTGGATTGGGTGCTGCACAAGCTATAGGGCTTTTCATTGGCGGTTCCTTTCTGGCTTTACGAGGTATTATTCGTTGGGAAATTTCCATCAGTTTCTTCATAGGCGTATTAGCTACCGGAGCTATTTTTCATAGTATAGACCCCACCATATATGCATCACCGATATTTCATATTCTGACAGGCTCTACCCTCTTAGGTGGATTTTTTCTTGCCACTGAGGCATCTTCTTCCCCTGACAGACAGATTCCTATGATGATTTACGGCCTGCTTGGTGGAGTGCTTGTAATTATTATTCGTGTATATGGCGTGCATACCGATGGTGTACCTTTTGCCATATTACTTATTAATTTACTGGCTCCCCTGCTCGACGGTATCCGTCCTAAGCCCTTTGGAGGTAAGTAATGCGCGACATATTAAGAATGCTGGTAGTACTTTCCACTATTTGTGGTATTTCAGGCTTTGCTTTGTCTTATTTAAAGCAAATAACGGCAATCCCCATTGAGGAACAAGTACTCACATATGTTCAAGAACCTGTGCTCAAAAGAATTTTTTCCATGGCAGATAATTCTCCTGTAGCAGATAGAAAAAAATTCACCCTTAAAGACGGACGCACTGTCATAGTTTTTCCCGCTAAAAAAGGAAATAAGCTTGTGGGCGCTGCCTTGGAAGATAAGGGAAAAGGTTTTGGCGGCGACATTAGTGTCATGGTGGGCTTTAACCCCAGCAATGACACACTTATAGGCATTGGTGTCACTACCATGAAAGAAACGCCTGGTATTGGGGATGTTATTTTACTTCCACGTTTTACGGACCAATTTTCAGGAAAACCCATGGATGTGAAACTAAAAAGTAATGGGGGCAGTATTGACGCTGTTTCCGGCGCCACTGTTTCTTCTGCCGGTACTACATTGGCTGTGGCCAGCGCGGCAAAAGTATATGCCGAACTTAAAGAGCAAATTGTAAAAGCATGGCCATAGGGGAAAAAGTATGCAACAAATGATGAAAGAATTCACTAAAGGGCTTTGGAATGAACTACCCCCATTTCGCTTGCTCCTTGGTTTGTGTCCTGTACTTGCGGTAACCAAGTCAGCCAATAATGGTTTAGGTATGGGCGTGGCTGTTATTTTCGTGCTTGTGCTTTCTAACTTATTGGTATCACTTTTACGCAATCTCATTCCTAAAAAAGTGCGTATTGCGTGTTTTATCGCTATATCTGCCACCCTTGTGGTATCGGTAGAATTGCTCATGCAAGCCTATGCCTATCCTTTGTATCAGCAATTAGGGATTTTTGTTCCGCTCATCGTGGTAAACTGCCTTATCTTAGGCCGTGCAGAAGCCTTCGCTGCCAAAAATAGTGTCGCCCTTTCTGTGGCTGACGGCCTTGGTATGGGTCTTGGCTTTGCCATATCACTCACCTTTCTTGGTGGTTTACGTGAGTTATTAGGTGCAGGAACTCTTTTTGGCCATTTTGTCATGTGGGAAAGTTTCTCGCCCTTTACCGTCATGGTAGAAGCACCGGGAGCTTTTATAGCCCTTGGTATTATTTTATGCGCCATGAATGCATTTACCAAATGGCAAGCTAAGCGTCAGGGCCTTGCAGAACCAGAAAATCCAAAACACGGCTGTTCCGCTTGCGGCGCATGCGCCATGAGTAAATAGGAGGGGACATGGATATATTTCAACTTTTCATCTCCGCCATATTTGTTAACAACATTGTACTTGCGCAATATCTTGGTAACTGCCCGTACTTAGGTTGTTCTAAAGAGCAAGGTGTAGCTCTTGGTATGGGTGGCGCTGTGGTATTTGTTACCATTATGGCCACGGCGTGCACATGGGCAATGCAAAAATATGTGCTTATTCCTTATGAGCTTGGATACTTACAAACAATTGTTTTTATTCTTGTTATTGCATCACTAGTGCAATTTGTGGAAATGTTTCTTAAAAAAATGGTACCACCATTGTATGCTTCCCTCGGTATCTTTTTACCACTCATTACCACCAACTGCGCCGTCATGGGTGTGGCCATCTTGGTACAACGTGAAGAATATGATTTCATAACCTCCATGTTATACGCCGTGGCTTCCAGTGCCGGTTTTATGTTAGCATTAGTGCTTATGGCCGGCATTCGTGAGCGCTTAGATACGTGCCGCGTGCCCAAGGCCATGATGGGAACCCCCATCGCGTTAATTATGGCAGGGCTTATGTCTCTTGCTTTTGTCGCCTTTAAAGGCATGACCAGTTAGGAGGATGATATGGTAGTAACATCAGTTCTGACCTTATTTGGTCTTGGCCTTGTGGCGGCCATTGTGTTAGCTGCGGCCTCACGTGTATTTTATGTAGAAGAAGACCCCCGTGTAGAAGCCGTTATGGACGCTCTGCCCGGTGCCAACTGTGGCGGCTGTGGCTATGCAGGCTGTGAAGGCTATGCCATTGCAGTAGTAAACGAAGCTAACGTAGCAGCATCTCTATGCGTAGCCGGTAGCGCAGATACCAGTATTACCATTGGTGAACTTACAGGAAAATCTGTAGGCGCTGCTGACCCGCTCGTTTCCTTTCGCCGTTGTGACAAAGTAGCCGGTAAAGTGGCCGTGCGCTATCAGTACCACGGCATGCCATCGTGCGCTGCCGCTACCCTTCTTATGAATGGTTCTGATTTATGCTCATGGTCATGCCTTGGCTTTGGTGATTGCGTGCAAGTATGCCCTTTCGATGCCATGGAGGTGGTCGATCGATTGGTGGTCATTAACCCTGCAAAGTGCACCGGCTGTGGTATTTGTGTTAAAGCGTGTCCACGCGACTCCTTAGATCTTATCCCCTTACGAGCACGTGTGGCAGTAACATGCGCCACCAAAGATAAGTTACGTGCTGTTATGGATATTTGCGAAGTAGGTTGTATTAACTGTGGTAAATGTATTAAAGTATGCCCCGCCAAAGCCATCAGTTCAAAAGGTAGCCGTATCGAAATTGATCAGCAAAAATGTTTGAGTTATGGCTCTGACTGCGAAGAAGCATGCATAGGCACGTGTCCGCGTAAGATTTTGCGCCCCACTTGCCCTACCCTTTCGCATAATTTAGAAGTGGCACACTTAAAAGAGTTAGAAATTACTGCAAAAGGTGCTGAAAGTGCAGCTCAAGAACAAAACCAATCTAACGAAACGCAGGCACAAGGCTAGTAAGGAGAGTTATATGACACAAGATTCTTTAAAAACTGTCAGTAGACGTGCCTTACTAAAAGGTGGAAGCCTCATGGGTGCTGCGCTTTTATGCCAGCCTCTGCTCGCTTCCCTTGTTCCTGATACGGCCTTTGGCTCTGCCTCAAAAGAAGATTTTGGGCAAGTACACACGCAAACACGTGTCATGCTTGGAACGTTCGTAACTCTTTCTGCGGTGCATAAAAGTAAAACCTTAGCTGAAGAAGCGTTGGGACAAGCCTTTGAAACCATTCAAGCGCTGGAAGCAGAACTTACACGGCATGCTTCTTCACCACTTACAGAATTAAACAGCTCAGGTAAATTACTGTCAGCACCACAACATATTATGCATGTTTTGCAAAGAGCGCAGCGTGTGCATGCCCTTACGGAAGGGGCTTTCGATATTACTGTGGCTCCTTTATTACAGGCGTATCGACAAGGGCAAAACCCTCAAGGAAATATGCGCTTAGATGCACAAGCAGTGCGCGAAGCCCAAGAGCTTATACTGGCGAAAGAAGTACATATGAGCGCTGATCATGTGCGCTTGGGACGCCAAGGTATGATGCTTACCCTTGACGGTATAGCCAAAGGGTATATTGCAGACCAAGCTTCGCTAGTGCTGAGCAAGCACGGCATTAGTAACCACTTAGTTAATGCTGGCGGTGACATTCAGGCTCAAGGGCAAAAATCTCCCACAACACCATGGCGTGTAGCTGTGGAAAACCCTGCCCGTAACGGGGCCCCCCTTACCACGGTTGCTTTACAAGGTGCCATGGCCACATCGGGCAATTATGAAGTGTTTTACGATGCGCAAAAGAAGTACCATCACTTAATTGATCCGCGCCGTTCACAAAGTGCACAACATATGACATCGGTGACTGTTACGGCTCCCACGGCTTTAGAAGCTGACGCTTTAGCAACAGCCTTATCGGCCATGCCGCCCAAACAAGCTCTTTCTCTTGTAAATAGCTTACCTGGGCGTGAATGCTTGCTCATTAACATGCACGGGCACGTGTTTACCTCGCGTCGCTGGAGCTAACAAAGGGCTAGAAAATTCACTCTTGAGAAAACTTTATGATAAATACTTGTTTTATCATAATGAATAAGCTTTTCAAAAAGTGCAATTTATGAGAAAGGCAATTTTTATTGCAAGTCGAAGTAAATTGCACTTTTTTAATAACCTAATAATAACTTAGCCAACATACCTAAATATAGGCCGCTATTTTTTCAGGGGGAAACTTTTGCTAACGCCAAAAAGTTTCCCCCTGCACCCCTTCAAAACGCGTTTATTATCCTTATTATAAAAATAATTGTGCAAAGGTCTCAGCTAGTGTTTTTTTTAGGGAACAAAACAAATGCAAAAAAGAAAAGGACATTAAGGCTTTATCAACCTTAATGTCCTTCATTGTACTCACATTTGGCGTCCCCTAGGGGATTTGAACCCCTGTCGTCGCCGTGAAAGGGCGATGTCCTGGGCCAGCTAGACGAAGGGGACGCTGTAGCAGCACTTGTTAACTCGTGCTGTGAGAAGAGTTCTACGCAAAACATCCCCTGTCGTCAACAGTTTTTTTCATTTTTTTTAAAAAAATTTTACTTGTTTTTTTATTTTTTAATTTCAGACAGTTAAGAGACATTCAAAAGGTACTAAAAATTTAAAATAAAACAGCTTCCTAGGTTGACCTTTCATAAGCCTACAACAAAGCCACGAGGCATTGTGTAACAGTCTTTAAATAGCATTTTCTTATTCAACTAAAGCAATAAAAAAACTGCACCATTAATATACGATTCTTAATACACATATTATTTATAAAGTATTAATTACTCGAAAAGAATTTATTTAAGAATCTAAAGTTATTAAATCTATCAAAATAAATTTCATTTTAAAATTGACAATTAAAATCGTTTCTATTAAAAATTGTTTAATTAATACATATTGAGAAAAATAACTCTATTTTTCTCTTGTTAACATTTTTGCAAATAAACATTAAAAAAAAGAGGTAGTTAATGAAAACACTAGCACAAGGTGACACAGATACTGAATATGCCATTGTTGCCATTGATACAGCCGGCGATGAAGAAATGGAAAAATTTTTATTTTCTCTAGGATGCTATGTAGGCCAAAGTGTTACCATAGTTTCAAAACTCAGCAAAAACTACGTTATCACCATTAAAGACGCACGCTATAGCATTGATGAAAGCTTGGCCAATGCCATACACATCTAAAAGATTAAATTACATATTTTTTAATTCGCAAGCGCCATTGAAAGACTACGACAAGCTATGTAGTTACATTCTAAAATCATAAAAATAAAGCATCCTGTAGCTATTTTGTATTCCCAGTTGTGGGATAGCTTTGTCTAGTATCACGCATAACATACATAAATTACACTTTAAGCCAAAAGGAGATATATAATGAGGATTGCTTTAGCTGGAAATCCCAACAGTGGTAAAACCACACTGTTTAATGCCATTACAGGTAAAATTGAAAAAGTAGGAAACTGGGCCGGTGTTACTGTTGCCAAAAAAGAAGGTGCCATAAAGCAAGGTCTATTGAACGGCGCAGAGCCTATGAAGGCAGTAGATTTGCCCGGAGCCTATTCCATGTCTCCTTTCACCTCTGAAGAAAACATTACTCGCGAATTTATTAATCAAGAAAGACCTGAGGCCATTATTAACATTGTTGATGCTACCAACTTAAGCCGTAGTCTTTTCTTTACCACACAGCTTTTAGAACTTGGCATTCCTGTGGTGATAGCGCTTAATAAAAGCGACATGAATATCAAAAAAGGGATTAACATTGACACAAAGAAGCTTTCTGAAGCCCTAGGATGCCCCGTCATCGCAACCACTGCAACGGACTCCACCAATAACGGTCTTAAAGAATTACTCGCCGCTGTTGTTACGTGTAAGGGACAAGAGCAAAAAGCGCCCTTCTCACAGCAAGGTGTCAAAATTCTCTCCGCCGAAGATGCAAAAGAATACGACTTAAAGCGTTACGATTTTGTAAACGGTGTGGTTAAATCTGTAGAAGTGCGTAAAGTTGCCAGCAACACACAATCCATGCAAGACGCACTGGATCGTATTTTAGCTAATAAATATTTGGGCATTCCTATTTTTGCCTTGGTCATGTGGGCGGTTTTTTACATTTCGCAAACCACTCTTGGAACCATGATTGCCGATTATCTTACCGGCTATATTGATATGTTCAATGAATGGGCTGCTGCTGCCATAGGTGAAGGCGCTTCCCCCCTTACCCAAGCCTTATTACTTGACGGAATCATTGGTGGCGTTGGCGCTGTGGTAGGCTTCTTGCCCCTCATCATGGTTATGTTCTTCTTGCTAGCCTTACTTGAAGATTGCGGATATATGGCTCGTGTCGCTGTGGTTATGGACAGATATTTACAATTCGTAGGACTTTCCGGCAAGTCTATCATCCCCATGGTTATTGGTACAGGTTGCGCCATTCCCGGAGTTATGGCCACAAGAACCATTAGAAATGAACGCCAACGCAGAACTACTGCCATGCTCACCCCTTTCATGCCTTGTGGCGCAAAGCTACCCGTTATTGCACTTTTTTCCGGTGTATTTTTTGCCGACAATGCTTGGGTGGGTACATCCATGTATTTCCTAGGTATTTTTCTTATCATTTTAGGCGCCTTGGCTGTTAAACATATTTGCGGTCACAAGAATGCTAAATCTTTCTTTATAATGGAATTACCTGAGTACCAATTCCCTAATATTTGGCGCGCCACCCTTTCCATGCTCTCACGCGGCAAAGCTTTTATTATCAAAGCGGCTACTGTTATTTTAGTATGTAATGCTTTGGTGCAGATTATGCAAACTTTTGACTGGTCATTTAATGTTGTTGCTGAAGGCGCAGAAGGCACAAGTATTCTTGCCTCCATTGCCGGACCTTTTGCATGGGTTTTGCTTCCTTTAGGCTTTGGCGCATGGCAATTGGCTGCTGCTGCCATCACAGGTTTTATTGCTAAAGAAAACGTTGTAGGTACTCTGGCCGTAGTTTATGGAATCACTAACTTTATTGATACTGAAGAATTGGCTCTTGTAAGCGGCGCTACCAGCGTTGCAGAAACTATGGGTTTAACTTCTGTTGCAGCCTTAGCCTACCTTATGTTTAACCTCTTTACCCCTCCTTGTTTTGCTGCAATCGGTGCCATGAATGCTGAAATAGAAAACAAAAAATGGCTCTTTTCTGGCATAGGTTTACAATTTGGAACAGCCTTTGTGGTGGCCTTTTTGGTCTATCAAATTGGTACCTTCGTAACACTTGGTACCGTGGGCGTTGCTTTCATTCCTGGTCTTATTGTTACTGTAGCCTTACTTACCATGCTTGTTTTCTTGATTAAGAAAGGAGATGCCGTGGCTAGCAAAGCATATAAGGCTGCTGAAGCTCAATAGCTTTAAAGAAAAGCTGATTGAAACTACTCTTGATATTCTGCAGGCTGTTTAAAAAAATTTAAAACGAAAGAAAGGCAAAGTTTTTTTGTGAGACGAAACATATTTTTACTCATATGATCGAAACAAAAAGCATGTCTGACAAATAAGTTGTACTTTTTTAAACAGCCTGCTAGCTAATATTTAGCTAGCAACAATAGCACACTATAGGCCTCTTACGCTGTGTATTTTAGCTCTTTTTTCTTACCTATATCTGCCCTCTTTTAAACGAAAGAAAATGGAGCTTTCCACAAATTTATCTTTTCTAAGGAGAAAAACATGCAAGACCTCATTCTTTGGTGTATAATTATAGCAATTTTAGGCAGTGCCATCGGCTATATTATTAATCAAAAAAGAAAAGGTGTAAAATGTGTGGGTTGCGGCTCTGAAGCAAAATGCTCTTCTTGTCCACCCAACTCTCACGAATCTTCCTGCGGCTGCAGTGAACAAAGCACGCCTTCCTGCCAATGCACGTCTAAAGAAAGTAACTAAAGCATAAAATAAAGGGGGAATAGCGTAAATTTATCAAAAAAATGTTCAAAGCTAGCAAATTCTAATGCTTTCCTCTGCACGCTTACCCCTTTTACCTTATTTTTTATAAAAATATGAACTATTAAGTTTTTTCCCCACTCAACTACCAATGCGCATTTTATGAGGATGCAATGCATTTGCAATTTTAAAATCATTGTTATATAGATAGAGAAAGCGTGCATATAGCATGTTTCCTTTATACAGCATAACAACTACCCTACATAATTTAACATCTATTTGAGTACGCATGCCTGACAGTGAGCAGAAAAATATTCTAGAAGTACAAGCCAGCGAAAGTGGCCAAAAATTATTGCAATTTTTGGTTCGCCGTCTTAATTTACCCCAATCTCTACTACATCGCTGGATACGCACTGGGCAAATTCGCCTTAATGGTGGGCGCATAAAACCTTTTGGGCATGTGCATACAGGGGACATTTTACGGCTACCGCCCTTTGCTCTGGGTATGAACAATTCTGCCGCTTTTGAAAAAAATGCTGAAGCAATAGATACACTTTCTTCACACGATTCTACACAAAAAGCGCAAATCTCTGCACCAAAACACTTGGTGCCCAAACAAACGCCCTCTCCTTCTTTGCAAAACCCGCTACCGCCTACTGTATATAGCGATGAAAACATAGCCATTTATAATAAGCCCCAAGGGCTGCCCATACATGCCGGCACCGGACATACAGATAGTTTTGCACAAAGACTACAAGCACATTTTAAGCACGCAGTTTTTAAGCCAACACCTGCACATCGTCTCGATAAAGACACATCAGGGCTAGTTTGTGTGGCCTTTTCATACACTGCATTGCGCGCCCTGCAAGACGCCTTTGCTTCACGCACCATGAGCAAAGAATATTTGGCTTGGGTACACGGCATATGGCCCCACGACACCCCGCAAAAACTTGAGCACCATATGCAAAAAAAATACTTGGGTACTGATGAAAAAGTGCGTATTCTTTCTGCACAAGATGGCAAAGAAGCCGTTAGTTATGTGCACTGTTTACAACGGACGCAGCACCACAGCCTCATGCAAATTCGGTTAATTACAGGCCGTACGCATCAAATTCGTTTGCAAATGGCCACAGAAGGGCACCCCATTCTTGGAGATGGTAAGTACGGCACACTTTCTCCAAATACAGGGCTTTTTTTACATTCTTTGCGGATTTTATGCCCTGAAACGGAAGCCTTTCAAGCTTTAAATATTGCTGGTAAACAATTTGCCACTCTCCCTGCGTGGAAGCAGGCTCTGGCTGTTACGTGCTTACCTGCCCCTTTAGTGATTTAAACATGAATCTAATAAAATAGCATATTTTTTCTAAAAACTGCTAACTCATAGTGTAGGTTTTTATGTGGGAACATCTTTTCTTTTCACAAACGGCGGCACAAGCCATTTGCGTTTTTTCTTTGTGTATTATTTCTGGGGTTCTTCTTGGAAAAGTAAAAGTAGGTACCATCAGTCTTGGTGTGGGCGGTGTACTTTTCAGCGGTATTGCTGTGGGACATTTTGGACTGCATATTAACGAAGAAATTCTAAATTTTGCTCGAGAATTTGGTCTTATTTTATTTGTTTATTCTGTGGGAATGCAAGTAGGGCCGGGTTTTATTGAATCATTAAAACGCTCCGGTTTGCGGCTAAACCTTATGGCTGCATTTATAGTTTGCTTTGGCGCATGTATTGCAGCATTATCCTTTATAATATTTGATATTCCTTTGCCTGTGCTTGTAGGCCTTTATAGTGGTGGTGTCACCAACACCCCTTCTTTAGCCGCAGCAACACAAACCTTTGCGGATATTTTGCCCAATGCAGACATAGTAGCCGACTATGTGCAACAAGCTGGGCTGGGTTATGCGGCAGCATATCCCTTTGGCATACTCGGCATTATAATCAGCATTTTGTTAGTACGTTTTATTTTCCGCATCGATATAGAAAAAGAAAATAAAACCATGGAAGAACAAAATGCGGCGCTTAACCCTCATGTAGAATATGTCACCGTAGAAATTGTGAATGATGCACTTATAGGTAAGCGATTGGGGGATGTGCGTGCTTTTAAAGAACAAAAACTTGTCTTTTCACGTATAGAACAAATGAAAGGCTTTGTGCAGACACCAAATCCGGATATTATACTCAGTAAAGGCACCCTATTGCTAGCTGTAGGTGATAACGATGAGTTAGAAAAGCTTGTAGAAATTGCCGGTAAAAAATCTGAAATTGATTTACGCGAAATCAAGGGTGGCTTAAAAGCTGTTGATATAGCAGTAACAAAGGACTCAGTAGCCGGAAAAACATGTGAACACCTACAATTAAGTGCAGAATTTGGCCGTGTGCCCACACTCATATGTCGTTCTGGTTTTCAATTTACGGCTTTAGCTTCCACTGTATTACATTTTGGCGACACTGTACGGGTGGTTTCTGATTCAGAAGGCATTTATGAAGCGCGTAAAATTTTAGGCGATTCCACAAGAATGCTGGAACATCCACACATTATTCCCATCTTTGTGGCTATTTTATTGGGCATTATTTTGGGCAGTATCCCCCTCTATATTCCCGGTTTAGCTTCAGGCCTAAAACTTGGCCTTGCTGGCGGCCCGTTATTAGTTGCTATTATTTTCAGCCGTTTGCACAAATTTGGCGGCATGGTATGCTTTATTTCCCCCAGTGCTAGCCTTATGATTAGAGAAATTGGTATTTCGCTTTTTCTCGCAGCAGTGGGGCTTCATGCTGGCCCCGGATTTATCCCCATGATAGTAGATGGCTCCGGCCTTTATTGGATGGGGGTGGGGTCACTCATTACCTTTATTCCCCTTATAAGCACGGCTCTTTTTGCCTGCACAGTGTTAAAATGTAATTATCCTACAGTGTGCGGTCTTTTGGCAGGCAGCATGACCGACCCCCCAGCTTTAGCTTTTTCTACGCAAATTCTAGGGTCAGACTCTTCTGCTTCCATCTACGCCACTGTGTACCCACTTACCATGATTTTACGCATTCTCTCCAGCCAACTTTTGGTTGTATTTTTATTTTATTATACAGGTACATAGTTTAACTTGTAATTCTTAATTACAAAATCTGCTTGAAAAACAAGCAGATAGATAAAATTGCGCAGTGTTTTTTCGCGCAGTAGATTTTATTTGACTGTATTGTTACCTTGACAGATGTCCTCATCTAAAGGTATGAGAGGAAAAATTTCACCCTATTTATGCACAAAAGCCATTACGCTCCGCAGAGTGTCGCAAGCTTTATGTCATCCAGGAAAATCCATGTCTGATTCAGTACCGCAAATTGTTTTGGTGGGTCGCCCCAATGTGGGCAAGTCCACCCTTTTTAATCGCCTCATCCATAGCAACAGAGCTATCACTCATGACCGCCCGGGGGTAACCCGTGACCGTATGGAAGGTATGGTGCGCCAGCATGGGCAAGCATTATATGGCATAGTAGACACTGGCGGCATTACTCTTGACGCTCATGCCGAAGTTACCGAAGGCCCCGAAGGTATTCGTGGTTTCGAAGCAGATATTTTGCGCCAAGCTGAAGAAGCACTTAACAGTGCCGTAGCCGTGGCCTTTGTGGTAGATGGGCGCGATGGACTTTTGCCCTTGGATGAATATTTGCTGGCACACGTACGCCGCATGAGTAAGCCCACCTTGCTTATTGTTAATAAGGTAGACGGTGCTGAACAAGAAAATCAATTGCTTGCAGAATTTCATGGTTTGGGTTTTCCCATCATTGCCGTTTCTGCAGAGCATGGGCATAATTTACGCCAACTGCGCGAAGAATTACTCGATCTTATTCCTGATAATTGGGAAGAGCTTACGCCTCAAGATGTAGGATTAAAGTTAGCTATGCTAGGTCGCCCCAATGCCGGAAAATCTTCACTCATCAATGCCTTGCACGGTTCTGAACGCATGATTGTTTCTGATGTTGCCGGCACCACCAGAGACAGTGTTGACGTGCAAATGGAAATAAAAGGTGAAAAATATACCTTTGTAGATACGGCCGGTGTGCGCCGACGTGCAAAAATTACTGATACCGTGGAAAAATATTCGGTAAATTCTGCCATTAAGTCCAGCACCAAGGCTCATGTCACCTTGTTAGTGCTTGATGCCACCGAAGGCGTAAGCCAACAAGACAAGCGCCTTATGGACTTATTGCACGAACGTAAAACTCCTTTTATGATTCTTGTCAATAAAGTAGATTTGGTACCCCAAACCAGCATAAAACAGCTGCAAAAGAATTTGGGAGAAATGCTGGCTTTTTGCTCTCATGTGCCTGTACTTCTTGTTTCTGCTTTAGAGCGCCGAGGTCTTGCTAAAATATTGCCCATAGCCAAACAAATTCACGAGGAATGCCAATTACGCATACCTACAGGCCAATTGAACAGAGCCATGGAATCGGTGTTAGAACGCCACCAGCCGCCTGTTATTAAGCGAGTACGTCCTAAGTTTTTCTATTTAACACAGGCCGAAACAGCGCCGCCTACTTTTGTCTTCTTCGTCAATGATGCCGAACGGGTTTCCGAAAGCTATGTACGCTATTTAGAAAAATCTTTGCGCAAGCATTTTAAAATACAGCATGCTCCTATGCGTGTGCATTTACGTTCATCTCATAAAAAAAGAACGAAATAAACTTCTAAAGGTCGGATTATGTTTTACAAGCCAAACATTTTCCGACCTTTTTTAAATCTTTTACCCCGCCTACTCCCTTTTTTCTATAATCATTTCTCTATACACATCTCACGTAAACAAATTTGTCATTAAAAATTCTCTCCTTGACATGCTAATAATAGTTACTATTTTTATTATGTCTTATATATACAAAGCAAGAGCTTCAAGATAGGTCACACTTCTTCATTTTACTCACAGCAACTTCTGTCAACAATCTATAATCCCATACATAAAAATTTTGCAAAGGCCTTGTATATGGTACATTCTCTATATATCAAGAGCTGTAACCCTTAAAAAAAGGAATTTTATGAAATTCACCTATAAAATCTTAATTCTCATGGTTATTTTAATGATAAGTGCCTTTAGTGTGCTTGCTCTTGCGACAAACAACAATCAAACAAGTTTGGAAGAAAAAATAAAAAAGGGACGAAATATGAAATTTAACGCTTTAAACTCCGAAGAAGAGCGCATTATTGTGCATAAAGGCACAGAAAGACCTTATACAGGAGAGTATCTCAACAATAAGGACAGCGGCTTATACACCTGTAGGCGTTGCGATGCCCCGCTCTATCAATCCGCAGATAAATTTGATTCCCATTGTGGTTGGCCAAGCTTTGATGATGAAATTGCCGGAGCTGTGCTTCGTGTTCCCGATGCTGACGGTTCCCGCACAGAAATTGTTTGTGCCAATTGTGGAGGCCATTTAGGCCATGTTTTTATGGGTGAAGGTTTTACAGCCAAAAACACACGACACTGCGTGAATTCCCTTTCCATGAAATTTATACCGCAAAAAGCTGCTTCAGCTGTAGCCTTTTTTGGTGGTGGCTGCTTCTGGGGCGTGGAAGATGGTTTTCAAAAAATACCCGGCGTGCTCACAGCTGTTTCAGGATATATGGGCGGAAAAACAAATTTTCCTTCGTATGAAGAAGTTACCAGCGGAGACACAAATCATGCTGAAGTGGTAAAAGTGGAATTTGATCCCACCAAGACAAATTTTGAAACTCTTGCCCGCTTTTTCTTTGAAATACATGATCCCACGCAAGTAAATAGGCAAGGTGTAGATGTGGGCACACAATACCGTAGTGTTATTTTTTATGCAGATGAGCAGCAAAAAAATACATCCGAAAAGCTCATCAATATATTAAAAGAAAAAGGCTATAAAGTCGCCACAGAACTTTCACCGGCTCCTGCTTTCTTCGCCGCAGAAGATTATCACCAAAATTTCACCCAGCGTACCGGACGCGGTGGATGTCATCTACCTGTAAAGCGTTTTGATTCTTAATCATACCCTCTACTAATAATTAAAAAACCCCGTACTTGCCTGAACAAGTACGGGGCAAAATTAGCTTATGCTAACTTTCAAGCACAGACTAGAAGCTGTAGTTGAAAGTAAGGGTAGCTTTGTAACCGTCACGAGCATCACCTATGCGGGAAACGCCAGCAGCAGTTCTGTAGTTGTCATGGTCAATACCGTTGAAGATATAACCAAGTTGTACATGAGCGGAAAGGTTTTCATAGATTTGATACTCAGTATCAAAGTTGATTTCCACCAAGTAGTCATCATCGGTCAAGTAGAAACCTTGGCCATCGCTAAGATAAGGACTTTCAATGTAGTCAGTCATAGCAGAGTCGTTGGTACCAGCCCAGTAAGCGATACGGATGATGTGAGTAAGATCTTCAACAAAGCTCAAATCTTTTACTTGTAAGCCAATACCCCAAGTACCGGAATAGGACAATTGTTGGTCATATGCAGACCCTGGTTGCCAGCCGAGTTCGCCATCACCCAAGAAGGAGGTGAAGTTACCGGATGGGCTAAGGAAAGGCATCATTTCAGAACCGTTCTGTACGTCATCGTCATCACCGGAACCGTACCAAGCGAAGAGACCAGGAGTACCCCAATCCATCTTGTATTCTACGAGACCTTTAATGAGCCAACCACGACGGCCGTTATCTACACGGTCTATCAAACCAAGATCACTAGCAGCAGTGGCACTAATATCACCTATGTAATTACCAGAAATACCTTGAAAGTTAAAGTAGCCACTACCAAAATTTTTAAAGTTAGTTGCCCAATAAGTACCAGTAGATTGAACATAACCATAGTTGATATCAAGTTCAAAGTTCCATGCATCATATTGGAAAGTCATAGGAAGACCCAAGAACCACATGGTGGCATAGGCATCTTCGTCAGCATTCCAGAATTCACCGTCTACATTATCAGCAGAGTTATATAAGCTGGAAAGAGCTGCTGTGTACTGACCACCGAAAAGTGGGGAAATACCGGTTACTAAAGAAGAAGAGCTACCAGCAAATTCACTTTGTACAAAGCCTTCTGCTACGTTATCACCTATAAAACCAATGGAGAACCATGGGTTAACAGACCAGTTATCGCCTTGGAAAGAAGCAGACAACAAGAACATATCAATATTATCTAAGAAGTTATTTCTGCCGTGTTCCGAATCATCAACCAAGTTATAAACAATTCTTGGAGGTAAGCCCTTGTTATAAGAGTTAAGAGCGTCAATTAAGTCACCATACTCATTACCATAATTATCATTGTAAGGACGGAACCAAGCAAGAGTTATGCTGGCCATGTCATTGATTTTGTAGTTGGCTACGATACCTGCTACGTCGTCATCTAAAATAGCTGCGCCACCGGCAACGTTAGGGAAGGCAGCGCCTTGAAGACCCATGCGGAAAGAAAGGTCGGTGTTTGGCACAAACCAGTCAATGTAAGCACGTTTTACTTCAACTACAGTACCGTCGGTACCAAGAGCACCACCATTTTTTTGGTTACCCCATTTTTGATCACCAATTTCAAAGAACACAGTGGCAGAAAGAGCTTCAGAAGCTACTGCGTCAATTTGTAAGCGAACGCGTTGTTGAGCTTGGAAGGTATCAGCTTCGCCGCTGGCACCACTTAGGTTACCAACTCTGCCAAGAGTAACTTCTGGCCGTGCGGTGTCAACCATACCCATACCGAAAATCCATTGACCTTTAGCTTTAAAGTCGATGGCGGAAGCGCCAGTGGCTGCGCCAAAGAGCATTCCTGCAGTCAAAAGTAATGTACAAATCTTTTTCATGGATTTATCCTACCTATTAATATTTCCTTAGTTTTTTCATTGATGATTCTATAATACAAAGCTGTACTTTCCCAGCTCATCCCACCAATTAAGCCTATGGTCTTCATAATTTTCTCATACAAATTATAAATATGCTATTACGGCCATACTTCATTACACCCACAAAAAGGTAATCTAAAGCTGTTTACTAAGCAACATAAAGAAATTTATTTAAATTTTATAGTTTTAGCAAGCCCATAAGATGCTTCTCTTAACTTTTACAAAGAAAAACCCCGCCCTTGCCGAAGCAAGCGCGGGGTAAAGTTAGCTTATGCTAACTTTCAAACACAGACTAGAAGCTGTAGTTGAAAGTAAGGGTAGCTTTGTAACCGTCACGGGCATCACCTATGCGGGAACCACCATTAACAGTTCTGTAGTTGTCATGGTCAATACCGTTGAAGATATAACCAAGTTGTACATGAGCGGAAAGGTTTTCGTAGATTTGATACTCAGTATCAAAGTTGATTTCCACCAAGTAGTCATCGTCGGTCAAGTAGAAACCTTGGCCATCGCTAAGATAAGGACTTGCAATGTATTTAGTCATAGCAGAGTCGTTGGTACCAGCCCAGTAAGCGATACGGATGATGTGGGTAAGATCTTCAACAAAGCTCAAATCTTTTACTTGTAAGCCAATACCCCAAGTACCGGAATAGGACAATTGTTGGTCATATGCAGACCCTGGTTGCCAGCCGAGTTCGCCATCACCCAAGAAGGAGGTGAAGTTACCGGATGGGCTAAGGAAAGGCATCATTTCAGAACCGTTCTGTACGTCATCGTCATCACCGGAACCGTACCAAGCGAAGAGACCAGGAGTACCCCAATCCATCTTGTACTCTACAAGACCTTTTAAGAGCCAACCTTGACGACCATTTTCAACACGAGCGTAGCCACCTTCATAGAAGTTTGCTGCATTATAGCTACCGCTAGATTGAATGTAGCCATAGTTAAAGTCAAGTTCAAAGTTCCATGCATCGTATTGATAGGTCATAGGCAAGCCTAAGAACCACATGGTGGTGTAGGCGTCTTCGTCGCCATTCCAGAATTCGCCATCAATTCTATCAGCAGTGCCAAAAGTGCTTGCAAAAGCAGCAGCGTATTGACCACCGAAGAGTGGGGAAATACCGGTTACTACAGAACTGTTGAAAGCATCACTAGTGCTCACTGCATAGTTGCCATCAGCAAGTCTTGTTGCATCAAACATACCTTCAGCTACGTTGTCACCCATGAAGCCAAGAGCAAACCAAGGGTTGAAAGACCAGTTTTCACCTTGTAATGGCACAGACAACATAAAGATATCTAAGTTATCAAGGAAGTTAGAACGATCATGCTCGTCATCGCTGTAGCTTAAGCTTGCAGGATAAGCACCATTACCGAAGTATCTACCACTGCCGTCAGCTTCTCCGGCCCAACCATTGTAGTTGTCGTTGAAAGGACGGAACCATGCGAAAGTTACGCTGGCCATGTCGTTAATTTTGTAGTTAGCTACGATACCAGCTACGTCGTCATCAAGAATGGCTGCGCCACCGGCAACGTTAGGGAAGGCAGCGCCTTGAAGACCCATGCGGAAAGAAAGGTCGGTGTTTGGCACAAACCAGTCAATGTAAGCACGTTTTACTTCAACTACAGTACCGTCGGTACCAAGAGCACCACCATTTTTTTGGTTACCCCATTTTTGATCACCAATTTCAAAGAACACAGTGGCAGAAAGAGCTTCAGAAGCTACTGCGTCAATTTGTAAGCGAACGCGTTGTTGAGCTTGGAAGGTATCAGCTTCGCCGCTGGCACCACTTAGGTTACCAACTCTGCCAAGAGTAACTTCTGGCCGTGCGGTGTCAACCATACCCATACCGAAAATCCATTGACCTTTAGCTTTAAAGTCGATGGCGGAAGCGCCAGTGGCTGCGCCAAAGAGCATTCCTGCAGTCAAAAGTAATGTACAAATCTTTTTCATGGATTTATCCTACCTATAGTAAAATTTTATTGTGGTCGCCTTGTGCGACCCTGCATCGTTTATTTAGACGCAGTGCATCTGAAGAATGTTTTGCCACAGCCCCCTACAAAATGCAAGCCTTTTTGTAAAATTTTTTTTACTTTCTTTTGCAATCCAAGAAAAACGGTTCAAAAAAAAGCCAAAACAAGTTTTTTTTACTCATTTTTTTATTTTTTTATTCTATAATTTTATATAGTTATATTTTTTCTAGATTTTGTTTAATATTTTCAACAAGATAAAAAAATCTTTTTTCCGCATTAAAAATGCAAATTTTTTGTACTGAGCATTGGCGACTATTTCTCAAAAGAACAAAGAATACTGTTCACTTTATGCAAACAAATTCTCAGCTGCTATGCTTCATGGCACCACCAAATAACCTTACCAATAATGCGCACAGATTCTGCCAAGTCACCACGCATATCTATTTCAATAGGCGCGTACCGCTCGTTAAAGGAACGTAAAATTAAACGTTGCCCCGGTAAAGTTTCCAGAGATTTTACATAAATGCCGTCATCAACACCCACTGCATATACCGTGTGCGGTATAATATTTTTCCGCGAAGTATCAATAAGGGTCAAATCACCATCTTGAATATATGGTTCCATACTATCCCCATACACGCGCATCAAAATCATTTTATCTATGGCGCCGCGACGTGAAAGCCAATTTTTACGAAAAGCAAGACGCTCAATAATATCCCCTTCCGTTTCAAGACTCCCACCACCGGCAGAAAGCTTTGCCGCCACCAAGGGAACCGTGCAAAAATTTTCATCAAAGGGGTGAGCACCCTGCCCTGCCCCTATGGCTTCTACAGAGGGTGAAAATACATCTCGAGTTTTTGCATTTGCCGTATGCGCAGCAGGTGTATCATTATATATAGGCGCCAAAGACAGCAGCACATCAATGGAAACACCCCCCTTGTGCGCAGCACGAATAAGCCACCCGTCGGGGACCTTATTTTTCTTTCTAGCCTGATAAATCGCTTGTGCCGAAACACCTAGAAATTCAGCAAGTTGCACGTCTTTTGTCAAGGAAAGCATCTGCAGCAACTTGTCTAATATTGTGGTAGCTTCTATACATGTTTTCATGAAAATAATTTATAGCAAGTGAAAAAATAAATCAACCTTTAATTTATTTTTTGAAAGAAGAAATTAATTATTTATTTTCTAAATTTTTAATTGACAATCTTTAGAGAATGACTATTCTTTATTTACTGAGTTCATGAAAACAAGGAGACATGTATGTTAAGTACTGATTTAGAAAATTTAGCTAGTGCCTTAGAAGAAAGAAGTGGGGAGTTTAGCAAGGACAATGCTATATTTCTTGAACTTGTATGTAGCAACTTGCTTTCCTTGGCGCAAAGAGTACATATGCTCGAGGCCATTCCCGTAGCGCCGCCTCTTGAGGTGCTTGGTGACGACTGGAGCCTTTTACAATAGCCTTTTAAATCTTTTTTTAGAGAGCATGTTCAAAGCATGAGGCTGGCAAAGTCTCACCCGCTATAGAACGTTTCAAAGAACATGCTCTCAGAAATCACTTCGCCCATGCTGAAAAACGCATCTCCACACACTTTTCAGAAAAGCACGCCCCACCCACCCCAAGTAATCCTACGGAGACGCCAGAAGTGAATTCTGATTTGTTTTTCTGTGTCTATTAATTATAAGGGTAAAACTTGACGAGAAGGAGTTATAACCTTACAAAGTAGAAAACAATAAATAAAATCATTTCAAGAAGCATGGAGCTTATGATTATAGCTGAATACACGCCTTTATGGCTTGATGCTTTTCTTATGGCACCCTTTCGCTGGCCACAGTCTGCTACACTGGGCCTATGGTTAGGGTGTGCTTTTTTGGCTATATACAGCACTTGCCTTGGTGAAGGTATCCGCTTTTTGCTTATGAAGGCTCATAAACATTATTATAAAGGTTTACAAGATAATACCATGCATTACCACAAATTAAGCATGCAAGCCTTACATAGCGGTAAAAAAGATGCCTATTTAGCTGCCAATACTTTAGCACATGATTCCTTTGGTAAAAGTTTTTTTGCCGGCGCCAGTGTTGGCATGGCCATGCTATTACCCGTCCCTTTTTGTTTAAGTTGGCTAGCTTTACGATTTGAAGGCATTGCTGTACACACTATTCCTTTTAGCGAAAAGACTGTAGGCTACGTTTTCATATTTTTAATCTTGTATATTTTCAGCCGCATAATTTTTTCTAAATGTAAAAAAATATTTTACTGCTTTCAATAAAGCAGTATTTTTTTGTAACAGTATAAAATCATAAAAAAAAGAGGAAGGTATGTCCATTTATATTTCCGGTTCTTTAGCATTTGACCGCATCATGACTTTTCAAGGTAAGTTTCAAGACAGTATCATCCAAGATAAAGTACATATGATGAGCATTAGCTTTATGGTAGACCGCATGGAAGAAAAATTTGGTGGCTGTGCAGGAAATATTGCTTATACTTTAGCGTTATTACAAGATTCCCCTATCATTGTTTCCTGCGCAGGAAAAGATTTTACTTCCTATGCTGAGCATATTCAAAAACTGGGACTCACTCTAGATGGCATTACTCAAGATGATGAGCTGTTTACAGCTCTTTGCTACATCACCACTGATTTAGAAAATAATCAAATTACCGGCTTTTACCCCGGCGCCATGACCTTACCCAGTCGTTATGGATTCCCTAAGCTTAATGCTACACAAGATATTGGCATCATATCTCCCGGAAATTTGAATGATATGCGTGCATTGCCGGAATATTATAAAGACAAAGGCATGCGCTATATCTATGATCCGGGTCAGCAACTTCCCGTTCTTTCTGCGGATGACCTTATTAAAGGCATAAGTGGCTCCTTAGCTTTAACGACCAATGACTATGAATTGGAAATGATTTGTAAAAAAACAGAAAAAACTGTTGCAGAAATTCAAGCATTAACCACATGGTGCATTACTACCCTTGGCGAGCACGGTGCAAGTATTACAGGTCAGGGAAAAAGCTATGAAATTAAAGCTGTACCCGTAGCACAAGTAATTGACCCCACAGGCGCCGGGGATGCTCATAGAGCCGGTTTATTAAAGGGCTTGTCGCAGGGATACGACATTGTTGAAGCCGCACAAATTGCTGCCACATGTGCCTCATTTGCCATAGAACACTTTGGAACACAGTTACACAACTACACAGCGCATGACTTTATGCAACGCTACAATGGCACTTACGCACCTTTAAGTAAGGCTTTGTTCGCATAAACTTGAGGAAATTCTGTTTAGTTCATTAATTGTGGGGGGAAGAGGCACTTTTGCTAGCGCTAAAGAGTGTCCCTTCCCCTCTCTGCCTCCCCTATCCCCTTAAAACGCGCCGACAAGTATAACCCTATAAAATGCCATTTTTTTAATAAGGTAATATGCGCTTTTTGAAGGGGTTTGGGGGAAGTTTTTTGGCACTAGCAAAAGTTTCCCCAACAAAACAGCTCATCAACATTTCTTAAAAAACACAGCACTATATCGCAAAAAAATTATGAATAACGAACACATAACATCTGAAATTCACCGACTTACACTTCTTTTAGAAGAACATAATTTTAACTATCACACCCTTGACGCACCACAAATTTCTGACGCAGAATACGACGCTCTCTTTAAACAATTGCAAGACCTTGAAGAGCGCTATCCAGACTTACGTTTGCCGCATTCTCCCACGCAACGTACAGGAGGGGCTGTTTTACCTTGGTTGGAAAAAAAGACACATAGCCAACGTATGTATGGGCTAGACAATGTTTTTTCCAAAGAAGAATGGAGTGATTGGTTGCAACGTATGCACAAAGTGTTGCCCGATGCCGACCATAGCTTGTTAGATAATTTTTGGGTGGATCCAAAGCTAGACGGCCTCGCCATGGAACTTATTTATGTGAAAGGTGTCTTGCATACTGCCTTAACACGAGGCGATGGCGAAGTGGGCGAAGTGGTGACCGAAGCTGTGCGCACCATTAAAAACATCCCTTTGCGCCTTAAACCACAAGATAATACCCCCTTGCCTGAACACCTCGAGGTGCGCGGCGAAGTGGTGATTTATAAAAAAGACTTTACCACCCTTAATGCAAAACAAGAAAAAGCAGGACAGAAGCTTTTCGCCAACCCACGTAACGCTGCCGCCGGTTCCATTCGTCAATTAGATACCGCCATTACCGCCACGCGTCCTCTACGCTTTTTTGCTTACGGCAAGGGGCATATGCAGTATTCACAAGCAGAAGCTACCAATCGTCTGCCCACAACACATGCACAGCTTATGCACTCATTGCAAGCATGGGGATTTTCTGTGCCGCCGCAAGGAAATTTATGCACAGCCACAGAAGTCTTAAAGCGAATTCAAAACATTGAAAGCGAAAGGGATGCTTATCCCATGGAAATCGATGGAGCTGTCATTAAACAAAACAGTCTGGAAGCCCAAGAAGCGCTTGGCTTCACTGCTAGAGCGCCGCGCTTTGCCGTAGCCTTTAAATTTGCCGCCATACAAGTGCAAACTACATTAGTAAATATTGAAATTCAAGTGGGCCGTACAGGCGTGCTCACCCCAGTGGGTATTTTGGAGCCAGCCAATGTGGGCGGCGTCATGGTAAGCCGTGCAACCTTGCACAATGAAGATGAAATACAAGCCAAAGATGTACGTATTGGCGATACGGTGCTTATTCAAAGAGCCGGTGATGTTATACCGGAAATTGTGGGCCCCGTGCTTGAATTACGCCCTAGTTCAGCAAAAATTTATAATTTTCCTCATATATGCCCAGTATGTCATGAAGCTGCCCATCGTGAACAAGGGCAAGCAGCGTGGCGCTGTCAAAACATTTCTTGTCCTGCGGTGTTATTGCAAAGCATTAAACACTTTGTTAGCAAAAGCGGTTTAGATATTCAAGGCATAGGACAAAAATGGATTGAAAAACTTGTATTGGAAGGGCGTGTAAAAAACCCCGCGCATCTTTTTCGCCTTACGGTGGATGACCTTTTACAATTTGAACGCATGGGGCAAGTTTTAGCGCAAAAATTCGTAGATGCTTTTGAAAATGCTAAACAGAAAGTCACTTTGCCACGATTTATTAATGCTCTTGGTATACGCCATGTTGGCGAACAAACAGCAAAAGTTTTAGCAAAACATTACAACAGCATAGATGATGTTAGTCAAGCCAGCATCGAAGACCTTATGGCTTTGCCAGACATTGGCCCGGAGGTTGCGGCATCTATACAAAATTATTTTCAAAGCGTAAGCAATCAAACTCTCTTGAAAGATTTTAAAGATTTAGGTATACAGCCCTTACAGCGAGCTTTGCACAGCGCCTCATTGCCTCAAGAGAACCATTCAGAGCTTTTTGAGAAAAAAGTTCTCTTTACCGGCACATTGCGCATGCCTCGACAGGAAGCGGCCGCCTTAGCTGAAGCCATAGGCGCTGAAATAGCGGCCAGCGTTACTAAAAAACTAGATTATTTAGTAGCCGGAGAAAAAGCCGGCTCTAAATTGGAAAAAGCGCTAAAGCTAGGCATACCTGTTTTAAGCGAAGAGGAATTTCTTGAAAAGTGCCAAACAAAAACAATTCAAGCACAAAACATTGAAAAGTCCACTTCTCAAAAAGCAGCGCCTCATGCCATATCGAACGAACAGGGCGTATTATTTTAACAGAAAACATTAAGAATCGCTGATTACATCTGTAAAAAATATATAATCAGTGCTTTCATAAGAGAAGGATGAATTATGGCCACACCTATTATCATCACCGGTGCATGCGGACGTATGGGAAAAACCCTTGTGGAAATAGTAGAACATGATACAGAGTGCCAGCTTGTGGGCTTACTAGAGCATAAAGATTTTACGCAAGACACTGTCCACAGCCCATGCACTATTTCCACCTGTCCGGAAGAATTGCTCGCTTTACATCCTCATGCCGCCATTATTGATTTCACTACCCCTGAAGCCTCTTTAGCGTTAGCAGAAGTTGCCAGCAAAAAAGGTAACCCCTTAGTTATAGGTACAACAGGCTTAAATGATAACCAAAAAAAGGATTTAGAAGGCTTTGCCCAAAAAAGCCCTATTTTTTGGGCTCCCAATATGAGTATTGGTGTTAATGTATTAATGAAAGTCTTGCCACAATTGGTGGCCTATCTTGGGGAAGATTATGATATGGAAATGGTGGAGTTACATCATAATCGCAAAAAAGATTCCCCTTCCGGCACGGCCTTAAAGCTTGCAGAATGTTTAGTAGAGGCAAGAAATTGGGCCTTAAACGATGTGGCCTGCTATCATCGTGAAGGCATTATCGGCGAGCGCCCGCAAAAAGAAATGGGCATTCAAACCATACGTGGCGGCGATGTGGTGGGTGTACATACCATGTACTTTATGGGGCCCGGCGAGCGCATTGAAGTTACACATCAAGCTCATTCAAGAGATACCTTTGCTCAAGGTGCTGTGCGTGCTGCCAAATGGCTTTCACAGCAGCAGGGCGGCAAGCTTTTTACTATGCAAGATATTTTCTAGAATTTTTCTTGAAAGTTCTTCCTCTTTTGTATAGTGTGAAGGGGAAGTGATTTTTAAGACCACGGTAAAACATACCATTTCCTTCTGGAATTTTGAAGTAAAGTAAAAGGCTTTTAGAGGTAAACAATGCCACAAGTAGCAGCTCGGATAAGCAGTGATCAAGAACGTTGGCTCAAAGACTATTTCCGCACCAAAAGTGCCGGAGCAGAGTTTATTTTGCCTTGGGCCGTGGATACTTTTTTTCGGGCCATATCAAGCATAAAAAACACCTTTAGCCCCGCTGAACTCAAAACTATTGTGGAAGCACACAAAGATTTAAAATTGCTTCCTGACCATACACGCTTATCGTATTTGCAATTACGTGTCATGGATGCCTGTGATGTGGGCAATGCCCATCTAAAGCACGGAGCGGCCAAAGCTCCCCTTGAGGCAAAAATTCGACACCTTGACGATACCCAAGCTACAGCTCTCATGGTATGGGCATCAGCTTTTTGGGTAAGTAAAAATTGCTCTACGGATAGTTTAGACGAATACATTAAAGCATATTAGGGAGAGTGTTCCCCTAGTCACTATGTAATAACACATTTTCCAATATTTTTAATATGAGTAGTAAGGCCGCCTTCGATTTTCGTGGGCGGCTAAATTACTTCCTTACCTGAATAAAAAGCCCTTCCCGCACTTCTTTTCTCTTTGGGCTGTACAAATTTTAATAAGCAAGGCAAATACTATTTTAGTAGACAATACTTTCATGGCAATATATTTGCTTTGTGTTTCTGAAAAATCTACATAAAATAATTATGCCCCACTTTTGAGGTTTATTATGAGCTCATCGCAAAGTAGCACAAATATGCTCTATACTCCGGCTGTACTGTTGTTTTTTCGCTACAGTATTCCGTGGACTTTTTCTTTTTTACTGTTGTCCTCTGCCGGTGTTGTTGATGGCTACTTTGTGGGTCAATATATAGGCTCTTTAGCTCTTGCATCCATTAATATTATCTGGCCCATGTACTCCATAATAACGGGGGTTGGTATTGCTCTTGCCTCAGGCGGAGGAGTTCGCTGCGCAGCTTACTTAGGAAAAGGGGATGATCAAGCCGCCAGAGCTATTTATACTAAAATCATGATTTTTGGTTTTATTTTCAGTATTTTTTTTAGTGTTCCTCTATATTTTTATGCAGAAGAAGCAGCTACTCTTTTAGGTGCAGATAAAACTCTTTTACCGCATTGTGTAGAATATCTTACCACCATAAGCTTTTTCCTACCGCCGCTTTTGGTGGGTTTTATTTGGTCATATTTTTTGCGTACCGATGAACGCCCTACTCTTGCTTCCGTAGGTATGGCTTGCACAGCCATTATTAATATTATTTTGGATTATATTTTTATAGCGCAGCTTTCCCTAGGAGTAATGGGATCTGCCTTAGCTACTGGCATAGCCTATACTTGCGCTCTTATATTATACATATGGGGCTATACTTACACCAAAAAACCAAAACGCCTTTACTTTACAAAAATTGTCGGCTCTTGGCTCGAAATTTTTCAAAGTATGTGGAATGGCATTTCTGAAATGATAAACGAAATGTCCTCGGGCTTTGTGCTCATTCTTATTAATATTACCGTCATGAAACTTATTGGCCCCTATGGGGTGGCTGCTTTTACTGTTATCAGCTATGTGAATTGGCTGTGTCTTATGCTTTGCTATGGTTTTAGCGATTCCCTAAGCCCGCTTGTAAGCGCAAACCATGCCTGTCAATTGCACAGACGCACGCGTTCTTTACTTCTTTCTGGTTTGACTACTGCCTTTAGCGTGGGCTTAGTGTGTTTTTTGCTCATGACACTATACCCTGCGGAGTTGATAAATCTGTTTGTGAAAGATAATCATGACACCATGGATTTCGCCCTAAACTTCATGAATATTTGCCGCTTCATGTTTCTTTTTTGCGGAGCTAATATTATCATTACCGCGTATTTTACCGGTCTTTTAAAAGCTGGTGCTTCAGCCATAGTGGCCATTTTGCGTACTCTTATTTTTCCAGTTCTTTTCATTTGGCTTTTACCGCAATTTATGCAATATAAAGGTGTAGCCTTGGCATTACCCCTAGGAGAAGGTCTTACGCTAGCTGTTGCTCTATATCTTTTATTTAAGTTACAGCCTGCAGATAAAAAGCACGAAAAGCATTAATATAACCTTAAAACTATACTATAGTACCCAAAAAGGACATCTATGAAAAATACTCTTTCTCTTCTTGGCATAGCTATATTTTTTATTGTAACTTTTACAGGTTTTGTACATGCACAGCCTTTTCATATAGAAAATACGACAGCACATTCTGTAAAAGTGGCTGTGGCCTATCAAAGCACTCAGGGCATGGTTTACCAAGGCTGGTACACGGTTAACCCTAAAGCTAAAGCCACTTTTGATGTGCCAAACACCACGCAAAATATGGCATGGTATGCGGAGTCCCCCGAGGGCTATTTTTGGGGCGGAGACGATAGCAATGCCACGGATGTGACAGTAAACATTGTGCCGGAAAATTTTAAGGTCATAGGCAATGCAAGCCCTAAAGGAAAAGTACGCCCAGCACGCTTTAAAAACATTACACTTTCTTTAGGTGCTTACCATGTGCGCATTATAGACTAAATATCTTTACAATATAAAAAAAGCCTCTGCTCGCAATGTCAGCAGAGGCTTTTTTTATATTGGAAAACTGGCAAAGTTTACTGGGGGAAAACCTTTTTGAAAAAAGGTTTTCCCCCAGACCCCCTTTCCAAATAACTTAAATTATAGTTTGCGTTTAAACGATTACATAAAATTGGAACTTTGAAGTTTATGTATAAATTCAAATTCATTTTTATACAACAGGGTTTGTCAGCAATCTGAAACGAATTCCATTCGTTTATTTCTGACAAAGTTTATTAAGGTATATGAACTAAAAAAATCTTTCTTTATCGACGCTTAAATACTTTTTCAGTGTCGACTATCTAAAACGCCAACCCGCGCCACATACAAGCTACCCCACCCAAAGCAATGACAGCCAGCAAAATACGCTTAAAAATCAAAGCAGGAATACGTCTTGCCACAGGAAGCGAACACAAAATACCTAAAGCCGCAGCAGGCATGCCCATGGCAGCAAAAATCAGCACATCTTTAGTGTAAAGTCCTGCACTGGCTTGAAAGCCACAAGCCACGAGGTAGGCAAAAAGTGAAAAAATATTCATGGTGCCTACAGTTTGTACTTGAGACCATCCTAAATGCAAAGCATATACACCCACAGGGGGATTTCCAAAAGAAATAGAAGAGTTTAATACACCGGAGCAAAACCCTGCAAAAAGTGATTTCCCCAAGGTTTCAGGGCGTTCTTGTGTTAAAACTTGGGCTTTTCTTAAGCTTTGCCACGCCACAAAAACAAGCATAACCAAACCTGTAAAAATTTGAATATATTGTGTTTTTATATACAGAAGTAAAATAACACCCATAAATGAGCCTGCAAGCGCACCAATGAGCAAATTTTTAAGCGAGTGGTAACGACAACCTTCTCGAAAATTGTAGGCCATATGCGCCGATATCATAGTTACGATAATACACGACACAGGGGTAAGCATAGCCGGTGGCATAAAGGTAGTCATTATGGGTACAGCCACCATAGCAGCGCCCATACCACCTACACCATTTACAAAGCCACCCAAGAACCACGCCAACATAAAAATAAAGTCTGTATATTCCATAGCCTTCTTCTACATAAAAAACAAGCATAACACAAGATATGCGCTCTACTATTTAGTCGATGACGACTATTGAGCCCTATTCATTTTTCCCATGAAGCTTACGAAAGATAGTGCTACGATTAATTTTAAATATTTCAGCAACCTTTTGTACAGAGCCATGAATTTCAATAGCTCTTTGCAAAAAATCTTTTTCAATATCAGACATAATTTCTTTTAAAGGCCTTTGCGTCATAAAAACATCGTCTGCATAATAACCTTCACTACTGCTTTGCCCACTAATATGAGAAGGCAAATCTCTGGGGGAAAGAAGTTGAGATGTACGAGTAACCACAAGGCTATGTACTAAATTCTGCAATTCGCGCACATTACCAGGCCATGCATAGCGGGTAAGCTTTTCCATGGTTACGTCCATAAAGGCCATGTTCTTCTTATATTTATTGGTAAATTCCTGCAAAAAATGCTCTGCCAAAGGGGGAACATCTTCACTACGCTCGCGCAAAGGGGGAATATGAACAGTGGCAACATTTAATCTATAGTAGAGATCTCGGCGAAAGGTGCCTGCCTCCACGCTTTCCGCAAGATTTCTATTGGTGGCTGCAATAATGCGCACATCAACCTTTTTAGGAGAAGCAGACCCTACCCGCAAGATTTCACCATCTTGCAGCACACGCAATAAACGTGTTTGCATCGTTAAAGGTAGCTCCCCTAATTCATCTAAAAATACGGTACTGCCATCAGCCATTTCAAAGTACCCTGCTTTACCCTTGGAAGAAGCACCGGTAAAAGCTCCCGGTACATAGCCAAACATTTCAGATTCAGTCAAGGTTTCAGAAATACCACCGCAGTCTACTTTTAGCATAAGCTTGTCATGGCGCAAACTACGTTCATGTGTAAAACGGGCAAAAACATCTTTACCCACTCCCGTTTCACCAAGAATTAAAATAGTGGCGTCAGTTTTAGCAAGGCGCGAAAGTAAATTTATCACTTGCCCCATAGATTCACTTTTATAGATGGGCATGCCCACGTCTTCTTTGTGCGCCATATAGGCCAATTGATCATGAATATGATTGATAAGTTGCGTTTGCTCTGTCATTTGTTCGTGTAATTGCTCTATCATTGTAATATCACGAACAAAAGTAATAACTAAGCACAGTTTCCCTGCCTCATCAAACACAGGAAAACCAGATAAAATAACTTTTTTTCCATTACGCAACTGCTGTGCCTTGGTACAAGGCTTGCCAGTGCGCACAATTTCAGGGTTTAAAACATTATTAAAAATCCCTTCCTCTTGTAAGGTGCGAACATTTTTTCCCCTTAGCTCATCCATAGTAATGCCAGTTAAATGCTCGTACATACGGTTTACTTTTAATGTAACACCACGTGCATCGGTAATAAAGATACCGTCCACAAGGGCATCTAAAATTCTTTCAAAATTTTTCAGCAAAATATCATTGGTACGAGCGGTCATAGCATCCTCAAAATAAAAACGTGAATGTATCACTTAACATAAAAATGAAAGCAAAAACAGCATACATCAAAACAGAAAGCACAGTCTTATAAGTTTTGATAACAGCGACTTTTATCTAAGCTTTTCTTTTTAATCTAGTGTCAGGATACATTCACGGATTCATAAATTTTTTTGTTATCTCATTATTTAGGAACTTGCACCCTTTCTTCCCCAAGCACCTCTTTTACGGCTTTAATTAAGGGATACATGGCTTCTTGTGGTAAAGTCACATCTCCCATGGGGGGGACACGATCTAAGAAAAGATATTTTTGCGTCCCAAGGCGATGGTAAGGCAACATTTCATAGCGTACATGACTAAAAGGTTTTAAAAATTCCGCAATAGCTTGCACATCTTCCACAGAGTCATTAAACCCTGGAATAATAGGCGTACGTGCCAAAATAGGAATATTTGGAAATTCTGTAGCTAATCCTGCAAAATTTTCATGCACACGAGCATTAGTGCTGCCAGTTTGTTCTTTATGTTTCTCACTATCCATATGCTTTATATCAAAAAGCACCGAAGATAAATGTGGCGCTGCCATCTCAAAATGTGCCCATGGAGCTACACCGCAGGTTTCAATGGCTGTTTTTAAACGACGTCTGCGCGCTTCACGCAATAAAGCGGCGGCAAATTCTCCTTGCATCAAAGGTTCGCCACCGGAAAGAGTCACACCACCACCAGAACGCGCATAAAAAGCAGAGTCCTGTTCTACCACACCAAGAACATCATCCACTGTACGCTCTTGACCATATACTATAAGCCCATTGGCAGGACAAGAACTAGCACAAGGCATATCACAGCCTGCACACAAACTGCGATCAATAAGAATTTTTCCGTCATCTCTACGTGCTATAGCATTGCGAGTACAATTTTTAATGCAGTATTGACATTTATCTAAGGTTAAACATCGATTTTCATTAAAAGCGAGCTCAGGTTGCAGCGCTTGCGACTCAGGATTACTACACCAACGACACGAGAGTGGGCAGCCCTTTAAAAAAACAATGGTTCGTATACCCGGGCCATCGTGCACCGAATATTTTTGAATGTTAAATACTGTGCCTTTTTTCTTTTTGTCTTCAAAGCTGCTCATACGTTCTAATCCACCTTTGTGCATTTGCATAAGAGGGTTCGATATCACAACTGACATCGAACCCCCATAATACTATTAATCTATTGTGTAACCAAATTACATGACAGCGTGCTCGGTACGAGCGATAAGGTCATTTTGTAAGTCTGGAGACAAATCGCAGAAGTATGCGCTGTAACCAGCGATACGTACGATAAGGTTGCGATACTTTTCAGGATCTTGTTGTGCGGCAATCAAAGTGTCGCGGTTGATAACGTTAAACTGTACGTGCCAAAGTTTCAAGTCGCAGAATGTGCGGATGAAAGATACCATTTTTTCTGTACCTTCCTCACCCTCAACGCTCTTAGGTGTGAACTTAATGTTCAACATGCGTGCTGCACGGTCACGACGACCCATATTCTTGGTGTTATAGTTGGAAAGTAAGATAGCTGTAGGCCCGTTGGCATCAGCACCATGAGAAGCAGAAGAACCATCAGACAAGGAGAACCATGCTGTACGGCCGTTAGGCGTAGCAGAAACAACCTTACCAAAAGGTACGTGTGATGTAAAGGGAACATAGCGCACGTCGTTGTTCATGCCAAGTTCTTTGCTGTATTTGCCACCAAACTCTACAGTGATGCGATCAAGTTCACGACCGATGTCATCAGCAAAAACATTGTTGTTGCCGTAGCAAGGTGCTGTTTGCAACATAGCTTTCACGTCGTCAAAGCCTTCAAAGTTAGCTTCAAGAGCATTGATAACTTGTTCCATGGTCAATTTCTTATCTTCAAAGACTAATTTCTTCACAGCAGACAAGGAGTCAATAACAGTACCAAAGCCCATGAATTCAAAGTAACCGAAGTTTACGCCTTCTGGTACATGTGGTTGATGCAAGTCGATGCAATGCTTCATGCAAAGGTCATGCATGGCAGAACCCATAGGTTGTGCAAAGTGCTTGGCGCGCAAGTTGTTGATGATGTATTGTTGGGTAAAAGCAGTCTTCAAGAAGAGCATATGCTGTTGCTTGTAAGCATCAAAGAACTCATCCCAAGAAGCAAATTTGCGTGGGTCGCCAGTTTCAATACCCAATTGTACATCGCCATATTTCTTCATCTTACCGTTGTAGAATACCATTTCTACTGCGGCAGCAAAGTTTACATAGGCGCCACCAGAAGTGTAGGTATCGCGGTTAGGCATGCGGCACTCGGTACAACCGGAAACGGCGTAATCAAGAGCTTCTTCAAAGGTACAACCTTTAGAAACATACAAAGGAATAACTTCTTCGTCATTGATAAGTTTGGGGAAGCCAGAACCATCTTTAATGGTTTCAGCTACGTCCCAAAGGTATGCTTCAGGGGAACGAGAGTGAATACGAGCAGCAAGGTCAGGATAGTGTAAAGGGAACTCGCGCTTGGATTTCAAGATAAGATGTGTCAACTCGTTAGTAGCATCGCGACCGTCGGGGGTTTGTCCACCAACAGTAACAGCTTCCCAGTGAGCATAACCTTCGTTGAAAGCGCCGCCTGTGGGGGAGATGAACATATCGATAAATTCAGCCATACCTACCCACATGCATTCCATGAGTTCAATGGCGCGATCTTCGGTAAGAACGCCAGCTTCCATGTCTGCTTTGTAGTAGGAATAGAAGTATTGGTCCATACGACCGTTAGAAACGGTAGTACCGGTTTTTTGTTCAATACGAGAGAACATTTGGGTGAACCATTGGCTTTGCACTGCTTCGTAGAAATTACGTGCAGGATTGCCAGGCACATGCTCAGCATTTTCAGCCATGAGCAAAAGTTCAGCCTTACGAGTAGGATCACTTTCTTTAGCAGCCATTTCACGAGCAAGAACTGCGTGACGTTTGGCCCAAAGCACTACTGCTTCGCAAACAATAACAATAGACTCAAGGAAAGGTTTCTTTTCTACGTTATCAATGGGGCTGTTAGGATCAAGAGCAGCAATTTTTGCTAAAGCTTCCTCTTTAA
>CAYJAD010000019.1:0-36000 GCA_964368075.1 uncultured Desulfovibrionaceae bacterium | reverse complement strand
AGGAAAATCCTTTAGTGGGTCGCGAAGAAAAATTTTGGCAAAGTATGTATGACTCAGAGCTTTCTAAGCATATGTCTAAGGGCGGTGGTATTGGCCTTGCGGACATGATGTACGAACAGCTCTCGCAAAACTTGGCTTCTGCCAGTCGCTCTACGGCAACACAAGCCAGCACTTCAGGCGGTATTGCTTTAGAAAAGCCTTTACACTTTGCAGGCGCTAGCAGTGCGGCCAGTCCTCCGCGTACGGCTACTCCTACGGGGGCGCTGCAGTCCTCCGATGACAGCGGCATAACCCCCAAGCAATTCATGCCTTCCCCTTTGGCGAACATGCTTGCTGATAAAAAAAGTACGCCTCAAGTGACTCCGCGGGATTTACTGGCAGATACAGAGAGTAAAGCAAATGTAACTTCGGCCGCGGCGGGAACATCCGTTGCAGGCAATAAGGCGCCCTTATATGAAGAAATAGGCGGCGTGGCGCAGCCTGCCACACAGCAGGAAGCACAGAGCAAGAGCGCACTGCAACAGACTCAGGCATATGCAGCACAGGCCAATGTGGCAGGGCAAAATGTTACTATGACACAGCAATATTTGCAAAGTCTTCATGCAAAGCAGGTTGCTCAGGGGCAAACGCCTGTGGCGGGGCAATTAACAGGGCCACAAAGAGCCGCGCAAGCGCAATTTTTTGTGAATAGTCCGCCGCCTCCTCATGGTGTCATGCCCGCTACAGGAATAAAGCAGGAACCGCATGTGGTGCGTACGACGTATACTACCAATGTACCTAAGGGGCAACGTACGGCCGATACGCAAAAATTAGTGCAAGAAGCTTTGCGCGTGGCACGTCAGAACCAACAATCAACCCAGTCTCAAGGACAGGGCGTGGCACAACAACCTGTTCAAGTGTACCCCCCGTTAGCGACTCCGTCGGCACCTACCATGACAGGCGCTCCTCTTCAGGTTGCTCAACCTGTAGCGCCCACGGCACCGGTGGCTCCTACACAACCTTCGCAGGTGAACCCAGCAGGGCAAGCAGTGCAGCCGCAACAGCCTAATCAGTCTGGTCAGTTGGTAACACCGGCTCAAGTGAATGCGCAAATGGGTGCGCATTTTGTGGCACCGCCGGTCACACCTTCTGCACAAATGCCAACAGCGCGCGTAGAGAGGACACAGCGTAAGAGTTAGCACGCTTTTTGCATCGTGGTTCAGTGTGGGTAATAATTGCAGTGGAAAAGATAGAAATTTCCCTCAAGACCTGCATTGATAATCTTTAGGAAAAGGAAAGCACTATGTACCAACGCATACATACAGCGCTTATTCGCCAACGACAAGCTATGAAATTATTAGTAGAATTGTTGGAAGAAGAATATATGCTCCTACGAAGTCGCCAGACCAACGAAGTGGTGGCCATTGAAATGAGCGTTCATGAGCTTATTCGGCAAATGGCACAGGAAAAAAGTGAAGTAAAAAGTATGCTTGATGGTGGCAGAGTGCGGGTATATGCCGATTTATTGCCTGAAGAACAAGGCAATTGCATTCGTGAACTTTTTCAAGAGATTGATATGTATGAACAGCAAGCCGCGCGTAAGGCTTCTCGCAATGCGCAACTATCTTTAGCTTTTTTAGACCAGAGTCAGAAGTTGATGCAAGAATTGCATTCACATATTACGCCCAAAACATCGTTAACATACGGTAGAAGGGGCCATATGGGCACGCATAGGCCACAAGCTGCTCTTATTTCGGGGAGATTATAATGAGCATAAGTCATTTATTTAATATTGGCCAATCGGCCCTTAATGCGCAACAAAGCACCATTGCTACCACAGGTAACAACATTGCCAACGTGAATACCCCTGGCTATTCTCGTCAATATGTTCAATTGGAAGATGCCTTTACCTTGCAGGGAAAACCCGGCGGCAAAGGCATGGGGGTGGATGCCGTACAGGTGTTACGTAGCTTTGACCAATTTATCGAAGTATCTTTTTTAGATAAATCTACCGAGGCGACGCGCTGGCAAGAACAATATAGAACACTGACCTCTGTTGAAAGTATTTTTAATGAATCTAATCGCACAGGTATTAACGATGCTATGTCTGCCTTTTTTGGTGGTTGGCAAGACTTGGCTTTGCGGCCTGACGATGCGGCGACGCGCCAAAACTTAATATCTCTCTCTGATGACTTGGCACTTCTGATGAATAAAACACAGGAAGATTTAGACCAAGTGCGTCAGCAATTGGAATTAAATATTCAAGTAGATGTGGAAAGAGTCAATGAGCTTTCTAAAGAAATTGCCGCTTTAAACGAACAAATTAGTCGTAATACCATTGAAGGGCGCAGCAATCCCAACGATTTGCTAGACAGGCGTGACGTGGCTGTACGTGAACTTGCTACGTATGTAGACATTACTACAGAAACCACTGATGAAGGGGAGTATGTGGTAAGTACCACCACGGGACATCCCTTGGTGCAAGGGCAAGTAACCAATGATTTGCGTGTTATTGGACCCAATGCAGAGAGCAATAAGATAGCAGAATCTACCTACTTGGGCGATGTTGTTTTTGACGGCTCAGATGCCCATGAATATACCGTGGAAATGACCAAGGGCGGTAGTGTGGGTGATGTGCCTCCACCAAGTTTTAAGGTTTCTTTGGACGGCGGTAAAACATGGCTTCGCGATGAAAACGGCAATGTGCGCGAATTTGACGTTACCGACAATGACGGCGATGGTACCATTGATCCCGTGCAAGTGCATGATTTAAAAATTTCTTTTACAGAATTGAATGATTTTACAGCAGAAGATCGTTTTATCATTATGCCCAAAAGTGGCTTGTATTGGATAGAACCCACCCGCGGCCCTCAAAATATTACGCCACAAACGTACTTTGATGGTAGCGAAAATACATCGCGCCTCACAGGTGGTACTTTAACAGCACACTTTAGTGTGCGTGATGTGCACGTAGGGTACTATGAAGATGAAATGGACGCCATTGCCGATGCGCTTATTTGGGAAGTAAATAAATTGCACAGCCAAGGCGGCTCATCTCCGACGAACTTTTTTTCCGGCAGTGAAAGTGTAGATAATACCAATATTGCGCTTGGCTTGCCTCAAAGTGGCTTGCACAGTTATAATCGTCTTGAAGGTGGCACTTTTCAGTTCCATTTTTATGATACCTCATCAGGGGATTATTTAGATGGTGGCTCTGCAGACTTTACCGGCCTTGGTACGCCGCCTAGCGCCACAAGCTCTTTTGACCCCAATGTGCATACTTTAGAAGATGTACGCGATGCTATAAATAATTCTTTTGGTACGGCTCCGGAAAATTATGTGACGGCCACAATCTTGGATGATAAATTAGTTATCAATAGCAGTGACCCTGATGTGAAGTTTGCCCTTGGGGAAGACACAACAGGCGTTATGGCTGCTCTTGGCATCAACACATATTTTCAGGGCAACAATGCCAGTAATATAGCTGTGAATACAGAAGTGCATGTGGATCATAACCGTATTAATGCCGGCTATGTGGACGGAGACAGTCAACTTTATCCTGGCGATAATGCTACCACAGCGCAAGGTATTGGGCAGTTGATGACAGAAAATGTGACCATGTCTACGCCGTGGCGAACAACATCTACGCAAAGTATTTCTGAGTATTACAGTACGCTTGTGTCTCTTGTGGGTGCCGATGTTCGTACAGCAATGACTAATTCTGAATATAATACAGCACTTGCCAATGATTTGAGTGATCAACAGCAATCCGTTTCTGGGGTAAACCTTGATGAAGAAATGGCTAATCTTATTAAATTTCAGCATGCTTATACAGCAGCGGCCAAACTCATTACCACTGCGGATCAGATGCTTGAAACTCTGCTTGGGTTAAAGCAATAGGAGGTTTTTATGCGTATTTCTAACTCAATGATATATGATACCAATATGCGGCACATGCAAACCAGCTTGGCCAATTATATGGAATCCACCATTCAAGGTGGTACGCAAAAGAAAATTAACAGACCTTCTGATGATCCTGCTGGTGCAGCTCTTGTGCTTAATACCAGAACGGAAATTCTTGCCACAGAACAATTTGAAAGCAATCTTGGTACGGCGCGTAGTTGGTTAAGTACCACCGAGGCTTCTTTGCAAAAAACCAGCGAGACTGTACGACGCATTATCACATTAACGGAACAAGCGGCTACAGGCACCATGTCTCCTGAAAATAGAGAGCAAATTTCTTTCGAATTAGAGCAACTTTTTGGTCAATTGATTAATCTTTCCAATACGGAAGTCGAAGGTAATTCTGTATTTGGTGGACATAACTATCTAGAAAGTGCCTTTGATGAAGGCATGGGGGTTATGTCTCGCGATGGAGATTTTGACGCAGCAGGTGCCACTGTGAATGGGAAGGCCGACAATAGTATTGCTGTACATTTCTTAACAGATGGTGTTGTTGGAACGGACGCTTTGGACTATCAATGGTCAGAGGATGGCGGAGATACGTGGACTACTGGCACTTTAGCGGCGGGGCAAACGTCTTTGACGGCAGGGGGCGTAACACTAAATATGCGTCCCGGTACAGAAGTGAAGGGGGCTACAAATCCCGATCCTTCTGAAGAGCTGAACTCCAAAGACGGCACTTTCCTCTATTTGTATCCCACTGCCGTGTATAATGGCGATGATAATGACGCCAGCGCCTATGCCGCCGTGCAAAATGGCGTACCTGGCCTAGCGGTGGATGTGCAAGCAGATTTAGCTGACAATGTGCTTTTTGAACTCACTGCCGCTGCAGATTTAAGTGTTCCTGGTTCTGATGTAACCTATCGCACTAGTATTGATGGTGGAACAACTTGGGTAGATGGTACTGCTAAAGTCCCTAATCCTGTAACAGGGCAGGTGCAATTGCCTATTGCAGATAGTATGGGCAATACAGGTTATGTGGCATTGGATACTTCCAGTACGGCAATAGCCAGTTCTGTGTTGCCAGCAAACTTTAGCATGGATTTACAGCCGCGCCGTGTGGATATGCTCAATGGACCTAGTGATATTTCTTTAAATTCGCATGGAATTTTTTCTCAAAATACCGCAGTGCGTATTGATGAAACGGTAGATTTAGCCGCCGGTGGACTTTTAAATTATTCATATAGTACCGATGGCGGTGAAAATTGGGTAAAGGCTAGCAGTCAAATGCCTGTTCCTAACCCCGATGGCAGTGTGTCTTTAGCGCTTCCCGGTGGTTTTTTGGAAATGAGCACACAAAATGGTGGCTCCACAACTCTTGATGCCGGCACACAAATGCTTATTCATCCAGACCGTGCTGACCTTGGCTACGAAGTTATGGAAAATACCTATATTCCAGTGAACCAAGTGGGTAAGGATATTTTTGGCGGCATGTATAATGGTCAACCTGTGGAAGGGGCCAATCTTTTTGAATCAGTTGGCAAGTTAATTGCTTATGTGGAAAATAATGAATCTGACGGTATAGCGCAATCCTTAGTGGACATTAAGGCCGATTTAGAGCATGTACTAACACAAACTGCGAGAATAGGTGGTCTTGAAAATCGCCTAGACTTGGCTGAAGGCATGCTTGATTACGAAAAAATTGACCAAGGCGAACGTTTGAGTTATACAGAGGATATAGATTTAACAGAATTGTTGAATAATTTAGCCAAAGACGAATTGGCGTATTCCACAGTGTTACAATCTTCTTCTATGATATTACAATTAAACTTTACAAAATTCATTTAATGTGATTGTTTAGAGCGCGTTGCTTCTGCGTAACGTTGCTTTGTGTTCTAGGCTTGTGCAAAGACGCTTTTAAACTTTAAAGTTGGGATATATGCTGATACTTACACGTCGCCCTAGTGAAAGCATTTACATAGGGGAAAATATACGCATCAAAGTGCTAGGCTTGCAAGGAAAGCAAGTGAAGCTAGGTATTGATGTGCCTGATGATGTGACTGTGTATAGAGAGGAAGTCTATCAACGTGTAACGGAAGAAAACCGTCTCGCTTTACAAACCCGTAATGAAGACCTGATGTTGGTGACAAGCTTATGGCAAGAGAAAAAGAAATAGAAATTCAAACGCGTCTTGGCCTGCGTACTGTAGATACTGAAAAAGTCATTTACTTTCCACGCGGTTTGGCTGGCTTTGAAGGCTTACACGAATTTATTTTGTTGCAAATTCGCCCTGAGGCGCCTTTTTTAGTACTGCAAAGTATGGATAAAGAAGATGTAGGTCTGCTGGTGGCAGATCCCTATATATTTATGCAAGATTATAATGTGAAAGTTTGTGATGCAGAGCAAAAATTATTGCGCATAAAGAAAGAGGAGCAAGTGGCTGTTTTCGTGACGGTATCCATACCTGAAGGCAAGCCCGAAGATACCACGTTAAATCTTGTGGGGCCCATCTTGGTAAACCATGAAAAGCGTATTGGTTTACAAATTCCTCAAGCAGATAATAATGCCGTTGCTCAGTACCATATTCATAAGGGCACAGAAGTTCACAAAGAAGAACAAAAAAAGAAAATTTTATCACAAAGTGTCGATGCTGACTAAATAAGAGATAAAATTGTAAGAGTGAAAAGAAAATATTTTTCTTTCTTGAATTTTAATATGTTAAAAGAGTATGTGTGTCGACATACTCTTTTTTTTGTATGTTTTATAGTAGTATATTTTGAAAATGCCTTACAACAAGCACATAAAAGGGCATTGCCATAAAAACAAAATCACGATAAGAGTTAAACATCTTCTTTCAGAGAAAAAAATAATATTGATATTCTAGGAAAAATTATATGCTAACATTGGTATTGGCTGTGGCTTTTGCTTTAGTAGTTTCTGCCGTGTGTTCGCTTACAGAAACTATGTTATACTCTGTTTCTTGGGCACATATTGAAGAATTAAGGAAAAAAGGGAAAGTCTCCGGAGAACTTTTGTTTCAAATGCGCAGCAAGGTGGAAAGGCCCATTGCCGCTGTACTCACTTTAAATACTGTGGCCAATACGGCAGGTTCTGCTGTGGCAGGGGCGGCTTTTTCCGCCGTTTTTGATTCGGTGTATATGGGCGTTTTTGCAGCTGTATTTACCTGTTTAATTTTGATTTTTGGGGAAATTATTCCAAAAACTATTGGTGTGCTTTATGCAAACCCTGTGTCTAGTGTTTTGGCACGTCCCCTTTTTTGGGTGACCAAACTTTTAAGTCCCATTATTTGGCTCTCGGCATTTTTTACAAAACTTATTTCGCCCTCTGCCGGCGGGCCGCAAATGTCTGAAGATGACATACGTGCTGTCACTTCGCTTTCGCGCAAGGCTGGCAGTATTCAAGCTTTTGCTGAAAGTACCATTACCAATGTTCTTTCTTTAGAGCGCAAACGCGTAAGAGACATAATGACACCACGCATTGTGGTATTTTCCTTGGCCGCTGATATGGATATAGCAGAGGCTATACAAGTGCCGGATATTTGGCATTTTAGCCGCATTCCTGTGTATGCAGAAAATAATGAAGACATAGTAGGCCTTGTGGAGCGGCGTACCTTGGGTCAATGCATGGCTCAAGGTAATATTGAAGGTACCTTAAGAACTCTTATGGAACCTGTGCATTTTACACAAGAAAGTCAAACTCTTGATAAAACATTGCACGAATTTCTTAGTTCACACAACCACCTTTCAGTCGTATTGGATGAGTACGGCGGTTTGGCGGGTGTGGTTTCACTTGAGGATGTGTTAGAGGAAATCTTAGGACGTGAAATAATAGACGAAAGTGACGCTGTGGCTGATTTGCAAGAGTTAGCACGAGCGCGTCGCAAAGCAGCTACTCGTAAGAGTAACACTTAATAGGAATAACTCTTATCTTGTAAAGTATTAAAAAATGGGTTATTTAATAAAAATTCCAACGTCTAGGAAACTCTATGGCAAAAAAGAACTCAACCCCCATGTATATAGTGGCATTGCTCTTGTTTTTGAGCGGTGCTGGCTATCTTGTTTTTTCTGGCTTATCTGAAAACAGCGTGTACTTTCTCAATGTTTCTGAAGCATTGGCTGTTGAAAACTCTAAACTTAAAGCCGCACGCCTTTTTGGTACTGTGGCCGCCGAGGATATAGCGGCGGTGGAGCAGGGCCCCGGTGTGATTTTTCGTTTGGTAGACACAGACAACAGTACCAAAACCATGATGGTTCGTTATCATGGCGCTGTGCCGGATACCTTCAAGGCCGGAGCTGAAGTCATTGTTGAAGGTGGACTTGGTACCGACGGTACCTTTGCCGCCAAAACGTTGATGACTAAATGTCCTTCTAAGTACGAAAAGCAAAATCGCACCTAGCAGCCTAGTAAAAGGGTGTTGCTTTGTGGCGATAGAAAGGTATAGTGCTAAGGGCTTTTTCATAGGTCTGGCATTATAGCTTTTTTCGCTTCTTCGCATACGCGCTTTTAAATAAACACTGCTTTGCAAAAGATAACTGCCTCAAAAAATGAACCTATGGTTCTGTTTGAGTTTTTGTTGTGCGAGTTTCTTGTTGATGAATCACAGTTTACGGTCTTGCTTTGTGCGCGTAGCAAAAAACTGTGACCACTATTTATATTTTTTTTGGGAGTAAATATGTATATATTTGCCTTTGCCATGTTGATTGTGGCTCTGTTGTGCAGTCTCGGAGGTGCAGGGCTTGCGGTGCTGCAGCTGTTTCAAGGGCGATCGAATGCCCTTTGGATTGTTGAAAAAACACAGGCTGTTATGACAGCAGCTTTAGTAGTGGCATCTGCCTTACTTTTGCACGCCTTATATTGGAATGATTTTTCTTTGGTATATGTGGCCAGTTATACTGACCGTATCCTTCCCGTTTTTTACCGTTTAACGGCTTTTTGGGCAGGCCAACCTGGCTCCTTACTTTTTTGGGCTTTGTCTGTGGCTGTATGCGGTACTTTGTTTTCTTTCACTAAATCTTATAAGAATCTTACTGAAGAAACACGTTTGTGGTTTTGGATATTCTTCTTGGTGGTCATGGGCTTTTTTGCGCTGTTACTTACAGGCTGGAGCAACCCCTTTGTTATCCAACATCCTGTGCCTGAAGATGGCAGAGGCTTAAACCCGCTGTTGCAAAACCCCGGTATGATTATTCACCCACCGCTCTTATTTTGGGGCTATGGTGGCTTTATTATTCCTTCGTGTTTGGCCTTGGCACAATGCCTTTCTGATAATGAAGAAATAGAAGGCTCGTGGGTACTTGTGGCTCGACCCTTTACGCTTATTGCTTGGCTCTTCCTTACCGCCGGCATTATTTTAGGGGCGTGGTGGGCTTATTTGGAATTAGGTTGGGGCGGTTACTGGGCTTGGGATCCTGTAGAAAATGCTTCTATTATTCCTTGGCTCATTGGTACTGCAGCCATACACACTACCATCATTCAGGTGCGCAGAGGAAAATTGGGACGCATTAATGTCTTTCTTATGGCTTTAACCACCATATCAGCTTTTTTTGCCACCTATTTAGTGCGTAGTGGTGTGGTAGACTCTGTACATGCCTTTGGTGACGGCGGCGTGGGTGTGCCTTTGTTGTTGTTTATCATAATGAGCACAGTGCTGTGCGCTGTTATAGCTTGTGTAGGGTATAATAGCCGTAATTCTTTAGAAAGCATTGATAGCCGTGAAGGTATGCTGGTTATGACAGCATGGATTTTACTGCTGCTATCAGTGATTATCTGCATGGCTACCTTATGGCCGCTTATTTCTTCGTTGTGGTCTGCGCAATCGCAAGGCTTAGAAGCGGACTTCTATAATACCACATGCTTACCACTCTTTGTTTTAATTTCCACAATTTTCATTTTTTGTCCTTGGCTTGGCTGGCGCGGAGGCGTGCGTGACTTTAAGAAGTTGGGCATTGTAGCGGCGGTGTTTGTCGTGTCTTTACTGGGTATTTGGTTTGCTGGGTATAAGAATCTTACAGCACTAGTAGGGTCTGCGGCAGCAATAGCAGGTATAGTATCCATTGTCTTGTTGTGCTTAGAGCCATCTGTACATAAAAATCGCAATAGTCTTGCCGCTCATGGTGTGCACTTGGGCTTACTCTTCATTGTTTTGGGTGTTGCTTTTTCCGGCCCCTACAAACATGAAATAACAATTGCCCTAGCCAAAGGCGAAAGTGTCGTGCTTGGCAATTATACCGTAGGTGTGCGAGATGTGGTTGATGGTCGTGGTGCTGACTTTGAGTTTTTAGAAGCACGTTTGCAAGTGACCGATAAAAGTGATGCTCTCGTGGGGCTTTTAGTACCACAACGCCGCATATATGATAAGTTTGCCGGTATGCAATTTTCAGAGGTAGATACTATTTTTAGCTTGGGCAGTGAATTTTATGCCACGCTACTTGGGCTAGATACCAATGGGAAAATTACCTTGAAACTGAGCTTAAATCCTTTAGTTAACTGGATTTGGATTGGCGGAATACTTATGTGTGTATTCCCCTTCTTAGGTTTACAACGCTTGGGGGTTCAACGCCGTGAAGACGATGCCCATGCCTACAATGAAGAAGAGAGCGTTAAAAACTAATGGAAGCCCTGCTTACGCTTAGCAAAGTAACCAAGTTTTTTGGACGGCGTTGCATCTTGAAAGATGTGAACCATACCTTTGGTGCAGGTACCATAAGTTTACTTACAGGTGCCAATGGGGCGGGAAAATCCACTCTATTGCGTATTATGGCAGGGCTTGCAAAGCCTAGTATGGGGCAGGTGACGTGCCATGTGGAAGAAAGATATTTGGGCTATTTAGGGCATGCTACCTTTGTGTATCCTGCTTTAACAGCACAAGAAAACTTACTTTTCTGGGCACAAATGTATAATTTGCCAGCACAGGAAAAAAGCCCTACCGCCATTAAATATATTTTGGAAAGGGTAGAGCTTGCTGCCTTTGCAGAAGAAAGTGCCGGTGTTTTTTCCCGTGGCATGGCACAACGCCTTAACTTGGCACGCTTATTGTTGTTGCGGCCAAAACTTTGGCTTTTGGACGAACCCAGCACAGGACTTGATGTGCGTTCTGCGGCATTACTGTGCCAAGAAGTGCAAAATGCACAACAAGAAGGTGCCGCGGTGGTGTGGATTAGCCATGATGAAGTGGCGCATGCTCCCTTGGCTCACGCTGTGTTACGCATAGAAAAAGCTCGTTTGCTTACAGCGGCAACCGAGCAATAAAAAGGGGAGGGCTATGTTTCAAGCTATTCTGGCTTTGGTTCGTAAAGATATACGCCTTTCCCGTGGGCATGGGCTCATGCAGGCTTTATTGCTTGGTTTGCTTTTACTCTTTGTTTTTAGTTTATCGCAAGAAGTGGGCACTACCATGTCCGCACAGGGGGCAGCAGCCATATTTTGGTTGGCCTCAGCCTTTTGTCAAGTCTTGGTCTTTAATATGCTTTATGGCATTGAGGAAGTAAATAATGCACGCCATGGTCTTTTGCTGATACCACATCCTTTACAGGTTGTTTGGATAGGCAAAGGCATCACAGGGCTTTTACTTTTGCTCTTGGCGCAAATGGTGTTTTTACCGGCATCCGTTGTGTTTTTAGGGCAAAGTATTTCAGATGGATGGCCACAAGCGCTCTTGATTATTCTCGTGGTGGATGTGGGCATGGCGGCTTCAGGCTCCCTTTTAGGCGCACTTTCTCAAGGGCAAGCGGCGCGCGAATCTTTATTGAGTATTATCCTCTTTCCTTTGCTGGTACCCTTGCTGTTGGCAGGTATTCGTGTGGGGGCAGGGGGCTTTTCTCAGGTGATTCCGGAAGGGATAGAAAATTGGCTTGGCGTGGCTTTAGCTTTTGACGCCCTGTTCTTGGGAGCAGGTTTGCTTCTTTTTGAATATATCTATGGCGGGGAGGAATAAATGCCCCTTACATCTTGTTTATTTATATTAGGCGCTGTAGCCATGGCGGTAAGTCAATGGTTTATCTTTGCTTATGCACCCATTGAAGCTCATATGGGGCTTGTACAAAAGATTTTTTATGTACATTTGCCTGTGGCGTGGTGGGGTTTAGTAAGCTTTTTTATGCTTTTTGTAGCCTCCATCGCATTTTTAAAAACGCGCTCTCCCCGTTGGGATGCTTTGGCTAAGGCTTCGGCAGAAATAGGGGTGTTGTGTGCTACCTTGACCCTTCTGACCGGCTCCATTTGGGGGCGGCACTCTTGGGGCGTTTGGTGGACATGGGATCCGCGTTTAACCACAGCTTTAATCATGTGGTTTGTGTATACAGGCTATCTCATTTTACGCGGGCTTCCTATGCCGTTGGCTCGCAATGCTAATATACGCGCCGTGGTAGGTATTGTGGCATTTATTGATGTGCCGCTGGTATTCTTTTCGGCACGTCTATGGCGCTCTATCCATCCGGCGGTATTTGCCTCCCAAGGGGGAGGGCTGGATGATGCTATGAAAATAACACTCTTTGTTTGTTTGGTTTCCTTTGGTATTTTTTGGGCAGCCTTGCTGTGCATACGAAAAAAACAATTGGAACAAGAAGATCGCTTAGAAGCATTATTTGTAGCTGATAGAGAAGAATATTACGAATAAAGGAACTATTATGACAGAAATACAATGGTTACTATTGGCCAATGTGGCTTTTTGGCTAGGACTTGGAGCCTATGTGGCTTTTTTAGCAAAAGGGCAAAGAGCATTAGATGCACGTTTAAGCGCCAAGGAGAGTATGGACAATGTTTGAGTTAGCTACATCTCGTAAAGTTATTTTATCTTTTTTAGCTTTGGGTATAGTTGTTATGGTTGCAGTATCTGCAGTGCAGCGTCTTGCAGATACTGGTTTGGTTGTGCAAAGTCAAATGAGTAGCACCAGTCCAGAGCAACAAAAAGCAGATGCCTTGAGCATTGAAATTGGGCGACATATGGAAGAATTGAAGGCAAATCCCGATGATTTTGGTGGCCTTGTTCATATATCAGAATTGCTTATGAAGGCGGAACAATGGGAAGCAGCACAGAATTTTTTACGCCGCGCCATTGCTTTAGATGCTACGAAAGCTCAACCGCATTACTTGCTGGCAATTATTTTGCATAATGATAAAAAGCATGTAGAAGCGGCGGCCTCTTTAGAAAGCTCCATCGCTATTAGCGATGATCCTTCAGCGCGCTGGAGTCTTGGGGTGTTATATGTGTACTATTTAGACGCCGTAAATAAAGGGATAGAGCAATTGCAACTGGCCTTAAAATCCCCCAAGTTAACACCAGAACTTAAAAAGAATATAGAAACTGAGTTGAAAAAAGTACAAGAAGCTTTGCAAGAAGCGCAACAATCTGACAAGAAAAAATAATGCGAGAAAATATATGACTTCAAAACGACAAAGTTCAATGCGTTCAAATACTAATGCAGGGCCTGCCATGGTGCGTAAGAGTACTTTAATTTTTTCTGTTGTTATTGCTCTGTTTTTCGGGCTGTACTTGGGAACACTTGTCCCGAAGCTTTTAAGCGGTAGTCAGTCCATGCCTGTTGCGCAAGAAAAGGTGCAAAGTTCCAGTAAAATAACTAGCGCAGAAACTTTCGCCGCTGATAATCCTAAAAATCCCAATGCTTGGATACAGCTTGGAAATGTTTATTATGATGCCAAAATTCCAGATAAAGCCGTGGTTGCCTATACCAAAGCTCTAGAGCTACAACCTAATAATGCTAATGTCTTGACAGATCGTGGCACTATGTATCGGCATATGGGGAAATTTGATTTGGCTTTAGCTTCCTACGCAATGGCTTCAAAAGTAGACCCAAAGCATGAATTCTCTCTTTTCAATACAGGAATTGTGTTGTATTTTGATTTGGGAAAGAAACAAGAAGCTAAAGAAGTTTGGCAAAAGCTTTTGCAATTAAATCCTAACGCTAAAGGGCCTGATGGCAGAAGCCTGAAAGATACTTTAAAAGATTTGTAATTATATATTTTTTACACCAAAACCGTAATGGCATGGGTAAAAAGCAAATTGCTTTGCTTTCTCGCGATGATTTTATAAATAAAAGTTTTCGCGAGAAAGTCTAAGTATATGGGCTATGGTAATGCTAAAGTACGCAATGAGTAAAAAAATAAACGTCTTTTTCCGGTGTTGTAGAGAAAATTATGAAGCGTTGAACAACGCTAACTGTTGTGCAGGGAGGGAGAGATGGTAAAGAAATCAGTGATGCATTATAAGGGTAAAGTGCTAAGGGTGCTACGTCCTTGGCTTTTGTGCACTTTTTTCCTGCAGGCTTTTCTTTCGCTGACACCTGCTTGGGCCACAGAAGAGGTGCCAACGCAATTAAGCACCGGCAGTTTGCTTATGCTGCCTTACTTTGATGCCTTTGTGGATACCACTGGGCAGTTAAGTGTTCACGAAATCCAAAATGTTGGGGTACAAACACAATTTGCCCCTTTGGAAGAAATTTCTTTACGTCATGAGCAAGGCGCTCTTTGGCTACGTTTTACCATTGCCCCGCGCTCTCCCGGTCCAGACGCTAATCAAACTTTTCTGCTAGATATGGGGGAAGACGCCAGCCTTGCGCCCATACTTTTTGTGGCGCAAAAAGACGATTTTTCGCAAGAAGTAGCTTGGGAAAAATATACACCGTCACAAGGTGCTGTATTTTTAATGCCGCAAGCACAAGATGTGCCGGTGACAGCCTTTATTCGCATGGAGGGCATTCCCGGTATGTGGTTTACCCCCTTTTTACGCACACCGCATAATGCTGCCACTTCAACAGAATTATTTGCAACCCCTGCTGCCATTGTAGCCTTAGTTGTGGTGATGGTGCTTTGCCTTTTGCGTGGTCTTACGGAAAAAGGGCAGTGGCGCTATTGGGCAGGCTTATATACGGCGGTAACGCTTTTTTATGCCATTGTGGGGGTTCCTAGCGGTGGTAAGGGGTATATTCCTTTAGCGCATATGGCACAGACCATGGCTCCGGGGGTAGCACTTATTTTATGGGCTCATGTGGGGCGGCATCTGCTACAAACGCCACAAAAATCACGGGCTTTAGATTTACAATATATGGGGCTTACCCTCATAGGGGTTATAGTAGCTTTATTACCCTTGATACCGGGTTTTGTGTGGACAGTACATTATTTGTCCCTATGGCCCTTACTGACGCTGTGCTTTGTGCCCACCACATTGGGGGCATGGATTAATGGTTTGACCGGTGCTAAGCGCTATCTTGTGGCATGTATTTTACCGCCCTTGGGGGTAGCTATAGGTCTTGTAGGGCTTTTTGAACCACGTTTTGAACAAATCTTTTTCTTACCGGTGGCAGTGCTTCCGGCCTTACCTTTATGGGGATTGGCGTTAGGCATATTGATGTTGACCGGCACAACGCGTGCGCATGGTCTTGCCCATCAGGATGAAGCTCTCTCCGCCGCAGATCTTGCTTTAGAAACGGTAGAAAGTGTGGTTCGCAGTGATCCCAATTTGCGCTTGGTACCGGCCGGACAAGCCCAAAGTGTGGAAGAAGAAGTCAACGATGAAGAAAGCACTTCATCCCAAAAAGTTTCTTCTGATTTAGAAGAAACCTTGCGCTGGCCTGTAGAGCAACTCTTACGAGATGTAGCAGCTCTGGAGGCATGTTCTTTACCTGTGGCTGCCAAAGCTAATGTGGCGTCTATTATTAATACTACAAAAGATATAGCCAGCATTATTGATACTCCTGCCAAGGAGCGCACAGGTATTACATCCATGGGGGGCACGCAAGAACATGTTTTTGATTTGCAAAGCCTTTTGCGTCAAGCGCATGATACAGTATCTCCTGTGGCGGATAAGAAAAATATTGCCCTTTCATGGTTTATGCAGCCTGATTTAGCACCATGTTATAAAGGGGACGCTTTACAATTACTTTTTGTTCTACGCTTGCTTTTAGAATCTTCGGTACGTTCTACGCATAGAGGAGCCGTGCATCTTATTGTGCGTCGTGTACCCGAAAGCGTAAACCCCGGTCACTTGCTCTTTACCGTCACGGATTCCGGTACAGGTAAACCACCGCATGACCGCAGTATTACCGCTTTGGCAAGAGCGTGGGAATTATCGGCATCTTATCGCGGCTTCTTAGGTGTAGAAAGTAATGCTCTTGGTGCGTCCATATCCTTTACTGTGCATTATGAAGTTTGCACCAGTACCCACATTCGAGAAGCGGAAGACTCACAAGATAAGCCGCTACCCATTATATTAGTATCTGATAATGCTGAAGAACGGCATATGTGGGGATTTTTCTTAGAAAAAATGCCCAGAGTATTAGAAGCACGCACAGGGGAAGAGGCTGTGGCTTTGTATAAGGAACATGGCGCCGCTTTACTTGTTTTAGATGCCAGAATGCCTTTGCCCGCGGTGCAGCAATCTATGCAGGCTTTACAACAAAGTAGCGTAGAAAAAAATGAGCCACTCCCCATGTGCATGGCTATTTATATGGATTTTGAAATGGCTGATGCCTTAAAAGATATGGGCTTTGCGCATCTTTTGCCCATACCTATTACACGGCATATCTTGTGCGAAAATGTAGAGCATCTTTTGACGCAAACACAAGAAACGGCAGAAGAATCTGTGTTTACCTCCGATACAGAGTTCGCATCTCAGGTAACTATGCCAGAGGAACAAAGTTCAGACTATGCACAAAATGAGCTATTAGATGCGCAAGAACAGCAATTCTTTGTGGCACACGAGGCAAATACGGAATTGGAATTGACGACAGATGGCTCTGTAGAAATTAAAGATGAGTACCTCAATACAATGCCGCAATCAGAAGAGCAAGAACTTGCCTCTGAAAATATGCAGCACGTATTTAGTGATACAGAAAATGAAGGTATAGAGAGTAAAGAAAGTACCGTGTATCCACCTCAATTTGAGCAAAACGATGAAGAGGAAGATATCATTGATACGGGTTTACCTATTTTAGATATGGGGAATACACAAAGCGTAACGTCCATGCCTGAACTGCTTATGCCGCCATTGCCGCATACACGTTTTGTACAAACTATTCCAGAACATGTATTAACTATGGAAAAGCCTACAGAGCATGAAAAAGAGAGAAAATATTTTTTAGATATTAATATATCTTCAACAGAGGAAAACGCAGAGCCTGGTGAAGACTTTGCACAGGAACCTTTTGGTTGGGATGCGCAGAATAATTCAGAAGCAATAGAAGCAGAGAATATAGACGCCACAGAGGAAAGAAATCTTCCTAAAAGGCCTGCTCCTTCAGAAGATAAGAGTAATTCCGCATATTTAACATCTCTTTTGGATGATGATGAAATGGTGCAAACGCCTCAGCAAGAATCTGTTGCTGAGGATATAGCAGATCCAGTGTTGGAAGAGCAAAGCCCTGTGCAACACTTAGAAAAAGAGGCTTTTTATGAGCAAAATGAGACAGTTGATTCGTCACACTTAGAAAATATGGCGGAAGTTTCAGCACCACAGTTGGAAACTGTTTCTGAAGAAATACCCTCTCATAGTGCAGATGACATGGAGCCATGGGGCGAAGATGTTTCTGCTACTCAAAATATGTCTGCACAAAATGGTATGGTTGAGACAGCGCAAGATGTAGTGCAAGATGTAGCAGAACCTACGCACAGTTCTTCTATGGCTGAAGAAACAGTAAACGCGGCAACAACAGAGGAAAGTGTTCAAGTTGGTAAGATACAGCTTGCAGGGCAAGATAAAAAAGCAAAACTTGTTTCTAAAATCAGTGTGAAAAAGCCAAAACTTGTTGTGTCGGCCTCATCTGCAAAGGTTCGCAGCGAAAGCCCAGTAAAAGCGCAAAGTGCAGACGAAACGAAAGATGATGCCACTGTTAAGAAAGTGAGCCCCGTTGTTACGGCTGTAAAGCGCATCCCAAAGATTTCTGTGGTCTCTGCAGGTAAAAAGAAAGAAGTAGTTCCGGAGACTTTAGAAGCCGTACCGCAACAAGAAATTGCGCCAACGAATGGCAGTGTGCACGAGTCTACTTTTGTGGATGCGCAAGTACCGGAAGCACCTTCCGCACCCATGGCATCAGATGCGCCCTTGGCGGCAGAAATATCTGAACCAGCAGAAAACTCTGTGCAGTCTTCTACGCCAGAAAAGCTTTCTATGCATGAAGAGCAAACTGTTCACGCACAAAGTTCTTGGCATAGGCCGTCTATGGCTACAGCCTCTGCTTCTATAAGTTCCGGCATTTTAGATAATGTCTCCGTTTCCGAGGAATGGGTGGGAGAACCTATGCCCATAGGAACGCCGCTTTCCGCAGAAGAGGAAGATAAAGCGCAAGTTCCAGAAACACAAAATATGGCTGATGTATCGCGCACTGCTGCAGAAAAACGCGGCCGTGAAGAATTGGCACATTTGCGTGAATATTTAGACAAGAAAAATGAAAGCATACTTTCTTCAGCTCATTCACCCTTTGAATGGGTAGGGGAACCTTCTCCCATAGAACCGAGCACAACGCAAAAGCACGAGGCGCCCATTTTTGGGGCCCCAGACGCTTCTGAAGAACAAAATATGGGAGGGCCTGCTTTTTCTCAACCGTCGGATCCGCTAGAACATGCACCTGTGCAGGAAGTTGTGCATGAGCCTCTGGCTGAATCTATGGAAGCAGAGCAACAGCAGGAACCCAGTTTTGTTATAGAAGAAGTGCCTGCTGAACCGATGCATAGTGCCCCAGCTTTTAGCGAAACAACAACGACAGATGCTTTTGCTACAGATACAAGTGGACATATGAAAAATTATGCTATGGACACAGAACCTTTGCAGGTGCAAAAGGCGCTATCGCCTATAGAACAGCTGCTGGTGGATTTAGATGAAAATATTCTGGCTGCTAAAAGAGCTTTTGCCACTGAAAGTGCGCAAGGCGTAGAAGAATCAGCCAATGCTATAGCTTCTCATGCGGAATCATTTGGTTTACGCACCTTGGGAAGGTTGGCACGCACGGTACAAGCTGCGGCGCATGCTCGTGACATGGAAGCTTTAGGAGATTTATTGCCAGAGCTGGACATGAGCGTACAAAGAAACAGAGCTGCATTAGAAACATAAAAGAAACACTGATTCATTACTTTTTCTGGGGGAAACTTTTGCTAGTGCCAAAAAGTTTCCCCCAGACCCCCTTCAAAACGCGCTTATTATCCTTATTGTAAAAAAATATTTTTTTGTGCTAATATTTTAATTGAGCGCATTTTGAGTGGTTGTGCCTTTCTGAAAAATGTATGGAAATGCGCTTTTCATTGACGAGTAAAGTGCGCTTCTCCCTTAAGAAGTGAATAAGACAACTTGTTTTGAATTGCGTATATTTAGGGTAATTCTATAGTCTGTTACATGCTGAGGTGTCTTGTGCAACTAGACTTGAGTAATTTTCTTTCATTAGCATTTTTATTCTTTCTTCATGCCTTTACTGTTTTAGCACTGGGGCATGTACTTTTAAATAAAAGTAATCCTAGATCGGCCTTAACCTGGACCATCGCTCTTTTGTTTTTGCCCGGAATTGGGATTCTTTTATATGTTATTTTTGGCATTTCACGCGCAGAAAGTCGCGCAGCCTACTATATGCGTAAAGCTAAACTTAAAGCCGAACATCAGGCTGAGTATTGGCAATGTGATGAAATGTGCAAAAAAACCCATGGTCATGTGCAGAGCACGTCCATTCCTTCGCGCTTTTTAGCCTTAAGTTATGTAGGGAGAAAACTTACCAATAAACCTTTAAGTGGTGGTAACTCCATTCATCCATTATATAATGGCGATTCCGCGTACCCTCATATGCTTCAAACCATAAAAGAAGCAGAAGACTATGTATATTTAACAACATTTATTTTCAATGGTGGTGAAATAGGTGACAAATTTGTTAAAGCTTTAGCTCAAGCAGCACAAAGGGGAGTCGATGTGCGCTTGATGGTGGATGGGCTTGGACAGTTTTACTCATGGTCGCGTGTATGGCGAGTGCTAAAAGATAGTGGCGTGCAGGTGGTTCTTTTTTTACCGCCACGCTTATTTCCCCCCAATTTTTCCATAAACTTACGCAATCACCGTAAAGTTTTGGTAGCGGACGGCTGGGGATTTACGGGAGGGATGAACATTGCAGACTATCATGTGCGGTCGCACGAAAAGTTTTCCGTTCAAGACGTACACTTTCTTTGTTCAGGGCCCATTGTAACACAGTTGCGAGAAGCTTTTTTGTTAGATTGGGGTTTTTGCACAAATGATTATGCTGTTTCCCAGCGCAAACCAGAAGAGATGTGTGGGGACGTGCTTTGCCGCATGGTGCTTGATGGCCCAGGTTCCGGTAAAGACCCATTACACGAACTCTTTTTTAGTGCCATAAGCGCTGCGCATTCGTGTGTGTGTATAATGACCCCCTACTTTTTGCCTTCTCATGAGGTTATGGGGGCTTTAAAATCTGCGGCTTTGCGTGGCGTGGAGGTGCACATTATCTTGCCTGCCAAAAATAATATTTTTGCGATACATTGGGCCACTTATCATCTATTGTCTACATTATTAGAATCTGGCGTGCGTGTGTTTTATCAAGAGCCACCATTTGCCCATACAAAACTTTTTGTGGTGGATGATTACTATGTACAAATTGGGTCGGCAAACTTTGATGCACGTTCTTTGCGTTTGAATTTTGAGTTGAATGTAGAATGTTTTGATACGTCTTTTGCGCGTCAAATTAAGGAGTATTTTGATATAGTTCTTTCGCAAAGCCGCGAATATACCATGCGGGATGTAGAAAAGGTTTCCTTGCCCAAACGCTTGCTTCATGCCGCGTGTTGGATTTTTTCCCCCTATTTGTAAGAAGAAATAAGGCCTTTGCACAATTCATTGTGCGGAATCTTAGACTAAGAAAGGGAATGGGGAGGAAAAGGCCTTTTATTCAAAAAGCTTTTTCTCTCCCCATAAAAAATTGTACAATTAGAGCTAAAATTTTTAATCAAGCCCCATAACTTTAGCCGCCTTTTTGGTGGCCTTTTTTAATTTGTGCATAACGCCTTCATCAGGGGCATGTTTTTCATATTCACGTAATAATTCTTCTTGTTTTTCACTAATGCGTGTAGGAGTAAGGATTTTAACTTCTACTAATAAGTCACCACGTTTATCACGTCCCAATATAGGCATACCTTCATCTTTAATGCGCAAGACCGTACCACTTTGTATGCCGCGCGGAATTTCCAATGTCACATTACCTTGCAAAGAGGGAACTTCTAACTTGTGCCCCAAGATGGCTTGTACGAAGGTAATCTCTTGCACAAAAACAAGGTCATTCCCTTGTCTATGAAAGGTTTTATCTTGCTCTACGGCAATAACAACATATAAATCGCCAGCAGGGCCGCCATTAACGCCCATTTCGCCTTCATTGCGAACACGTAATCTTGTGCCCGTATCTACACCGGCAGGAATGCGTACAGAAAGCTCTCTGGTTTCATTGAGAATCCCTTGGCCTTTACAGCGCGGGCAAGGTTTGGTGATAATTTGGCCTTCGCCGCGGCATATGGGGCAGGGTGTAGAGAGCTGGAAAAAGCCCTGAGAACGCCGCACTTGCCCAGCACCACCACAATGCTGGCATGTTTCGGCCTTGGTGCCCGGAGCTGCGCCAGAACCTTCGCAGTCGTTACAAAGTACACGCTTTGGTAGCTGTAACACCACTTCATCACCAGTGGCTGCTTGAGCAAAAGTAATTTTTAAGTTGTAGCGCAAGTCGGCGCCACGCATGGCTCTGTGTCCTCCGCCACCGGAGGAAAAACCAAATAAGTCGCCAAAAATATCACTAAAATGCGAAAAAACATCCTCTGTGCTGCCAAAGCCACCACCGGCATTGCCATTGAGGCCGGCATGTCCAAAGCGATCATAGCGGGCACGCCTGTCTGCATCGCGCAACACATCATAGGCTTCGGCTGCCTCTTTAAACTTTTTTTCGGCTTCTGGGTCATCAGGATTACGATCAGGGTGATACATCATGGCAAGACGACGATAGGACTTTTTTATCTCATCTTCCGAAGATTCACGGGTCACTTCTAAAACTTCATAATAACATTTTTTCATAAGCAAAATACACGGGTAAAAGGGCCAGCTAACACACTTGTACAGAGTATATCAGTTTTACCAAATAACATTTTTCTAGTGTTAATGCTAGGTAAGGAACAAGTTAAGTTGTTTTTGTATATCTGTATAAGCGTTTTTACCAAGAACATCATGGTCTTTTTTTAAAGCATAAATAATGTGGTCTTTATAAAAAAAGCCGGCGAACCGGCTTTAAAAACATTATTCAGCAGGGGCTTTTGCTTCTTGCTCAACCTGCTCTGCTTGTTCAACTTGTTCGATTTGCTCAGCAAGGGAATCTTCTTTAAATCTGTAATAAGAAAGATCGTCTGGAAGAACCTTTCCTGCTGCAATTTCTCGAAGTGCGGTAACAACTTCTTTGTTGCGGCTTTCCACAAGGCATTCATAGCCTTCGCGGTATTGATGGATACGTTTAATAGCCATCTGTACCAGCAAAAAACGATTGTCTACGCGTTCTTGACAATCTTCAACGGTAATACGAGCCATGAAAATCTCCGTACGGTTTAGATATAATACCTATTGAATGCTTGTCTAGCTGTTAATAGGTAAAATAAAATTGTGGGACAAAGTCCCTGAAAGTTCTATGGGTCTGGCGAAAGATAGAGCGCCGAGAGAGTAAACCTTACAAATAAAGACTTGACTTACAAGGCAAAGAAGCATAACGCCCTTTTTGCACTACGCACAGGCAAAGCAAGTTATAGAAGCTGGGCTTGCTTGTCAAGTCTGTAACCCTGACCTTTCAAGGAAAAAATGAAAAAAAATTCTCGTACCTTTGCACAACAACTTTGTGTTAAATCCATTGGCAAGGCCATGCAGCAAACAGCCATGATTAGCCCTCATGCACGTATTGGCGTGGCTGTTTCCGGTGGCGTAGATTCTTTTGTGCTATTAAAATCTTTGCAAATTCGTCAAAGTATTGTGCCCTTTCCTTTTGAAATTATGGCATTGCATATAAATCCGGGTTTTGATATACACAATCATGCGGTGCTTGTTCCGTGGCTTGAAAGTCATGGCATTGCAGCACATATTGATGTGACCAATCATGGACCACACGCGCATTCCGAAGAAAATACCCGTAATTCAGCATGTTTTCGTTGTGCATGGTTAAGGCGCAAGCGCTTGTTTGAACTTTGTCAGCAATATTCTTTAACTCATTTAGCTTTTGGCCATACCGCCGACGATCTTGTGCATACTTTTTTTATGAATTTGTGCCAAAACGGAAGGGTAGATGGTATGAGCATGAAAGAAGACTTTTTTGAGGGAACTTTGCAAGTTATTCGTCCTTTGCTCTTGGTAGAAAAAAAACATGTGCTGCGTGCTGCCAGGCAGTGGGAATTGCCTATATGGCAAAATCCTTGTCCTTCCGCAGGAAATACCAAACGCTCTGCCATGGAAGAGCATGTAAAGCAACTTTTCACGGTATATAAAGATGCACAGCGCTGTGTATATAATGGCCTTTCTCGTTGGCAACTGGAAAAACATTTGCAAAAGTAAAGTTTTTACAAGCTTGTTGTCAAAAAGCTGGAATGTTTTTTGTTGTACCATTGCAGTTGGCTTGTAGTAAGGCTTTTCTTTTTTTTCTTGACGATAGCGTAAAGGCTTATTATGCCTGTGAAGGCTGGCAAGACAAATTTTTAACAGAACGATGACACCTTTTATAGTGTGAGGTTACATGTTTTTTGGAAAACACCATATAGTCATATTTAGAGAAGGCGGCGAAGGTAAAAGTAGAAAATTTCGTGTTCGTCTTTGGGTAATAAGTCTTTTTGTGCTTTTTACTTGCGCCCTTTTAGTGGGGAATTTTTTTCTTTTAAAAGATTATTTTGCCAACCTGCACCTTGAAAATAGAATAGAGGAAAATCAAGAACGTTTTGATAGTCAAAATGCTCAATTGCTTAGCCTTGTTACTAAAATTCAAGAAATTTCAAGAGATGTGCTACGCATGGAACGTTTTGATGCAAAAATAAGGCAGCTTCTCGAAATTTCCGATGAGTTTAAAGAAGTTCAAAAAAATCGTAACGAAGATCTCATGACACAAGCTTTGCCCATTCACAGCCCTAGCCTAATGGTGCGACGCATGCAAACTTTTTTGAAATTATTAGCTGACGATGTGCACCTTGAAGAAGTGAATCAACAAAAATTACTTATGGCTTTGCGGGTCATGAAGGGAAAATTATCGTCATCCCCCACAGTTTGGCCTTTACGAGGTCGCTTGAATTCTAGCTTTGGCTATAGACGTGCGCCTTTTACCGGCAGAAGAAGCTTTCATAAAGGTATTGATATTAAAGGCAGAATAGGGGCACCTATTATTGCTACCGCTCGTGGCGTAGTGAAGAAAGCCGGCTTTGATGGTGCTTATGGAATATTAGTAGAGATTGACCACGGTGGTGGTATTTCCACATTATACGCGCATATGAAAAGCCATAATGTAAAAGTAGGGCAAGAAGTGAAGCGTGGTGATGTAGTGGGGCTTGTGGGTATGACAGGTCGAACCACTGGGCCGCATTTGCATTACGAAATACGTGTGGGCGGTGCGCCGGTGAACCCTATGAAGTATATTTTAGAATAACATATAGTACATAATAGAATAAGCCCGCGTCCTCTTCTTTTGCAAGTATACGGCGCGGGCTTTGTTTTATCTATACACAGATTCTATTTGAATAAAATATTTATAAGAAATTTTTTAAGGGCCACTTTTTATTTGTCGCGTTTTTTACGACATTCACTACAAATACCGTACAAGCACATGGTGTGGGTAGTAGGGGTAAAACCGTGTTTTTTGGCTATACTTTCTTGCATCTTTTCCATTTTTTTACTGAGTATTTCCACAGTTTTTCCACATTTTTCGCAGACAAGGTGGTCATGGTGCTCTTCTTGATGCGGTTCGTAGCGCACCACGCCATCACCTAAATGTACTTCGTGAGCTAAGCCAGACTCGCACAGAAGTTTCATGGTACGATATACGGTAGATTGCCCTACTGAAGAGTCAACGCTACGTACAATATCATAAATTTCTTCTGTAGAGAGGTGCCCTGTGGTTCCCATAAAGATTTCTACAATGCGAGCACGTTGTGCGGTATTTTTCAGACCGCTGTCAGAAACGTACTTTTGAAACTGCTCAAGGTAACTCTTCATATTCCACCTATAATTTTTTAGAGATAAGGGAGGCTTATTCACTTTTAATTATCATGTAAGGGGGTCATGGTCAAGACGTGACTGTTTTTTTTACTTGGCAAGAGAGCTTTTAGCGAGTAAGAAGAAACAACTCTATTTGTTAAAATACCCGTGTAAAACCTTTGTGTCTTTTTTTACATAAAGTCATTGCACCCATAGTGTGTGCAGGTGTCATCATTACTGAGATTTTTCCTGTGTCTTTTGTAAAAATAACATGTTAGTGGTGAAATATGTCAATGGGGTATTTTGTAGTAGTAACCTTTAGATGAAGTGAGAATACAATGAAAATTTATCGTTTTTTTGCAATAAGCATGATTATTGCCACCTCTTTGTTTCTAAATCCTTTTGCCTATGATGCTCAGGCAGCCAGTGTCGCAGTGAAGCTGCAAACTAATATGGGGGATATAGTTTTACGCTTAGACCCTAATAAAGCGCCGGTAACTGTTGAAAATTTTTTAAAATATGTAAAAAATGGACATTATAATGGCACCATATTTCACCGCGTTATTAAAGACTTTATGATACAAGGTGGTGGCATGGATGCGCATTTAAAGCTCAAGCCCACTGAGGCTCCCATTAAAAATGAAGCTGCTAATGGTCTTGAAAATGATAAATACACTGTGGCCATGGCACGTACTGGTGATCCAAACTCTGCCACAGCGCAATTTTTTATTAATGTAAAAAACAATGTTTTTTTGAATTATACCGCACCTACTGTTGAAGGCTATGGTTACACCGTATTTGGCAAAGTGATTAAGGGGCAAAATGTGGTGGATAAAATTGCAAAAGTGAGCACCAGCTCTCAGGGACGCTTTGAAGACGTGCCCGTGGAAGATGTGATTATTGAAAAAGCTACTATAATACAATAGTGCGTCAGCACTAAGTTTCTGACAAGAGAGCACTATGTTAAAGAGTAAGATAACACCAATTCAATGTCGTGATACAGCGCTGGCCTTTGCTTTTTTAAGTTTGCTTATTTGGTTTTTTGTACGCGAGACATACTTGGTTTATACCTGCATGGGTATTGTACTTTTAGCCATGATTTGGCCTTCAAGTATGGTGTGGCCTGCGCGCGTATGGTTTGGTTTTTCTCATATTATAGGCACTTTTATGTCCAAGGTTTTGCTAAGCATTATTTATGGACTTATTTTAATGCCTGTATCCTTAGTTCGCCGCATAATGGGTAAAGACAGCATGCAAAGAAAGGCTTACAAAGCTGCACAAGGCTCTGCCTTTGTGGTGCGCGAACATACGTATAACAAGGATGACTTAACGCATCCTTATTAATTTGAGGTTAGTATGAATTTTTTATCAGATGTGTGGGGCTTTTTAAAAGTTCGTAAAAAGTTTTGGCTTTTGCCCCTTATTATGGCTTTGTTACTTATTGGCGCCTTGGTAGTGTTTACCAGTGGTTCTGCGGTAGCTCCCTTTATTTATACCTTATTTTAGAGAAGTATATGTCTGAAAAATCCACATATTTACTTGGCATTTCAGCGTATTACCACGATAGCGCCGCCGCCTTATTGCGCGATGGCGTTATTGTGGCTGCGGCTCATGAAGAACGCTTTACGCGTAAAAAGCATGATGCTGATTTTCCTGAAAAAGCTATTGCCTATGTACTGGATGAAGCCGGTATTTCTTTACAAGATGTGCAAGGTATTGCTTTTTATGATAAGCCTTTTTTAAAATTTGAAAGACTTTTAGAAACCTATCATGCTTTTGCCCCCAAAGGCTTGCGCTCTTTTCTTTTGTCCATGCCTGTATGGATTAAAGAAAAGCTCTTTATGCGAACTATGCTAGAGCGTGGCTTTGCAACCTTTTTACCTGAAGGGGCAAAATTACCGCGATTGTATTTTCCTGAGCATCACCTTTCGCACGCAGCTTCAGCCTTTTATCCTTCGCCTTTTGAGGATGCAGCCATTTTAACTGTGGACGGCGTGGGTGAATGGGTTACAACATCTATAAGTAAGGGAGAGGGAAAGGATATTTCCACCTTACGCGAGATACACTTTCCACACTCTTTAGGGCTTTTATACTCGGCTTTTACGGCCTATTGTGGTTTTAAGGTTAATAGTGGAGAGTATAAACTCATGGGGCTTGCTCCTTATGGGGATCCCCATTCACAGCGCACCAAGGATTTTGAACAGAAAATTCGCGAAAATCTTATAGATATTCGTGAAGACGGTTCTTATGTGCTGAATATGGAGTATTTCTCCTATGCCACGGCTTTACGCATGTATAATAAAAGTCGTTGGACAGCCCTTTTTGGTCTTGAACCACGTACAGCCGAGTCTGAAGAGCTGGAACAAGAGTATATGGATCTTGCTCTGGCCATTCAAAAGGTCACTGAAGATATTGTGCTACGCCTTGCGCGTACGGCACGTACTGTCAGTGGTAGTAAAAATTTGTGTCTTGCCGGTGGCGTGGCGTTAAATTGCGTGGCCAATGGGAAGTTATTGCACGAAAAGATTTTTGATAATGTCTGGATACAGCCTGCTTCTGGTGATGCAGGCGGAGCCCTAGGAGCTGCTTTAGCTTTGTGGCATATTACCCTTGAGCAAGAGCGTGTGCCGGCGGCTACGCGTGATTCCATGCGCGGGTCCTATTTAGGCCCTAGTTTTGATCAAGGCCAAATAGCGCGTACATGTAAGAAATTTCATGCTCAAGGGCAAGACTTTACAGACTTTCAGCAATTGTGTGATACCGTTGCCGATTTGCTAAATGATGGCAAGGTGGTGGGCTGGTTTCAGGGGCGTATGGAATATGGCCCGCGAGCTTTGGGGGGGCGCTCTATTCTTGGGGATCCGCGCAATCCTGAAATGCAGAAAAAGCTGAATTTAAAAATTAAATATCGCGAAGGTTTTAGGCCATTTGCTCCTTCCGTGTTAGAAGAATACACACAAGAATACTTTGCTTTAGCGGAGCAATCTCCCTACATGCTTGTGGTGGCGCCGGTGGCAGAGCAGTATTGCCATGACCTACCCGAAGGCTATAGCTCTTTGCCTTTATGGGATCGTTTGTACTGGCAACGTTCTGAATTACCAGCTATTACTCATGTGGACTTATCTGCCCGCATTCAATCGGTAAGTAAGGAAACAAATCCGCGGTATTGGCAGCTCATTAATGCTTTTCATCAGCGTCATGGTTGTCCCATGGTAGTGAATACCAGTTTTAATGTGCGCGGTGAACCCATTGTGTGTACACCGCAAGATGCGTATTTGTGTTTCATGCGCACTGAAATGGATTATTTGGTTTTAGGGGATACTTTGCTGAAAAAAGAAGACCAAAAACCCTTGGCCGACGACCAAGACTGGCGTTCATTATATACGTTAGACTAATTTTTATGTTCTTTTAAATTTAAAGGGAAATGCACAAATGGCATTTCCCTTTTTTTGTGAACTAGTGTGTATAAAAGTATACAAATATTTACTTTTTCTCTTGCTCTTGTACAAGTTTTGCTAAATTTTTAGCCATGAGTTCATTGGCTAAAGCATTGGGGTGATTATCAATGGGAATGGTATAAATAGCACTATTCTCATTGTATTTTGGTAACCACGCTTTCATATCAATGATGGGCAAATGGTCATCTAAGGGCGCAAGTTTGGTAGCAAGGGAAGAACTGCCTACAGGCCAAGTAAGCACTGACGAACTGTTTTGAGCATAGCGGCTATGCAATTTTTTTGCCCCTGTAGTAAGAATGGTTCGTAAGAGTTCCATACGCTTGGCATCGGTATTATAGGGCAAGAATTTTTCTGCAATGGGCTTTCTGTAAAAGGTAAAGAGGGCGCTTTGTTGTAACCATTTCCAGCTATCTTTTTCCCAAGGAAGAGGTGGAATATCGGCAAAAGTGCCGCGGCGCACAAGAGTACCTTTTTCTAATTCGTATCTGGGGCCATCGCCACTGGTAAGGCCTGCCACACGAATGATATGATCTGGAATAACAATGAAATATGTAAGGATCCGATCAAATTTTTGTAGATCCGGTAAGGTATGTTCTATGATGGCTAAGGCATTATGTGGGCCGTAACCCGAATAACCAAAATTAAAAACTTGATAATTTTCGCCTAAAATTTCCCCTAATTTCCAAGCCATAACTTGTGTATCATTGAGGCCTTCCCCAAAGGTAAAAGAGCAACCAAAAAGTAAGATGGCTGTTTTGGCTTGAGGATTTTGAGGGGTAATGCGTCGCCCGTCACCGTCAGTGGTGTAGGTGGCTTTATACAACAATGTTTCTTCTTGCATCGCTGTCACCGTAACAGTATTATTGGGTAAGGCTACGTAGCCTATGTCAGCATGTTTTTTAGAACGGGTTTTGCCATTTATTTCAGTAAAAATGGTCTGCCGATGACTGCCAGTGTACTTTTGCATAAGTATAGAAGAATACCCTTCAAAAAGCGATAGAGGCAGGCAGAGAGAAAAAAGTATAATACATGCATATTTCACAATGCTTTGCGAGACGCTTATGGCTAGAAGCAAAAAGAAAATGCTTAAACTAAGGCCGGCAAGGAAAAATTTTTGAATAAAGGGTGGGCAAAAGCAAAGCCCTATAAAGATAAGAAAAAATACAATTTGTGCTATGTGGATTTTACGCATAAAGTGAACCTATATGATGTTTTTGAGAAGTTTTTCATAATACAGGGCTCAAGTAGCGCACTCTTATAAGAGAGTCAAGATGCACGCATCAAGTATGCGGCGTTTTTGGTAAGCAAAAAAGTCCCTTTTTGTTATATTGCTAGTGCTCCTCGGTCATGGTATAGAAGAGAAATAGCTATTGCTTATGGAATCTTTATGCATGCATTGTGAGTTTTATGTATAGAACGCCTGTGCTTTCTGCGATATTTTATGTTTGTAAAGGGGAATATATATGGGATTTTTTTCAGCCATAAAGAAGTTTTTGGGTAATGAGCCCACTGAAAAAGAAAAAATGCCTAATCCTCCAGAAGAGGGGGTATCAAAACCGGATGCTGAAGAAAGTAGAGCACAAGAGCACGCGCCAGATATAATACAAGAAACTGAGGAAAAAGCAGGGCAAGCGGAAGCTGTGGAAGAAAGTGCCGCGCCACAAGAAGTCATGGCTCATTCCTTGGAAAGAGTTGCGCCTCTGGAGCAAGAAGAAACAACGGAACCTGTAATGGAGCCTGCAGTGGAGCCTGCAGTGGAGCCAGTAACGGAACCGGCAGTGGAGCCGGCACAAATTTCTTCGCCCCTTATAGAGCCAAGCCTCACACAAGAGAGTCATCCCCAGCATTCCGAGACTTTTAGCGATTCAGAACAGCTTGCTTCCCCTGTGCAAAGTCAAGTACATACCTTTGAAGGTATGGATTCGTATATGGCGGCCTCTGAGTATACAAGCTCTGAGCCTGCTTCTGTTTCTGACACTGCTTCTGTTGTTTCGGCGACGACATCTATCACAGAAACTCCCGCTACTTCAACCTCTGATGCTAACCCAGAGGCTTCTGCTTCAGTATTCGCCATAGAGGGTTTGTCTGCTGAAGATCAGTGGGCTCTTTCTCTTGCCTTGCGCGGGGTGGAACCGCGTTTATCTGCATGGTTAGGTGTGGTTTTAGAAGGTGTAGACACGGCCTCTCCCTTGCTTTGGCAGCGTTTGCGGTATTTGTTACATTCACTTAATGCTAAAGCAGAAGAAGCTACGGCTTTTGTAGATGACTTTTCCGGTTGGCTTACTCGTATGGAATATGAGTATGTGGAGGAGTTTCGTTCTGAATTACAATACCGTTTAGCTCTTGCTTTAGATTTAGAAGACGAAGAAGACGAACGCAATCGTCTATTTGTAAAACTAAGTGATGGACTTGCGCGTACACGCGAGCAATTTACACGTAAATTAGATGTGCTTTTTGCTTCGCACGGGGCACTCGATGCTGCTTTTTGGGAAGAAATGGAAGAGCTTTTTATCATGGCTGATGTGGGCTTTGATTCTAGTATGCAACTTATTGAAAGGCTTAAAGATGGGGTGCGTAAGCAAGGCCTTTCGCAACCTCAAGAATTGCGAGCTCTTTTGCAAGAAGAAGTGGAAAAAATTTTCCAAATGCCCAAGCGTATTTCTTCATTCAATCCTCCTGAAGTTATCATGATGGTGGGGGTTAATGGCGTGGGTAAAACCACCACCATTGCTAAGTTGGCTCACCGCGATCGCATGCAAGGTAAAAAAGTGCTTATTGCCGCTGCAGATACTTTTAGAGCTGCCGCCACAGAACAATTGGGAGTTTGGGCAGAGCGCGTGGGCGCAGATTTTCACCGTAAAGAAGCTGGGGCAGATCCGGCGGCTGTGGCTTTTGAGGCCATGGATATAGCATTGCGTCATGGCTATGATGTGATTTATATAGACACAGCAGGGCGTTTACAAACCAAGGTAAACCTCATGGAAGAATTGAAGAAAATTCGTCAGGTGATTGGTAAAAAACATGAAGGCGCCCCCCATCGTTGCATCTTGGTTATAGACGCCACTACGGGACAAAATGCCCTTTCGCAAACAAAAATGTTTAGTGAAACAAGTGGCGTAGATGAAATTATTTTAAGTAAACTTGATGGCACTGCCAAGGGAGGCGTAGCCATTTCTGTAGCCATGCAATTTGCCATCCCCATTACCTATGTGGGGCTTGGGGAAAAATTGGAAGATTTGCGTCCTTTTAATGGAAAGGATTTTGCAGTAGCTCTCTTAGGTGTAGAAGATACGCCAAAATAATGACGGAATATGTTGTTGAAAAAGTGCCTTGTGTTTTGTTAAAGATAAGAAAATATTTTTGCACTATTTATATTTTGCATGTTTGATTTTTTTGATTTCTTGTAAGGCTTTTTTAGCTCGTGGAAGAAATAGATTTTTTATAGGTTGTTATCCAAGGGGAAAATCCCCTTGGACAATATGTTTTTTGTTAGTTTTGTGTTGTGACGGTAATGCTAGACAGTGTAATGCTCTTGTTTGGCAACGCCTTCACTTTTAATACGGTCTAATAGTTGAGCAAAGGTGTCTTTCACATTTTCACGAATGTCACCGGCAACTATAAGAAAAAGTATGTCATCGCCGGGTTTGAATTGACCTTCAAGGGCTTCCCAAACAATGGCAAAAATACCGGGATTTTTTTCCATCTCTAGGCAGATTTGGCGAATTTTTTCTTGGTCTTGTTTTACGGTAATGGAAGCAACGCTTTTTCCATCGGTGCGTGAGGTGCCGCGTGCAACACCATTGTGCACAAGCATCATGCCCACATTGTCTGCAAATCCGGGTCTTTGTTTTAATTCGGCAATGGCTTTGTTAATGTCCATATAAGCTCCTTTTTTTTAATGAGGTAATACAATGGCAGTTTTTAGTAATCTTTTGTCTAAGATTCCCAAGATTATCGAAAGTCGCATGTCAGCGCAAGGCTATGTTTTATGGTTTTGTTGGCAAAGCGAATTGGACCCTGTCATTTCTCATACCTTGCAAAACTACGGTGGTATGTTTGTTATTTCAGATCATGAACAAGCAGCGTGGTTTTTCTTTAATAGAGATGTTTTTCTTGCCTTGGCGCGCCTTTCGGTATGGGCTCAATTTAATTCTTTAAATGCCACAGTGCAAGTGGTGCAGGGGCGTTTGTCTTTTGGCGCTCATGGCGAAACTTTTCTTGATGTGGAAACGTCTGTGGCGCAACAAGACGTATATTCACATAAATCTTTTGATATTTATATACACCCTCGTGTGCTAGATAAAGACACGCTTTTCCCCGGTATTACCTTTACTCATGTAGATGCTGTGCAAGGTATTTTGCCTTTAGATTGGCGCTCCATTGAGGCGGATTCGCGCTTGCCTTATACTTCGTCGCAAGGGTGGTATGCGGTTATGCGACCTTTGGGTAATCCTTTGGATTCTGCCTATCAGAAAGCGTGGCCATATATGCAAAACAGCATTGTGGATATTCTTAAGCATAATAAATTAAAATTCTTAGTGCAGAATGATTATATTATGGTCAGTGTGGAAAATTTGCAGATTTTACGCACATGGCTCAATGAACAATTTGTTCTTGTAAACGATACCAAGTTGCAAGACCCAGAGCACTCTTGGCCTTTTTTGACAGTGGTTATTGACCGTAAGGGACTAAACTTTAATGCAGAATTATACAAAAAAATATCACTGCAATGGGATAAATTAAGTCCTGATATGCCCTATATGAGCTACCGCACAGCATATTTGCTGGGCAATGCTTTTGTAGTAAATGATATTCGCTTTTCGGACAATTTAAATAGTATGGATGCTTGGTGCACCGTTACATTGGGGGAAACCGCTGCGGTAACTCCCGCTATACCCGTGCTTATGCCGGCACAATTGACTTCCGGTGAAGAAGAATGCTGCTTTTTTTGCGGTATAAATACCCATAAAACTCACGAATGCCCCACGCTGGCATTACCATTTTTGGATATAGAGTCCACGGAAGGCTCTTCCGAATTGGGGCTTGATAGTATTAACGCATCTTTTAAAGATATTGAAAGAAAGGTCTCGCAAGATGGCTTGAAAGGCTATGCTGATATTTTGGAGGAAGAAGAAGATTCTGCACTGTTGTTGAAATCTGTTTTTGATATTAATTTCTTTTCTCAAATTCGTTCCATGCCCTATATGTGGCTTACACGAGGCAAAGACCTTGGTAAATTACGTGAAGAAGAAACTCTTACCAAGGACGATCACCCTTGTTGGGACTTTTTTGATAAATTTCGTAAAGCTGAAGGGGTGCCCGAGGTAGCCACGCTGATTAAGGGTATGCAAGAACATATTAACCGTAATGTACGAGATATGCGTTTACGCAATCTTTTGGGCTTTATGTATGTCTATGTTCACGATCTTAAAAAAGCCCATGCGGCTTTTAAAGAAGCGGCCACACTGACAGCCATGCCGGCTTTGCAAGCATGGAATGAGTATTTGCAGGCGCGTACTTCTGAGGTGCAAGGGCAAGCCATGGACGCCATTAATCAGTACAATCAGATATTGCGCGTGGTGCCGCAGTGGAAAGAATTAATTTATCGTAAAGTTGTGTGCAAGGTAAAGCTGGGCTTTGTTGAACAAGAATTGATAAATATTAATAAATTGGTGCAAGACGATCCCACTTTTTTTAATAAGTTTCTTATTGATCCGGAGTTGGGGCGCGGCCAAACGGCTATTTTAACGAATTTGCAACCCTTGTGGCGCGAAACACAATTGCGTGCCGAAGCGGAAATGATGAAACTATCTACCCTTTCTGAAAAGATTCGAGCATGGTTTCCGCCGCATCACCCCAACCATGGGCTTTTAAAAGTGCGCTTGGATGATTTGCAAAACTTAGGCGAAATTAAGAATTATGTGGCTTTTTTAGAGGTCATACGGCGTCGGCCTATGTTGGATAAGGAAATTGAAGAATTTATTCAGCATCAAATAGAAGTAGTCCAAGAGCGCTATAAATTTTATTTGACCGAGTTGCAAAAAATCCGTGATGAAGCGGCGTGGTTTCCTTTCCCCAAATTATTGCGAGATTTTAGTAATGAATTTAATGAAGCCGCAGGTATTTTGAACTGGGCTTTTAGTTCTAATTTCCAAGAGGCAGAAAGTTTTCAGCGTGCCCATAGCACTATGAAAGGTTTGGAAGATTTATTACGTTCTTTGCGTAGACGCCTTAAAATGTTACGCGCCATGCGTGACGGAACATTGTTTGGCATGACATTTTTAAAGACATTTATTTGGATTGAAGCTGTGGGGCTTTTACTCTGCCTTATCGGTATTCCGTCTATAGTTATGTTTGGTCACCATGCGGGTCTTGGGTGGTTGCGGGATGTTTTGTCCTCACAACAGTGGGAAGTACAAAAGGTGTTGGTGGGCATTGTGACGGTGGCTGCCTTTGGCTTGGCTTTGTTGCGTTCCACTATTATTTTTGAAAAACGACGAGATAAGTTTTTAGAAGAAGCAAAAGAGCAAAGAGAACGCTTACAAGAAGAGCGCTTAGGGCGTATACGCAAGAAAAAAGAAGAAGAAGCTGCACGTGCTGCCGCTGAGCGTAAGGCATCTGAAGCTGAATCTTTGCGTAGGCGCTTTGAAGGCCAATAAGAAGATTTTATATGTTCAAATATTGCCAGAAAAGGTGTTCCATACGTTTTCTGGCAATATTTATTAAAGTGTTTTGGATGTAATATTCTATCTTTATTAGTGTTTAACTGTTTTTTTAATGTCAACACGGTAGTTTTTTTGAAGGGGGATTTTTGCTTGCGCTAAAAAAATAACTCATCAAATGCCTCCTATCCTCTTTTCTTGACAAGTAAATTTTTCCTTTGTATGACTTTGGCGTGTTTAATCAGTTCATTTAAACTGCGTCTCTTTTTCAGCAAAATATTACAAGTCCTTGGTAAAACAAGGGTATAAGGAAATGTATGGAAACCACTGTACCTATATTATCACTTATTGAAACATGGAAAATTGTTGTTTTCATGATTGTTGTTCTTTTCTTTTTATGGTTTGACTTGCACAGCCATAATGAAGACAAACCCATTACCGCTAAAAACTCTTTGTTATGGACAGGTCTTTGGGTAACGCTTTCTCTTATATTCGCTGGCTATATTGCGTATTCTTTTGGGGCAACTCCTGCCCAATTCTTCTTGGCGGGCTACTTATTGGAATTGTCTTTAGCCGTGGATAACCTTTTTGTTATTATGGCTATTTTCACCTCTTTTGGTGTAAAAGATGAATATCAGCACCGCGTGCTTTATTACGGTATTCTTGGTGCACTTGTTATGCGCCTTATCTTTATTGTGGCAGGCACCTCCCTTGTGGAATATTTTGGAGCCTATGCCTTGGGTGTTTTTGGTGTATTTATTCTTTGGACAGCCTTTAAAATGTGGCAACA
>CAYJAD010000018.1:0-36671 GCA_964368075.1 uncultured Desulfovibrionaceae bacterium | reverse complement strand
GAGGGGTCTGGGGCGGGGGACATTTTTTTTCTAAAAAAAGTTCCCCTCCCCAGAAAAAATCCTCTATTCCACTACATCTTTTAAAAAACGATTTTTTCATGTCTTCTACTACTTCTTATAAAATCACAGCCATTGTTTCCGTGTATAATGCGGAAGAGTTCTTACGCGGTTGCTTGGAAGATCTTGTGCAGCAAACTATTTTTCCGCGTATGGAAGTGCTTATTATTGATTCGTGTTCCCCGCAAAATGAAAGAGCCATTGCTCAGGAATTTACGGAAAAATACCCTAATATCCTCTATATCCGCACAGCGCAGCGTGAGACTCTTTATGCGGCATGGAATAGGGGGCTTGCCATGGCTCGCGGTGAATATATAACCAATGCCAATGCTGATGACAGACATGCACCGCATGCTTTGGAGCGTATGGCCGCAGAACTTGACGCCAATGAAGATATAGTATTGGTTTATGCGCGGCATCGTATTACGTCGGAAAAGAATGCCACTTTTGCGACTGCTCAGCCTAAGAGGGTATTGCATTGGGTTCCCTACGACCATCTTTCTTTATTGCGTCAGTGCGAAGTGGGACCTCAACCGCTATGGCGTAAGTCGGTGCATGCTGAGGTGGGTGTGTTTGATGCGCAGTATACTGCGGCAGGTGATTATGATATGTGGTTGCGCATTTCAGAGCGTTATCCTTTACTGCATATTCCTGAGGAGTTGGGACTTTTCTTGGAATACGATAATAACCTTGAAGGGCAAAATCCTCAGCGCTCTTTTGATGAGAATTGCCGGTTAAAGCAAGCGGCATTGCGGCGTTTCATGCAGCCTGCTTTTGAGCCACAAATTCCCTTTGTAGAGCAATTTCATCAATACAGCGAGCAATTAAATCGCTCGTTAGAGGTTATTAGGCAAGGCAAAGACGTGGGTAATCTCTATGATTTAGAATTGCAATTTTTTGGATATGCGCTATTGGCGGCGCGTTTGCATTCCGTACAAAATGCTTTTGAAATTTTAACTCTTTTTTATTCATTCATAGCAGAGTCAAAAAATATTTCGCATTTGTACCGTTTTCTTTTGATGACATCCTCTAAAGAGTTGCCGGGGCATGTACGCCATGAAGCGGCTTTTAGAGCAGCGCCGCCTCGAGTGGCTGTTATTGTGCCCATATGCGATCAGGGGCAGTATTTAGAAGAAACTCTTTCTTCTGTGCTTGCCCAAAAGGAAAGATGTTGGGAAATGTGCCTTGTGGATAATGGCATGCATCCCCATTCTTTACAAGTGGCGCAAGAGCTTGTGGAAAAATATCAAGACCCGCGCATAAAAATTTTGCATTGTAAAAAAAGTAATAAGGCCGCTTTATATAATGCGGGTATTAGGGCGACACAGGCACCTTTTATTTGTGTATTGGAGGCAGGTAGTTTGCTTGTTCCCACGTATTTCTATGAAGCGCTTGCTTTGTTGCGAGCGCAGACTCATGAGGTCTGGGTTTGCCCACAGACTCTATCATTTGGACAAAGTAATACACTTATGTGGCAAGAAAAATACGATTTTTTTCATTCTCTGTTGCGTTGCCCTTGTCCTGTGAGTGCTTTGTACAGCCGTGACTTATGGCAAATGCTGGAAGGTTATGCCGAAGATATGCCGCAAGGGTATCATTGGGATTTTTGGCTACGAGCTGGCGAGAAAGGTTTTAGTGGTGTGGAAACATCGCAGATAGAATTTATCTACCGAGACAGATTTCAAAGCTTAGAAGAAAGGCTACAGAATTATGTGAATTGCCGCCAAGAATGTATGGCACGTCATGCATGGTGGTATAAAACAATTTCTTTGCAAACATTGGTAGAAAGCTTTGCATTGCCTTCTGGGGGGATGATGCCCTCCGAAGTGTTGCAGGAAGATGTGGTGGCACAAGGGAGAGCTTTGTATGGAAATAGTCTAGTATTTCAAGATTATGTACAAAGGCTTCAAAGTCTTGCCGAGTAAAAGTTACGTATTTCTCTGCATAAAAAAATTCTAAACTATATATTTATTTAATTGCATGCAGTGAGAGAGAAAATAAAAATAGTGTAGAATTTTCTCTCTTTGCTTGAGATAGTCATGAAGCAAAGCTTGACGTGGAGTCATGATTGGTGTAGAGGACTTTCTCTATTTCTCGAAGGAGTTTGATGATGAAAAGAACTTACCAACCAAGTAAAATCAGAAGAGCCCGTACTTGTGGCTTTCGTGCTCGTATGGCAACTGCTGGTGGACGTGCTGTAATTCGCCGTCGCCGTGCTAAAGGTCGTAAGCGTTTAAGCGCGTAATGTTTGGAAGAATAGTACAAAAAAAATTTCAGAGTGTAAGCAATGCGTGAAGAAAAAGCACGCAGTCTTTGGCCGCGTGCGCAGCGATTGCAACGCAGGGCTGATTTTGTTTCGTGCTACGATGCAAATAAACGCTTTTTCTCTAAATATTTTGTAGTATTCGTGCGAAAACAAGAGGAAAATGGATGGCGTGCTGGTTTTACGGTCAGCAGGAAAATGGGTAATGCCGTACGCCGCAATAAGATAAAACGTGTTTTGCGCGAATTTTTTCGCCTGCATGGCCAGAATCTTCCTAAAGGGCTTGATATTGTTATAGTTCCTAAAAAAAACTTGTTGGGTGTTCCCATCTCGTTTGCGCTTGTTTATACGGAATTAAGCCCCCTTTTGCAAAAGCTTAGCACCCTTGGGGAGCGTGCGGCATGAAGATATGGATACGACGTATCTTTTTGTTGCCAGTGTTTTTTTATAGGTATGTTATTTCGCCTGTACTTCCCAAGGCTTGTCGCTACCATCCCTCTTGTTCTGTGTATGCCATAGAGGCTGTTATGCTTCATGGTGTTTTTCGTGGTTCATGGCTGGCAGTGCGCAGAATAGCGCGCTGTCACCCTTGGGCTGAGGGAGGTATTGATCCTGTTCCTCCTCCCCCTTCTCGTATTGAAAATTCTAATTCTCCGTGAGCTCTTTTTGTCTTTTGATGAAAAAGTGCCATATGGTGTTGTGTACAATACGAAGTCTTTAGAGCCAAAGCGTATTCGTTATTGGCAAGGTTTTGCACAAAATATGAGCAAAATCTATCGTTTTCCATAGAGTATGGGTACATGGGTGAATGTATTTTTACCAAACAATTCCAATAACAGCCTAATATGTCAGTTGGAAAAGTGCCATTTGCTGGGTGAGTGATAAAAAGTTCCTATGCTTTTGTATAATGCATACAGAAGCGCATAGGCTTTTTTTACATTTTGCAAGGCACGCTTTTGAAAGACAGATCAACTTTTGATGGGCTGATAAGACACAAAGCAAATAGAGGCTTTATGCAAACAAAAAATTTAATCTTGGCTGCTGTTCTTTCTTTAGCTGTCATGTTTGGCTGGACCTATTTTTCTCAAAAAATGGGGTGGACTCCATCTCCGGAGCAATTGGCACAACAGCAAGCCGAGCAACAAAAAGCGCAACAAGCGCAGCAGGCCGCCAATCAACAAGCTCTTTCCACAGACAGCGGCACTGTAGCCCCCCTTGCCACCTTTACCCCTGCAGAGGGTAAGGATATCAGCGTAGAAACTCCATTGTATAAAGCTGTGTTTTATTCCGGTGGTGGTATTCTGCGCTCTTTTGAATTAAAAAAATATCCTGCCGCTGTAAAAAAAGAAGCTCTTTTCACCATTTTTGGTCTTGGAGTTGGCTCTAAAAGTGTAGAGCCCGAGGGCGCTGAACCTAAATTCACCAACCTTATTTCTGCCGGTGCTGCCGCGGTGGCTCCCATGGGATTGTTGGTCAATGGACAGCCCTCTTGGAGTACGGGCAAATGGTCGTTTAAAGGGGAAAATATTTCCCTAGAAAATGGCGAAAAAACCTTAGAATTTGAAGGCGAAGTTGATGGTTTACGGGTTATTCGTGCCATTACTTTTTCTGCAGATACCTACGAAATTAAAGAAAGTGTTCGCATTGCGGCACTTGGTGAACAAGCACGCTCTGTACGTTTAGGATATACAGTGGCCGAAGATGCCTCTTTTTCCGGCGGTGGCTACTATGACGCCATGCGTGTGGCTTGGGGCTTAGACGGACAATACGATGAAGAGGGCGACGCAGACACGCTAACTAAACCCGGTTTGCAAACCACAGGCAATATTTCTTGGGCCGCCGCAAGTAGCACGTATTTTATGTCTGCTATTGCACCTGCTAACATCAATGGTTTGACTTTAAAGGCTGTGTTGCAAAACCAAATTTATCGCGTCATGCTAGAGCAAACGGAAATCGTGGTACAGCCCAAGGCGCAAGTGCAGCAAGATGTGGTTTACTGGATTGGCCCCAAGGTAGCTAAACTTTTGGAACAAGCCCCCAATGACTTAAAAAATACCATTGACCTTGGTATGTTTGGCTTAATTGGCTCTGCCTTACTTTGGTGCTTAGAATACTTGTATAGCTTTGCTAATAACTGGGGTGTTGCCATTGTATTGTTGACTGTGGGGATTAAGATTTTGTTCTGGCCTCTCACCGCCAAGAGCTATTCTTCCATGGCAAAAATGCGCAAGTTGCAACCCATGATGGTGGCTATTCGCGAAAAGCATGGCGAAGACCGCGAAGCTCTTTCGCGCGAAACCATGGCTTTGTATAAGACTTATGGAGTAAACCCAGCCAGTGGTTGTGTGCCTATGCTTGTGCAATTACCGGTGTTTTTTGGTTTATATCAAGCTCTGCTCACTTCTATAGAGTTACGCGGCGCTTCCTTTATTACCTATTTCCCAGGTACTGATATTTTATGGCTTGCGGATTTATCGCAAGCAGACCCCTTCTTTATTACACCTATCATTATGGGTGTAAGTATGTTTGCCATGCAAAAAATGAGTCCCCCCATGGGAGACCCCATGCAACAAAAAATCATGATGTTTTTACCACTTATCTTTACAGTAATGTTCTTGAGCTTCCCCTCAGGCTTGGTACTGTATTGGTTGGTAAACAACCTGCTTTCCATGTTGCAACAATGGCTTTTACTGCGCAAAGTAGACCAACAACCAGCACAGAAATAATAGGAATAATATATGGACGGCTTTAAAGAATTTACTGGCAAAAGTTTGGATGATGCCATTAGTGAAGCGTGTTCTTTTTTTGATACAACTCGCGAACGTTTGGAGCTTGACATAGTGCAAGATGCCAAATCTGGTATCTTTGGCCTTGTGGGTGCCCGCAAGGCTGTGGTGCGGGCTCGTCGTGTGCAACTGCGTTCTGCCATGGAAGATATCTTAGGGCGTAGTAAAGGTGCAGAAGCCGCCAGTGCTGCTACTAAGAACTCTGAAGATAAGCCAGCGCGCGCGCATGGTGAATCTCCTTCGCAAGAAAAGAGTAAAAAGCCAAGAGCTGAGAAAAAAGATACGAAACCCGCTCATGATGCTAAGGATTCTAAAGAAGTAAAAGATACTAGAGCCGCCAAACCTTCACGTTCGCGTTCTGCTGATGCTGAAGGGCAAGGGCAAAAACGCGATGCTGGGCAGCGCTCTGGTTCACGTGAAGCACGCGAACCTCGAGAAGCACGCGAACCACGAGAAGCACGCGATTCGCGTGAGATGGCGCCGCAACCTGAAAGGGCAGAAAAAGCAGAGCAAGGTCGCCATGGCAAAAGACCCATTTCTAAAGAACAAGAAAAGGGACGAAAAGAAAGACTGGCTCGCAACCAAGCTAAAGGGCAAGGACAAAGGCATCAACGTCATGACAATGACGATATTTACGCTTTGCCTGACGATGTTGATGGTAACAAGATTGATTCAACGCGCAGCACAGGTCGTGGTGAACGACGCTATGATTCTCGCGCAGATCATCGTAAAGCGCATCCTAAAAAAATGCATAGCCCTGCGCCTCATGCACATATATCAGAAGAAGGCGGAAATGCCACTTTTGATGACGGCGAAGAAACAGAAAATGTACGCCGCATTCCTTTGCACGAATTGGATCAAGAGCGTTTAAATCAGGTGACGTTGGAAGTTGTGGGTTTACTTACGCGCTACATAGTGGGTGAAGTGCCTATGTCCATGAAACTGCATGAAGGTCGTATTCAGGTGCATCTGGATTGCGAAGAAAATTCCGGTTTACTCATTGGGCGTGAAGGTCAAACCTTAGCTGCTTTACAATATGTGATTTCGCGCATTGTTTCTCGTGAAATGGATGCAGTGGTGAGGGTGCAATTAGATGCAGGCGACTACCGCACAAGGCAGGACGAAAAGCTTAGCGACTTGGCTCTTGTTTTGGCCGATAGAGTGCGCACTACTGGCAAGCCACATTCTACGCGTCCTTTGTCTTCTTATCATCGTCGCATTGTGCATGTGGCTTTACAAGAAGTAACAGATCTTGTAACCCGCAGTTCCGGAGATGGCCCACTAAAAAGAGTTATTATTCAACGTAAACGTTCTTAATAAAAATATAGCGGTATTTTTTTAAGCCACTTTTAGCGGAATTACCCACTAAAAGTGGCTTATCCATCCGTTAAAAATACAATTCTTTATAGAAGTAAAAAATGACAGATACACTTTCTTAGCTCTATGTACTTATTGCCTGCTTTCGATATTATTTGTTGATAGTAAAAAGATGCCACTGTGTTCATGGGCACAATGTGCGTATATTTTTTTAACAGGCTTATGAAAAGGGATGTATTTTATATGTCATTAGATATAGGGATAGGATAGATAAAGACATGAATCATCATGATACCATAGCTGCCATAGCCACTCCCTTGGGAAGCGGAGGTATTGGTATTGTTCGCATTTCTGGCTCTTTAGCCAAAGCTACCTTACATAAAATTTTTCGTCCTGCCTCCAAAACATTTTCAGAATTTCGCCCTTGGACTTTACATAGAGGGCATTTTATCACAGCTCAAGGAACCGTATTAGACGATGTCCTTGGGGTTTTTATGCCCGGCCCTCGTACTTTTACAGGGGAGGACGTGGCTGAAATTCACTGCCATGGTGGTCAGGCATTAATAGTGGCTTTGTTAGAACATATTACCGCACAACATCAGGTACGCTTGGCTGAACGCGGTGAATTTTCACGCCGTGCTTTTGTGAATGGACGTATGGATTTAACCCAAGCAGAAGCCGTAGCTGAAATGATATCGGCCAAAAATACCGCTGCTTTGCATTTGGGCGCCGCTAAGCTTGAGGGCTTACTAGGGGAAAAAGTTATAGCCCTTCGCCAAAAACTAGAGCGTTTGCGCATGGAGCTGTGTGTGGCGGTGGACTTTCCCGATGAAGAAGTGGAGTGTTTAAGTCCGCAAGAATTTGGTCGTGTGGTAGACGATGTGCGCGTTCATGTGACGGATTTGTTGACGGCGTATAATCGTTCGCGCCCGTGGCAAGAGGGGGCATCAGTGGTTTTGGCAGGCGCTGTCAATGCTGGTAAGTCTTCTACATTAAATGCATTACTAGGCTATAATAGAGCCCTAGTAACTGATATTCCTGGTACCACACGAGATTTTTTAGAAGAAGGTTTACTTATTGATGGCCTTGCCATAAAGTTAACAGACACCGCGGGCTTGCGTGAAGCTCTGGACACTGTAGAACGTTTGGGTATAGATCGCAGTCGAGAGCGTATTGCCGCCGCAGATGCGGTATTATTGGTATTAGATGGGTGTTTGGGTGCTGAAGGGGCTACAGCTTTGGGACAAGAAGGCTTGGAGCTGGCGCAAAAAGAGGGCACGATACTGGTATGGAATAAGTGCGATGTGGCTTCAAACATTGATTTGCCTAGTGAATGGCAGGGGCTTCAAGAAAAATGTGTCACTATTTCAGCCAAGCAAGGATTGGGGCTTGATGTACTTTGTGCCGCTATTAAAGAACGCGTGTTAGGTGAGCAGGGCGGTGCATATACCCCTCTGGAACCACAGGCAAAAGATGTAGTCCCTAATTTGCGGCAAGCTCTTTTATTGCAAGATGCCGCTGAAGAGCTGTCCCTTCTTTTATCTGATGTTGCGGCACAACAGCCTTACGATATATGTGCTGTGCGCTTAGATGCCTCTGTGGCCATATTAGGGCAAATTACTGGTCTTGATACCCCTGACGAACTTTTAGATAAAATTTTTGCAAACTTTTGTATTGGAAAATAAAAGCTATGCTCTCAGAACATTATAAACGTAAACTCACCAAGGACGATATTAATGCTTTGCCCATTGTGCGATACGAGGGGCCCATTGAATTGATAACCGAAGCCAAAGCTTTAGAAGAAGCTTTGGAAGTCTTAAAAAATGAGCGTGTTCTTGGTTTTGATACAGAAACGAAGCCTTCCTTTCGAAAAGGCAAGCTTAATGACCCCGCTTTGGTTCAATTAGCAAGTGAGCATACTGTTTATCTTATACAGCTTATGTGGGTTCCTTTTGGAGAGATTTTAGCTGAACTTTTAGCTAATCCGCAGATTCTTAAGGTGGGCGTAAGTATTTTTGATGATATGCGTGAATTGCAAAAGCTTCACTCCTTTGAACCAGCAGGGCTTGTGGACTTAGGTAATGTGGCTCGTGATAATAAATTGGAAACGCAAGGCTTACGGAATCTTGCGGCGAATTTTTTTGATTATCGCATATCTAAAGGGTCGCAATGTTCTAATTGGTCTGCTCAAGTGCTTTCAGAGCGGCAAGTTATTTATGCTGCCACCGATGCGTGGATAGGACGCCAAGTCTTTTTGCGTATGGAAGAATTGGGCATGATAAAATAAGGCTTGTGGTATACATGAAGCTATTTTGCATTATGCAATCTTAAAAAAGCCTTCTGGAGATTATACAGAAGGCTTTTTTGTCAACACATATAACAGTCTATTTAGTCGTCACAGAAAAAACCTAGTTTGACATCATAAAAAACCGTAAAGTGCATTCTATACACTTATTTGCGGAATTTTTATTCGTATGCTTTTACTAAGAGATTGTTTTGTTTTAAATTATTAGTATGTTTTTCATTTCCGACTATTTAAAGTGCAATCTACGTGTTTTTTTATGCATCACGCACTTTTTGAATAGGCTGTCAAAATCGACTGTATTTAACAGCCGAATAAAGCAATTTATTTTAAAGCGTCTTTTAACTGTTTACCTGGGGTAAACTTAGCCACTTTGCTAGCAGCAATTTCAATTTCAGCGCCAGTACGTGGGTTACGGCCTTTGCGTGCTGCACGTTCGCTGACTTTAAATGTGCCAAAACCGGTGAAAGTTACAGATTCGCCTGCAATTAAAGCTTCGCGCACAGATTGAACAACGGCGTCTAAAGCGCTTTCAGCCATGGTCTTTGTAGGAAGACCAGCTTTGGCATAGATTTTTTCTACTAATTCTGCTTTTGTCATGTGTTTCTCCAAAAAATAAAGAAATAGGTTAAAGGTTTTACGGCGTTAGCAATAGGGGAAGCTTGATGTATTGTCAACAAGAAAAAAGGCTTAAAACAGAGATTTTTGCTAAAAGCTAAGAAAATATATGGGGGAATCGCCCACATGAACCTTGCAAAATCTTTCCCCTAGTGTCAAGGCTTTGTTTATGAAATACACAAAAGAAAATAAAAATCCGAAAAATGATACGCATATTTCGGATTTTTATATAAAACTTGAAAGAATATTAAATTATCATGCGACCTGCAAAGGAAACCAAGAGCGCTACTACAAGGCCAAAGGTTATACTAGAAATCCAAGGGCTACCATACACACGTTGCATGTAATCGTCACTGGATTCTTGAGGGGCATTTTCGCCACTAAAAATGGTAGCGTAGCTGACGCCATCTTCATCTTTGTTTGTAACTTCAGCGCGCGATAGATAAGAAATAACAGCGCGACCACCAAGTATGATAAATAATGCGAAGATCGCTCTTAGCATCCAGATATTGTCAAAGCTTTCTTCAATACGTTTTTGCAAAATTTCTTCGCTGGAGAGCTTGCCAGGGTAGATAAGTGGTATATCCTTGCCTCTAGCATCTTTATAGGCTTGCAAAGTATTCCCTTTCACTGTGGCTATTAGGCTGGCCTCTTGTACGGGAATAGTATAAAATGTGACGCGCATATCGCCCAAACGTGGTTTTTTGGGGTCAAAGCCGAGGTATAGTTCGTCATACATTATTTTAGCAAGTATGCTTGGACTTTCACCGGCTTTTTGAGCAGCAAGGTAAGCTTCTACGCTATCAGCGGCATTACGCGATTTTTTAGCGTCGTCTAAAATTTGCTCGTGTATTGTTTCCAATTGCTCTGGCGTAAAGTTTTGCTTAAAGGCACTGGCTTTCACAAGACTTTGCAAGAGTTCAGTGTCTAAGGAGTATGCGCCTAAAGCAGCTTTGGATACATAACTAATGCCATTATTAACATTTCTTAGAATAACGGTGTTGACGGCATCAACGTCGTTATCATTATACTTTTCGGCTCTGGTGGTCCATTCTATTTTGTCGTCTTCACCAGTGTGTATAACTTGATAGTAGCTTACAGAATACACCAATCCAAGGCCATCAATTTCTAATCCAAAGAGAGAATCTTTAATGGTTTCTGTGGTGGTTATTTTTCCTTGGGCAGATATAAGCTTGCCATCTAAAGCTGCATCAATTTTACTTGTGTCAGTCATGGCTATGGCTGTGGATTGAGCCTCAGTAAGGGCATCACGCTGAGCAGCAGAGTATTTTTCCATGGAAAAAAGGGCGCCCCCAAATAAAAGTATAAGTACTATACCAAAAGTTAAAAATAAAACTGACCGAGACGCTTTTTTTTGTTCTTCAGACATATAGACCTCCCTCTAATATATGCATTCAAGATACAAGAGTATAAGTTTAATTGCAACACTTTACCGGATTAAAGCTTATATTTTTACTTCGCGTATGGAAGTTTTGCTTTCTAGTACGCTTTTCTTAAATAATTGCCTCCATTCTGGGCCATTTAAGTGTTGTGCTAGCCATTCTGATACATGTAGTACGGGGCGCTTGATGTGTAAATTTTCTAAAATTCGCCCTATACCCACTTTGCAAGAAGGGCAGGAGACAATAACTGGGCCTGCATAGTTACCCAGTGCCTCTGCAATATTATTACTTTTTCTCTGACGCAATAAATTGTAAATATGAGGTGAGGTCATGGCTCCCATGCCGGATTCTCCGCAACATCCTGGAGATGTAGGGAATGAGGCTCCGGTAAAAGCTGATAAAGCTTGTAAAACCATATTTCTGCCTTTAACTTTAGGCAAGCCTGCCCACTCTATATGGCAAGATTCGTGGTATAAGCGCGGAGCCCCGTCTAAGTTTGGCATGGGAGCAAGGCTTTGTAAAGCCAACTGCACAACATCTTGATGTTCTAAGCCAAGGCTTTTCGTGGTGGCTTCTATGCTTTCAATGCAGGTCCCACAGCCGGTAACAATATACTTTGCCTCAAATCCGGCATTTTTGCCTTCATCATATATTTCCGTAAGCATTTTGCGTACGGCTTCACGATTACGTTTATACGCTTTTTCCATGCCTGCGGTGAGTAAAGGATATCCGCAGCATAAATGCTTGGGCGGTATGATAACACTATGACCAGCTTTAAGTAAAAGCATGAGTCCAGCCGTGGCTATGCGATCATAAAATAGAGCGCCGCCGCAACCAGGAAAATAAATGACAGGGGCTTTATCAGCCGAGGCACTTGTAAATATATGCCCACGATGCAGTTTTAGGGATTCATAAACATTTGTATAGCCAATCTTGGCGCCCTTGCCAGAAAAAAGTGGATTTTGTAATTTGCGCGTCCAATTTTTCGGTATGAAATTATGCATCTTATTTTGAGTTTTCTGTCCTAAAGATGCTAATTTTGCCATTTTGGGTATACGATTTTGAGGGCTTGCCACAAGCCAGCGCAAAGCTTTTGATTTAATGGGGTGACCGCCATAGCCTTTGCTCTCCACCATGCTGCGTAAAGCAATGGCGACTTCCCCTGAAGGAATGCGCACAGGGCACACAGATGTACAGCGACCACAAGCAGTGCAGTGCTCAAAAATATTGTTTACATGTTGCAAAAGCCTTTCATCAAGACGTCCTGTATTGGCCTGAGTATAGTAGATGGCCTCTAACAGCATGCCCAATACCATATTTTTATTTCGTGGGTGCCATTGCATGGAGCGCTCTGGATAAGTCATGGGGCATACATGCTTACATTTGCCACAGCGTGTACAGTTTTGCACGAGGCTAAGCAAATGCATAAGCTGTTCTTTATCTGGCAACCCGCTTTCTTTTATATCATTAATGAGCCCGTTGAAAGAGAAGGTAAAGGGGCGCACAGGCAATTCTTTATTCACCAGCTTGGCAGGGTTTAAAATGTCGCGTGGGTCAACACGCTCTTTAAATTGGCGCAAAGCTTCTATTTTTTCCTGCTGTAAAAAGGCAATTTTGGTAATGCCTATGCCGTGTTCTCCAGAAACAGCGCCGCCCATTTCTTGCGCTGTATACATGACTCTTGCGGCCACGTGTTCTGCTTCTTCCAGCATATGATGATCACTGGAGTTTACAGGAATATTTACATGACAATTGCCATCGCCAGCATGCATATGACTGGCCACAATAATGCGGCTGGCATACATATAGTCAATAATGTTAAGTATTTTCTTTTCTAGGTGCTCATACTTCGTTGCTAATGCTTTTAAAAAGAGAGTAGCGCGCATAAACATTTCTTCATCACTAATTTCAGTGGCAGAAACATTGCCTTGGGCTACTTTAGAAATATAGCTAAATTCGCGGTTAAACTCTTTATCTTCCATGGGAAAGCCTTGTAAGCGTCCCACAGATTGCATGGCATAGCGAAAGGCCGAAGCGGCACATTCTAAATTGAGTTGCTCTAGAAAGAGGGCAAAATCAGGAATGCGCGCCATGGGTATAACCACGTCTTCATTGATTTTAAAGCCGGAAGTACGTTTTGCAATGGCAGAAAGCTTGTGCCTGTCTTCCCAAAAAAACTCTGCTTCCTTGGCATCTTTTGCTACGGTACAGTCCACATTGTCTTGCTTTTCTACCACTTGCACGATGGCATCAATGGCATTTTGCAAAAGTATCTCGTCATCACCGTCTACTTGTACAATGAGAACCGAAATGGGATCCCCCTCATATTGGGTTGATTTTCTTTTATACTCGATAGCTTGAACGTATTTGACGTTAAACTCTTCTAAAGCAGAAATGCTGGCGTAGTCTCCATCTTGGCGTATGCGGTCGCGTAAAGCCACCAATTCACCAATAACTACCGCTGCCGTGTGCATGGATCGTCCAAAAAATTCCATGACAATAACTTTAGAAAATACTGGTTTTTTGTGCAAGATGAAACAAGCTTCGGTGATGATACCGTCTACGCCTTCTTTTTGCATGCCGGGCAGGCCGCCTAAGGCTTTGTTGGTAACATCCTTACCTAGGCCGGGCAAGCGCACTTCATTACCTGGTAAGGAAACCACATTACGCACGCCGCCAGATTGATCTTTTATTTCAAAAATTGCTGTTTCATTTTCTAATATTTTATGGCGCGGATGTTCTTTGCGTTCTACGGTAATAATTTCCCCTGTGGGTGTAACCATGCGCCACCAAAGTAAATTATCTAGCGTAGTGCCGTATTCAAAGGCACAAGGCCCACCGGCATTTTCTGAAATGTTGCCCCCAATGCTGGAAGCTAATTTAGAGGCCGGATCTATGGAGAAAAATAAATTTTTGGCGGCTGCAATTTTAATGACTTCGTGAGTCAAAGCGCCGGCTTCGCAAGTAACAGAGAGAGCATGGGTATCAATGGGATTAATGCGCGTAAGTCGCGTAAGAGATAGAATAACCGTGCGTTTACGAGCAGGCACAGCACCACCAGTCATGCCTGAACCGCCACCACGCGGAATAAGAGCAAACTTTTTATCATTGGCAAGGCGTACGAGCTCTGCCACTTGCTCAGTGCTGCTGGGCTCTACCACACAAAGGGGCAATTCCATACGTAAATCTGTGGCATCGGTTGCATTTTCAACAAGGGCGCTGGGACGGGTGATAATACATTCATCCGCCATAATATTACGAAAACTCGAGACAAGTTCTGCACGAAAAGCTATTTCAGCCTCATGGGCAGACCAAAACATAGTAATGCCTTCGCCAATGCTGGTAGCATAGTGATGCGCCAAGGCCAAGGAATGACTTTCAAAATAATTCTGAACACTTTCCCGTACCGTTTCTGCATCAATGAAGGGATTATACGCCACAAGAAAGAGTTCTTCGGCAATGGTGATGGCCAAGGTTTTTACTGATTCTGGCCACTCTTCAAAATCATTGCGATTAATACGCAAGATGCGATTTACAACATAGACAGGCGATATGGATATATGTGGGCCTTTATGTGCCATGGCTAGCCTCTTTTACCACGTGCTGTAGGGTTTATGCACGAGCTGACTATTTTTATATTGTGTATTGTGAGTTACTTCTTCCAAAAGCCATGGGGGAGCAAAAAAAACTTCCTCTTCATGGCTTAATTCAATTTCTGCCAACACCAAACCAGCATTACTGCCTGAAAACACGTCAATTTCCCAAGTGTGTCCCTCATGGACAATACGGTGACGTATTTTTTCTATAAGTGGTTTATGAACAAGGGTGTCCAAAAGAATGCGGGCTTCTTGGGGAGGGATGGCGTATTCAAATTCATGACAAGAAACTGTGGATATATGACTTTTTATAGTGATAAAAGCGGTGCTTTGTATACTTTCTTGTACTGCTGACGTAAAAGTAGAGACGGCGCTTTCACACAAGCGCACACGTATAGTGCGCTGCGGGTCTGTGCTTAAATAACCTTGCGTTATTTTATGCCCTATACTCTCATGCTCTTGCCAAGGGCTACCTTGTACAAGGAATTTACGTTCTATTTCCATGCCCATGTTATAACTCTATGTGCGCGTTTCTCTGTGAAGAGAGTTTCGTATGTTCAAATATCAAATAAATATTTACGCATAAGGTCGTGCACAGACATGACCTTATGCGTATTATAAAAGGCGTTTATATTACTAATCCCATTCGCGCTTGTCTTCGATGGGGCGAATTTGCGGGGGCAAACTGCCCGGTGCAAGAACCACCAACGCAGGACGTAATTTAATTTTTTCGCGGAAAGAGTGTAGTAATTCTTCTTCGCGTCTAAAATCGCTCGTTTCCACGTAAAGAACCATTTCGTCAATGCCGCCGGGGTTGGTAACTTCAATTTGCCAGCGTTTTACTTCTTCAAAGTTACTCATCACTTGTTCCACTTGATGCGGATACACAAACATGCCCTTAATGCGTGCTGTGGTGTCTACGCGACCCACAATAGCACCCAAACGCGGACTTGTGCGACCGCAGGCGCAAGGTGAACGATCTACATAAGAAAGGTCGCCAGTGGCCAGACGGATAAGCGGATAGGTTTTATTAAATGCTGTTACTACAATTTCGCCTACTTCACCATCTTTTAAAGGAATGCCGGTATCAGGGTGGCAAATTTCCACATAGCAGCGATTGGCAATGTGCAAGCCTGTTTTGTGGAAACATTCGTAACCTATGCAACCAACATCTGCTGTGCCATAGCCTTGACGTAATAGTAAGTCGTATTTCTTTTCCAATTGGTTACGCATTTTTTCTGAAAGGCGTTCACCGGTGACAAAACCCACTTCAAGGAAAAGATCTTTACGCAAGTTTAACCCTTTTTCTTCCGCTCTTTGCGCCAAGTGCAAAAGGTAGCTTGGTGTGCCCACATAACCGGAAACACGCAATTTTTGCATAATATCCAATTGAGTTATGGCTTCAGATGGGCCGGCAGGAATAACCGCGCAACCAAGGTTGCGTAAAGGTTCTTCAAACATAAGGCCAGCTGGCGAGAGGTGATAGTTAAAGGTCACCTGCACCGCATCGCCCGGTCTGTAGCCAGCGGCATAGAAGGCTTCTGTATAGCCCCAATAATCATCGGCTCTATCTTCTGGGTCAAAAATGGGGCCCGGTGAAAGAAAAATGCGTTTTAAATCGCCAATATCCTTAGTGAGTAAACCACCAAGGCGCGGTCCCATAGATTGAAGAAAGATCAACTCTTTTTTCTTTAAGATGGGGATATGTTTAATGTCTGTAAGGGTTTTGAATTTATCCACATTAAATTGGGCACGGTCAAAACGCTTTTTAACATCTTCAGAATAACGATAGGCATAAGACAATAAGTCTTTTAATTGTATAAGATAAAACTGCCTGCGTTCACTTTCGTCAAGCACTTCTTTACGATTGTAAATACCTTCGGTCCGATCTTTACGGGTCATAGAATTCTCCCAGAAAGAAATTAATACATCTTACAGATGTGAATTAACCACATTGCGCTAAAAGACAAGGAGATGCAAGAAATATTTTTTAGCAAGAGGAGTAATTTTTTCGTTGTATATTGTATACAGCTATGGTAAAAAGAAAGTGAATGTCATTTGCAGAAAGACTAACATGCTTTATTATAACTCTTTGGAAATATGATTTTTTTCACAATTAGCTTTGCAGTAGTAAAAGGCAAAATTTTTTTCTTGCATCAAGCTTTCTAAAAGAATAATTTCTCATAAAAATATTCTAACAGCTCATGGGGGTTTTACTTCAACGAGCAAAAAAAGAGGTGATATGCTTTCTTACTGTGTTTCTTCTACAGATCCTAGGTATAATCTGGCCTTGGAAGAATGGCTTTTTTCTACACTTGAACCTGAAAGTGCGGGGGTTTTCCTGTTATGGCATAATGCGCCGTCCATTATTGTGGGACGTCATCAAAATACTGTACAGGAAATTAACAAGGATTTGGTGCAAAAATACAGCTTGCCTATAGTGCGACGCATGACCGGGGGCGGTACTGTATATCATGATTTGGGTAATGTGAATTTTTCTTTTTTGCGACCTTTGTTACCTCAAGAAAAAGGAGGAATGGATTTCGGTGTGTTTTTACAGCCCATAGTAGAAGTTTTACAAGGGCTTGGCATTGATGCACGCTTTAGCTCTCGTAATGATATTACGGTGGGGCAGCATAAAATTTCTGGTTCGGCACAATTGCGCCGTGGGGGTAAGGTTTTGCATCACGGCACTCTGCTAGTAGATTTGGATTTAGATATGCTTGGTGCCGTACTTACAGGGGCTCCGGATAAATATCTTTCTAAAGGAATTGCTTCGGTGCGCAGTCGTGTAACCAATGTGCGCGATGTCTTAGCAGCGCAGGGTAAAACTGTATCCATGGAAGCTATTAAAGAAAGCCTTATACAACGCATTGCACCGCAAAGCTTAGTGTTAGATAGCGCAGCTCATGCGGCGGTGCAGACGCTTATACAAGAAAAATATGCTACGCATAACTGGAACTATGGTGCATCGCCAAACTTTACTGAAAAAAGGCGTCATCGTTTTGCTTGGGGGCTTGTGGAATGTCATTTAAATGTGCGCAGAGGCTTCATAACGCAGGTAAAAATTTTTGGTGATTTTTTTGCGCAAGATTCTGTGGAAGAATTAGAGATGCATTTGTGTGGCGTTGCTTATACACAAAATGCCATGCGCTCTGCTTTACAGGGAATAGACTTGGAAAAATACTTTTCTGGTTGTCATATACAGGAAATGCAAGATTTTTTCTGCATTTTCTAAGAAATTCTTAAATTCTTGTAAGGGGCTTTGCTGTGCCCTAAGGGCTTTATAAAAAAATAGTACAAAAAATATTTCAAATACCCCCTAAAATAGCTGCATTGATGCCACGAGTAAAAAAAATTTTACAAACTTCTTGCCTCCATATATATTTTATTGTATACACCCTATGTGCAACACATCTTATTTATTGACAGGAAGGACAGAAGGTATGAAAAAACTTGCAACGCTCTTTTTAACAGCTGGTTTGATATTTTCTAGCATGACATGCGCTCAAGCTATTGATTTTAAGGTTAAAGGGCAAGCTATTATGACCTTTGAATATGGTCATGGTGGTGAAGGGAATAATAACGTATACGGCTATGAAGGCGATGACTCTTTCAACGCCTTGCAACGTTTCCGCATGCAAATTGATGCAGTGGCTTCTGAATCTCTTTCCGGTACAGTATATTTTGAAATGGGCGAAAGTGTCTGGGGCACGCAAGATGAGGGCGCTGCATTGGGAACAGACGGTACGATTGTAGAGGTGAAACGCGCATATATTGATTATGTGACCCCAGAATCTACATTAAAAGTTCGTTTAGGTTTGCAAGGCATGGGTTTACCTTCATATACTACAGGCACATCGCAGGTTTTTGTAAACGATGTTGCAGGTATTGTTCTTAATAATACCTTTACGGAAAATGTCAGCATGACGGCTTTTTGGGCGCGCCCTTTCAACGATAATTATAAGCGTGAACATCAGTATGCTGATTACGATAATTATCTTGATAACGTAGATATGTTTGGCCTTTCTTTGCCCATGACCTTTGACGGATATAAATTAAACCCATGGGTTATGTATACTGCCGTGGGGGCAAATACTTTTCGTGGTGACCCTTCCAGCAGAACGTCAGACTTAGAGCAAGGGCTTTTGCCTGTCACCGGTGTTCCGGCCGATTTTCTAGGCGGCAGTGGGTATAGACTCGATTCCTATGGCGATGTGTGGCACGCTGGCCTTACAGGGGAATTTAGTTTCGACACGCCTTTTACTTTTGCTTTTGATATTAACTATGGTGATGCCAGTTTTGGTCCAGAAGAATACGACCGCGCCGGATTTTATGTCAGTGTTCTAGCGGAATACAAGTTAGACTGGGGTGTGCCCGGTCTTTATGCTTGGTATAGCAGTGGTGACGATAGCGATTTAGATAATGGTTCTGAACGTATGCCTACCATAAGCGGCTCCAATGGGCGTAATCAATTTTCTTCTTTTGCAAGTAATGGGTCGCGCTATCTTGATAGAGAAGATGTTATTGGTGAATTTCTTGTGGGCACATGGGGTGTTGGGCTACGTGTGAAAGATGTAAGCTTTGTAAAAGATTTAAAGCATAGTTTTGCTGTTAATTATTTTGCCGGCACCAATGATGAAGAAATGGCTTCTCATCTAGACAGCTTTAATGAAGGCTATGGTTTATATCTTACAGAAAATGACTATGCTGTAGAGTTTAACTTCAATACAGATTATAAGATTTATAAGAATTTAACCATGAATGTGCATGCTTCCTATATCGTCCTTGGTTTTGATGAAGACACTTGGAGACATACACAATACGATGCCACTGATGCATGGAATGTGAGCACAAGTTTTATATATTCATTTTAAGTGATGTTCGGATGGGCGATTTGCGCCCTGCTTGTGCTTGTCAAAAAATAAAAGTTTACGTAAGTTAAGTATTCCTTAAATGCGTGCTTTTGAGCATATACGGTATTATAAAACACATGTTTGGGGGAGGTCATTAGACTTCCCCTTTTTAAATAGTGAGGAATAGAATGCTTTCATATGAAATGTTAGAAAATAAAAAAAGTAAAGTAGCCGTGGTGGGGCTTGGGTATGTGGGCTTACCCTTGGCTGTGGCTTTGGCAAAAAAATTCGATGTTATTGGTTTTGATATTAATGCAGAGCGGGTAGCAATGCTAAAAAATGGGCATGACCATACTTTAGAGGTGGAGGACAGCGAACTTGCAGCAACAACGGTTTTATTTACTGCCGATGCTCAAGAATTACGCGCAGCACAGGTAATTATTGTGGCTGTACCCACACCGGTGGATAGTCACTGCACGCCTGATTTGCGCCCCGTACTAGGCGCCAGTAAGACTGTGGGGCAGCACATGCCTAAAGAGTGCATTGTATGCTATGAGTCCACTGTGTACCCCGGTGTTACTGAAGATGCGTGCATTCCTGTGTTGGAACAAGAATCCGGCATGCGATTTGGGAAAGATTTTACGGTGGGCTATTCCCCTGAGCGTATAAATCCTGGTGATAAAGTGAATCGTTTAGAAACCATTTGTAAAGTGGTGGCCGGTTCTGATGATGCAACGGCAGATATTTTAGTAAAGCTTTATGGCGCCATTGTGCATGCCGGTATACATAAAGCACCTACCATTAAAGTGGCAGAAGCATGTAAAGTTATAGAAAATACCCAGCGCGATATAAATATTGCTCTCATGAATGAGCTGGCAATTATTTTTAATAAAATGGATATTGACACCTTGGACGTGCTTGAAGCTTCCGGCACCAAATGGAATTTTTTGCCTTTTCGCCCAGGCTTAGTAGGAGGCCACTGCATTGGTGTGGATCCGTATTACCTAACATATAAAGCTCAAGAGCTTGGCTATCATCCTGAAATTATTTTGGCAGGTCGGCGCATAAATTCAGGTATGGGCAGTTATATTGCTAGCACGTGTGTAAAAAAACTCATAGAGGCACAATGCAATGTAAAGGGCGCTCGCGTAGGTATTTTAGGTTTTACTTTTAAGGAAAATGTGCCGGATATTCGCAATACACGCGTTATTGATATAGTAGATGAGCTAAAAGAATTTGGCATTGAGCCCTTAGTATATGACCCTGTAGCTCATGCTCAGGAAGTACAAGAAGAGTATAATTTTTCTTTAGCACCCTTTGGCGAACTTACGAATCTTGATGCCCTTATGTTAGCTGTCCCTCATGAGGCGTTTAAGCAGCTCACTTGTGAACAAATTCAAACCATGTTTGGTGAAAAACACGTGACGCTTATAGACATAAAGAGCTTTTGGAATAGAGAGCAAATGTCTCAAGCAGGATTTAGTTTGTGGCGCTTATAGGATGAAGTTCTGATATTTTTTTATATTTATATTATTTTTTTATTTCTTTTATTTTTTTGAGGGGGGAAGGGGCACTTTTGCTTGCGCCAAAAAGCTCCCCCCATCCCCTTAAAACGCGCCTGTTAATATTTGTTAAGCTAAACAGTTTTTGCATTGAAATTTTATGCAATTGGCGCAGTAAACGTTTTCTACAGAAAAATAGCTCATCTACTTTTTTATACAAATAAAAAAAATCCTCACGCAATTTCTGTGTGAGGATTTTCTGTTTTTCTATTTGTATATACTAAGAAAGCTTAATGCCTACGCTTTCTAGCACACCGCGCAAGTAGTCACAATTTTGATGTGACAGATTGCATAAGGGGAGGCGTATTTCAGCATCCATCTTGCCCATCATAGCAAGTGCTGTTTTGGCCGGTGTTGGATTTGTTTCTACAAACATGGCTTTGTTTAAAGGCATAAGTTCATAGTGTATTTGTCTGGCCTTTTGCACATCTCCTGCTTTAAATGCCGCACATAAAGCAGCCATTTTAGCTGGCATAATATTAGATGTTACAGAAATAACACCGCATCCGCCAAGACTCATAAGGGGCAATACAGTAAAGTCATCACCAGAAAGTACATTAAAAGTGCTTGGGCTTTCTTCTATCACGTCTGAAACTTGTGCTAAGTTACCCGTAGCTTCTTTTATTCCCACATAATTTTTGAAATCTTTTGCCAAGCGTCCAACTGTAGCCGGAAGTAAATTACAACCAGTACGCCCTGGTACATTGTATAAAATCATAGGGAAGTCCACAGCATCGTGAATGGCTTTATAATGCAGGTACAAGCCCTCTTGCGTGGGTTTATTATAGTATGGTGTTATAAGCAAAGCACCGCTGGCACCGGCTTCTTTGGCAAAGCGAGTTAGGCGTATGGCTTCTTGGGTGTTATTAGAGCCAGCACCTGCAAGAACAGGTACACGCCCTTTGGCTTGATCAATACAAATTTCTATGACTTTTTCGTGTTCTTCATGGCTTAAAGTGGCAGATTCGCCCGTAGTGCCACAGGGCACAAGGCCATTAATACCTTCTTGAATTTGCCATTCAATGAACGCGCGATAGCGCTCTTCATCTACAACACCTTTATAAAAGGGTGTAACTAAAGCCGTGAATGCACCAACAAACTGCATAACAGTCCTCTCTAGTAAGAGGTCAAAAAAACATTGTGCGCGCTAGCACAAACCACTATTGATTAAGGTATTCCTTAAGTTCTTTACCAGCACGGAAGAAAGGGAGGCGCTTAGGAATAACAACGACGCTTTCCCCTGTTTTAGGATTGCGACCTGTATAGCCTTCGTATTCTTTAATTTTAAAGGAACCAAAGCCACGAATTTCTACACGTTCACCAGCAAGTAAAGAGTCTTTCATGCAGTCAACAAAAGTGGTTACCACCAAGGTGGCATCTTCCATAGGCAAATTGCTTTCTTCGGCAAGTGCTTTGATGAGTTCGCTTTTATTCATACTGTCTCCCAATAATAAAAAAATGTCTTAACAGGTCATAAACTACAGAATTTTCATGTAAAAGTAAATATTTATTCGCTAAAAATCTCTAAAACGTTTCTTGTAGCTAAAGATTCAAGCATATTTAGGCGATATTTTTGAAGTTTTTTAGCTAGTTCTTCAATGTCCACACTGGCTGGGCTACCTTTGGCATAACGCATTAAAGGTTGCTGCATGCGCACAGCTTCAATAAGTTTTGTATCAAAACGCACACTTCCAAGTAAAGTGGGGGTAATTCCTAAAAATCTTTTGCATGCCATATTAAGCTTATTAAAGGTTTGTCTTTCTTCTTTGCTATTTTCCACTTCATTAACGATAATCATGAAATCTTTAATGCCGTGCTCTTTGTATAAAATTTTAATAAGTGCATAACTGTCAGTGAGGGATGTAGGCTCTGGCGTGACCACTACCACCCGTAAAGCCGCCATGGCCGCAAAGGCTTGCACCATATCTGTAATGCCTGCGCCAAGATCCATAAAAACATAGTGATAATCATGCAACAAGGGGTTTAAACGCTTTAAAAGTAATTCTCTTTGGTCAGCATCTAGCTCTACAAGTTCGGGCATACCAGAAGCAGCAGGCAACACCACAAGGCCTTCTTCGAGGCTGTGTAGCACATCGCGCATTTCGCAATTTCCAAGTAGTGCGTCTTGCATGGTATATTCTGGAGTAATGCCAAGGAGCACGTCTAAATTGGCAAGCCCCATATCACAGTCCATGAGCAGTGTAGGAAGCTCCATATTTTTAAAAGCATAAGACAGATTTAAGGTGATGTTGGTTTTACCAACGCCGCCTTTTCCGCTCATTATGCATATGCTCATTGTTGTATTAGCCATAATTACACCTCGTCAATGGGGCCAAAAAGAAAACGTTTTTCGTGTCCCTGAACTAGGGTGCGTTTTGCTTCAAGACTTTCATGGGGTTTTCTGTGTATAAATAGAGCCACTTTTTGCGTGAGGGCTTGCTCCAACGCTGTGGCGGCATGTTCAAGAAAATTTTGGATATTGCACTCAGCCCCTGTGTGTGCTGCTATGCCTGCACATAGGGAAAGGGCGTTGTGGCGGCACTCATCAAGAATATCTTCCACAATGCTTAGTGCCTTAAATGACTTAGCACCTGGCAGGATGAGGGCAAAGTTTTTGGTATCTAAAATGCTTAGAGTATCGCAATCATCGCCGCATTTTTCTATGACATCATATAAAATGCGTGTGATATGTTCGAAAGTAAAGCTGTTGTGTTGTTCTATGGCAAAGCGCACTAAAGCCAAGGGCGCTCCGCCGCGCTTTGCTCGCGAAACCTCTTCTTTTAATTGCTGTAAAAAAGAAGCTGATAAAAAGAGATGGTGCATCCATTCCGGTGAGGGGGAGACCTCTTTTAATAGTGATAAATGCACAGCTCCTTTTTGCTCGAAGCATTCTGCAGAGAAAAAATCATAACTGGTGGGGCGCGTCAGAGCACAGAGTTCATTCCACGCTTTTTTGTTTAAATGTGACACCAATTTTGCAACGACAAAATAGGTAGGATCTTGCCCTGGCATGCTTTGTTCTTCAGGCATGAGTATCCTTTGGGCTGTGTAGAGTTCTTCTACCAGCCTTTTGGTTTCTCCTGATAATAGAGCTTTGAGGGGTATTGTCTTACTTTTTTCTATCATGTTCGTATAAAAGATACTCTCGTTGAAAAATGTCTATACGGCCGTTAAGCACAGCGTCCACATCGCCAATTTCTGTATTACTTCTATGATCCTTTACCAAACGATACGGATGTAACGTATAGGTGCGAATTTGACTACCAAAGGCAATGCTGTCTTTGTCGGCATAGTGCGCTTGGCGTTGTGCATCTCTTTTGCGCATCTCTAAATCATATAAGCGCGCACGTAAAATTTGCAAGGCTGTTTCTTTATTATGATGCTGCGATTTCTCATTTTGACACTGAGCCGTTACTCCCGTGGGAATATGGGTTATACGCACAGCGGAACTTGTGGTATTTACACTTTGCCCGCCAGGCCCGCTAGAACGGAAAGTATCGTAACGTAAATCGCTTTCCTTCACTTCAATCTGTATATCTTGCCCAGCATCGGGAATAATATCCACCGAAGCAAAGGAGGTATGTCTTCGTCCTGAAGAGTCAAAAGGTGAAATCCGTATAAGTCTATGTATACCTCTTTCGCTTTTAAGTAAACCATAGGCGCTGGGGCCGCTTATACGCAAAGTGACGCTTTTTATGCCTGCTTCATCACCGCTAAGATAATCCATTTCTTCCACTTTATATTTTTGAGTGGTGGCCCAACGTGTATACATGCGTAAAAGCATTTCTGCCCAATCTTGCGATTCCGTTCCCCCTGCGCCAGGGTGTATTTCTAGAATAGCATTGTAATGATCTTCTTCGGCACTGAGTAGCATATGCATTTCTGTGGCATCGAGCAAGAGGTTAAGCTCTTCAATTTGTTGTGCCAGATGCTCTAAAGCTTCTTGTGCTTCGTCATTATTTTCTACTTCAGCTGTGGATTCCGTGCGTAAGGCTTCTCCTGCAAGTACTAACCAGTCTTGCATATCGTTATAGCAATTTTGCAACGTGGAAAGCCTTTGTATTTCATCTTCAAGCTGTCGTTTTTCTTGCAGTAAAGGCGTTAAGGCTACGGGGTTATTCCAAGCATCGGGCTTGGCAAGTTCTTCTTCGATGCCGGACAATTTTTTTTCTAAACCGGCAAGGTCAAAGTCTCCCCCAAAGAGAGGTGAAGCGTTCTATGAGAGGTGCACATTTGGTGCGCAATTCAGCTATTTGTAGCATACTATATCTTTTTGTTAAAGTTTTTTCTTTGCCATGGAATAAGAGCAAAGACAAAAAGTACTAAGAATATATAGGGTATATATGAATATATTCTGTTAAAAATACTGTGCTTTTGCTCCGTATACGCTGTGCCCAAAAGACTTTGTTCTTTAAATTGTGCCCCTTGCGTGCGTATTCTACCTTGGGCATCAATGATAGCAGAAATACCTGTGTTGGTGGAGCGTACAATCCAACGCCCTTGCTCCACGGCGCGCATGGTGGCTAATTGTAAATGTTGCTGCGGGGCGGAAGAGTCGCCAAACCAACCGTCATTACTTAAATTTACAAAAACATTAGCTCCATTTCTACTTCTTTCTTGCGCTAAATGCGGAAAGATACTTTCATAGCAAAGCAATATGCCCATGGCAAGGGAATCATAGCGTAAGGGCTTGGCATGTTTTCCCGGTGTAAAAGTGCCTATCCCTTGCAAAAGAGCTTCAAGAAAGTTCCATTGTAGCCATGAAGGCACATATTCTCCAAAAGGTACAAGATGTACTTTGTCGTAATGGTCTAACATAGTGCCTGTTTCATCAATAAGATAGGCACGATTAAATGGACTGTTATTACCTAGTGCGTCTACATGCGCCGCCGGAGCGCCCACTAAAAGTGGTGTACGGTTTTTAATGATAAAATCACGCAATGCTGGCCCCAACACAGGGTGCATTTCTAAGTAAAAAGGCATAGCTGTTTCAGGCCAAATAAGCAATGGCATAGCCGCTTTGTCTTTTGCACGTACATCGGCAAGGGCTGCTTTGCTTAACTGGGCGTATAAATCAAGGGTGGCTTGTTGATGGTGTGCCTCCCATTTAATATTTTGATCGACATTGCCTTCTACCATAATGACTGAAAAGGCTTTATCCGCGCGCGATTCTTTTTTTAAAGATGCGTGTCCCCAAGTAAGCAAAACAGCCAGAAGAGTTACGGCTGAGCCAGTCAATAAAGCACTTTTCTGTATGTTCTTTGTGCGCGTATAGCATGTTATTCCTTCCCATAGCCATAATACCATTAGGGTATACCATGCTGATAATGCATAAGCGCCGACCACGGAAGCCCCTTGAATAAAGAGCGGTATGGGCGCAAAGGCCGAACTTAAACTAAGCCAAGGAAAACCCGTGAGAAAAACTCCGCGTAAAATCTCCAATGCATACCAAATACAAGCTAAAGCTAAAACTCTTTGCCAAAGAGCAGGTGCAATGAAAGACTCTTTGTTTTTCAGGTACCATGTGGCGAAGGAAAACAGCCCTCCATAAAGGCCCACATAGGCACCTATGAATAAAGCACAAGGTATTGCCAAAGGCCAAGGAAGCCCCCCCACATTTTTAATGGGTATGGCCAGCCAGTACAAGGCTGCCGAAGCTCCTAGCAAGCCCGTAAGCCAACCATGACGTAAAGCTTCTTTGCCTGTGCTTGCCTTTGTTCCCAAGGCATATAAGGCCAATGGGTACAGCAAAACAGCGGGAGCTATGTGCATGACAGCATTGGGAAAACCTAGCCAAAGCCCCAAAGCTCCTAGAAAACCCCACAGGTAGGATGAGAAATGTTGCATGTGTGACATATGGTTTCGCGCTACTTGTGTGTTACTCTTCTCTGAAGGGCTTAAAAAAGTATTCTGCACGATGTTTTCTTGCGCATTGACCATGGATGAAGCCGTGGCAAAATGTGAATCCTTCTTGTTTAGGGTATTTTTGCCATGCTCTTCATGGTCATTGGCCTGCACCGTTAAAGAGGCCTTAGAGTGCAAAGAGTAGGGAGTATCCTTTCAATTTTCAGATACTGTCTCCACGTCATCTTTTTTCTTTTCTGCTAAAACACGCCGAATAAACTTTACATCTGCTTCTATAACGGTAAACGTCCACTCATTAATAAGGAAAATTTCACCTTCTACGGGCACATGGCCAGCTTGCAAGCTTAAATAGCCACCAATGGTGTCTACTTCGTCAGAGAAAATTTCTATGCCCAACTCTTCTAAGTCTTCTAAGTAGGCTCTTCCTGTTAACTCATAACTGGAATTGCCAAGATCCCTGATGTCTTCTTCTTTGGGGGCGTCGTGTTCGTCTTCTATGTCGCCCACAATTTCTTCAAGCACATCTTCAATAGTTATAAGACCAGAAGTGCCCCCGTATTCGTCAAGAGCAATGGCGATATGTAATTTACGTGTCCGAAATTCTTGTAATAATTCTCGTATTCCTTTGGTCTCAGGAACAAAGAAGGGTTCTCTCATGATGCCATCCACCACGGTATGCACCTTGGTGGGATTAATAATGTCACGTAACAAATCTTTGGCATGTAAAATGCCTATGATATTATCTCTGGTATCATGAAAAACAGGAATACGTGAATGCCCTGAATCTACAATGCATTGTGCCGCAAAGGCCAACGATGTTTCTGAGGGCACACAATCAATGTCTGTACGAGGTATCATGACGTCTTGCACTTGCAAGTCGTCGATACGCAATATGCTTAGTAACATTGATTCTTCGTCAGCAGCCACTTCGCCATCGGCGCGGGCTTCTAAAATAGCTCTTTCTAAAGATTCATCATCGCCACGGCGAAAAAGTTTTGCCATCCGTGACCAGAGAGTACTGTCGGAACCTCCGTCCAAGCGATCCTCCAAGGTTAAAAGTTATTAAAATAGAAATTGGTATTGTACCTTTTCTGTGTAAAGCATAGCGCAAATTCGGAGCCAATGAAAGAGGAAAAATTCCTAAATTTTTTTGGTTTGTTCCATATGCGCACGCATAATCCAAGTAGCCAATGGTGGCACAGATTTGTCTGAATCTGTGGGGAACCATGAAATTTTATCTACATCTTCCTCAATGGCGGCCCATGCGTCAAATCGTGTGCAAATTTGCCAAAGGGCGTCATCTTCAGCATGAATAAGTGCTCTCACTCGACACGATAGCATGAAAGACTGCGTATGCACTTGTGCTTCATCGTCAGTAGTGTTTTCACTTACATTGCTACTTTCACTTTGCGCTAAAGGCATATGGGGAGCTTTTGGGGTAATGCCATCCGTAATAAGCACAATGCTTCCCTGGGCTGAAGTGGTGCTGCCATCTTCAATTTTGGGTGAAATAGCGTGTATTTTTTTCGTTTCTTTTTTGTTTTTACCCACAAGTACAAGCAAGAAGAGTAAGCGAGCGTCTGGTTTAAAATATTCAGAATATTGTTTCATACCATTTTCATACAGTAGAATGCGCATACCACCGGCAGAAATATTATCAAGCTCCATGTCATTACTCGTATTTGGCATGGAAAGCAAAAAAGGCTTGGCAAGGCTTTCTCTTGATTGCGGTAAAGGGCGTGCCCCTTGCAAAAGCCATAAACCGAGAGCAAGAACCATGGGCTTTGGCGGAGAAAACCGCAAAAAAGCTCTATTTTGCCCAGGAGAAATAGATGGCGGTAAGACGAAAGTAAGCTCAGTATAATTTTCTTTGCGATGGGCTGCGTGTGCCATGGCGGTAAAGTGATAAAACGTTTGCACGCCTTCCAAGGTCACAGGAAAAAACATGCTAATGGGAACGGCAAGCCATTGATGTACGCCAAAGGTATTGGTCACTTGCAAATGAAACGTTTTTTTATCCACGGCACCGCATACCCCTTCAGCACACAAGCCTTTAAAGTCGCCTTGCGTAACTTCTAGGCGAAAGGTGCTACGTTGAGGTATACTTGCTTGAAGGAGCTTTTGTACAATGGCTGCATTACGTTTTTTTTGTTTATAATAAACATAGCTTTTACGCAGGCGCCCACTGACACTGTACAGGGCGACGGCAACAGCTATGCTTATGATGCACACCCAAAGAACATCGGTAGTATTCATAAAATCCTAAAATTTTTTTAAGTTTCTGCGGTTTTGTTGTGTTAGCATTACAAATCTACTTTTGGGTCGTAAAAGGTATAAATACCCTTTTTCTTCTTAGAGCGATATAATGCTTTATCGGCATGTTGATATAATTCTTGATAGGTAGGACCATCTTTTGGAAAAAGAGCTATGCCAATACTACAAGAAATATGTACTTCATTGTGATCATCGCGTAAGTGCTGGTTAAAGAAGGCAAGAACGCGGTCCAATTTTACCAGTAATGTCCCTAGTTTTGGCATGTTTTTAATGTACACAATGTATTCATCGCCTCCTACACGGCCCACTATGTCATCACTGCGGAAAATTCGTGCCAAGCCTGAGGCTAAATCTTTAATAACAGCATCTCCGCGGGCATGGCCTAAGGTATCATTCACTTGTTTAAAATTATCAACGTCAATGATACACAAGACACCTCTGTCTGTTTCTTCCAACACCAATTCACGTTGAATAAGCTCGGTGGTGGCAGTTTTATTATATAGACCTGTAAAAGCATCTCTTTGCACATCATCGCGTAATTTTTGAATGGAGCGTGTTTCTTCGTCCACATTGCGGATTTCGCCTATGGCTTTAAGGCAGTTATCCTCTGAATCCGTCCAAATACTTTGGCGCAATTGACACCATACCCAGTAATTATTGGCATTTTTAATGCGCACTAAAGCTTCGGCGGCAGCTTCTCCCTTTTGCAATGACAAGTGCATGCCATTAAATAACTCCATATCTTCTTCATGAATAAGGCTTTGATCTATGGTGTAATATTCTTCGTCGGTTTCAGGCAAGCGATAATCAAATTTTTCAAAAAATTGCACAGTAGTGCGAAATTCATCTTTGTTCCAATCGTATTCGTATAAAATTTTGTCAGAAGCTTCAAAAATATATTTATAGCGTTCGCTCATGCTCTGATTGTGTAGCTCACTCATTTTACGTTCGGTAATATTCGTAACCACAGCCCAAAACCAAAAGCCACCTTCGTCATCATGCATATGACGTGTGCTCATAAGTACCCACAAAATTCTTTTGTCCTTCAATAGAAGGCGAATTTCTAAGACAAGCAGGTCGGCGTTATGTTCCAACTCTTGATCTACTTGGCTCGCCAAGGTTTTTCTGTCGCGCGGATGTACAAGGTTGTACAAGCTGCCATCATAGTCTTCTTCTAGCTCTTGAGCGCTGATACCAAGGGTGGGTAAGAAAGAGGAACCGTATTCCAATATGGTCCAAGCAGGATCGTCTTGAAAACGCACAACACCACTAGGAATTTCGTTGAACAAGTTTTGCAATTTTTCAGCATAATGTTCGGCGCTTTTTCTTTCACGCCGTTGAATTTGGGTTATATGCGTAAGTATACCAATGCAGAAGAGTAACCAGACACCGCCAGTGCCAATGATGGCCCAAATAACATTGAGAAAATGCTGATGTATGCTTTTTTGTGTTATGGAAACCATTACCATCCAATTTTCGTTCTGGGTGGGGGTAAAACTTACATAGTATGAGGTATTATGTAGCGTGATGTGCCCAAAAACCTTTCTTCCATTATGCACATGGGTTGTTAGTCTTTGTAATTCTTCAGGGGTGTTTTTTTCAAAGGCAGCCCAAGCGTGCAAAACATTATTTCCTAACGTAATGGAGGGTGCTGTGCCGTCTAAAAGAATTCCTTGCTCGTTGACAATGCCGTACCAAATATTTTGCGGCAAATGGTCGGGAAGAAGCATTCTCTTTGTTATGGGCAATACGAAGCCGCAAAATATACGCCCCACCAAGCCCTCTTCCGTGTGTACAGGAGTTGCATGAAAAGACATATATTGTCCTACATTATTGACAAAACCTGTGGCGTAAAAATTTTTTTTACCATACATAAGAAGCTTTTTTACGGCGTTATCAAATTCAATGGTGGTAGATTTATTTGTAGAAATGCTCACCTCACCATCAATAGAGATAAAACCCAAAAAGAGATATTTTTGTTCAGCTAAGGGGATGGATTTTAAAAGTTTTACATGACTGGTTAAGGGGTTGTCCTCTAGCTCTTCTACAAAAGCATCGGCAACAACACCAAGATAGCTTTGGGTTTCTTTGTTACTGTAGTCATAAAAACGCGTAATATAGGATGATGCCTGAGCCAAAGAGGCATCTGCTTGCTCTGTGTACAAATTATTTAAGGTGGTGACAAAAACAAAGCCTAGCCCAGCAAAAATAGTGGTACATAAGAATAGCACGATGATGAGATAAGAAATTTTCTTTTTTTCTTGATCATAAAGCAAGGTATACCTCAGTAGAAACAGTTATTAAAGTGCAATTACAAGGGCTATATAGATATATCACACCTTCCAAAAAAACAAGTTCAATTTTATTGTAGTTTTTGTTTTTTGTTTTGTAAAGGGCTCATGCTGAAAAAAGCCGAAAAATGCGCTCATGCTCTGTAAAAAAATGGAACATTTTTTTATCTGGACAAAATACAAGGAATGATTAATTTAAAAAAAGGGAAATGCAATGTTTGAGTTTTTTTATCTCTTTATCTTCAATTTTCTCTTGACTGATTTTATGTAACTCTCTTTTTTTAAAGAATTTCTTTGTGTGCTGCCAGTTAAGGCTGTGTACAACTTTTTTGTATGTGCAATAGTATATCTGCATTGCTAAAAGATTACTTGAAATGAAAACATTTTAAGTGAGCGGGGTAGTATGAAAAAATTTAGGTTTTCGTGGCAATTTAAAGTAAGTGTTATCTTATTGCTTGCTGTCAATGTTCCCTTTATTTTAGTAGCTCGGTTGGGTATGGAAATTGTGGAAAATGCCCTCCTCTCTGAAAAGCAAAATAAACTCTTATCCATTACTCATGTGCTAGATTCCATGCTTGGACCAAAAGGGTTTGATGGTATATTAGAACAAAATAATGCTTTAAATGCTTCCAAAAAAGAAAAAATAAACATTTTAAATGCGAATTTGTCACAGAAGAGCGATAGTATAATTCCTAAAGATTCTGGCCTTGGTGTAGGTTATTATAGTTTAGAACTAGATGCCATTTTAGCTTATGCCCCAAGTGAAACCTACCATGACACGGTGGGGAAAGCCGTGGCAGAGGATCACCCTGCAAGGCAGGTGATGTCTGAGAACAAGGCTAGTGTAGAACATGGACATATGGTACGCGGTGAAATTATGAATGCCATGTACCCCATTGAAAGGGGGGGCAAGGTTATTGGCTATATATGGGCCAATGAATTAGAAGATGAAGTCCAAGCGCAATTGGCTAAACTTACACAGGAAACGTTTATTTTATTGCTTGGTTGTCTGCTTGTCTCTGCCGTTCTTTTGCTTTTCCTTTCGCGACGCACTGTACGCGATATGAACAATGTTATTCATGGTGTGCTTAATTTAAAAGAAGATTTGTCCCATCGCATTCCGCCCATGAGCGGGGAGTTTGGTGATGTGGTGGCCAGCATCAATGATATGGCAGAAAATGTCAGTAAGGCCAATGAAGAAAGCGCCCGTGCCATTAATGCCTTGCAAGCGGTGATGAACAATATGGAGTTGGCCATTATGGTGTGTGACCCTAAAACACGCCGCCTTATTTATACCAACTCTTACTTGCAAAATGTTTGGGATGTGAATGACATTGATAATGCCATTTGTTACAGAGCCCTTTATGGTCGTGATGATCCTTGTGAAGATTGTCCGCAAGAATCACTTTTTGGTGAAAAAGGCGAGCCGGACTTTAATGTTTTGCATCGTGAAGAACACAATGCCATGACAGGAAGAGATTTTTTGATTTCTGACAGGCTTATTTATTGGCATGATGGTAAGGTTGTGCACTTGCGCGTACTTACTGATATCACCGATCGCAATGCGTTGGCTTTGGCGCAAACGGCTAAACAAGCACAACGAGACTTTTTGGCACGTATGAGCCACGAGATTCGCACCCCCATGAATGGAGTGCTTGGTATGACACGCCTTGCCATTCAGGATAATCCACCGCTAAGGCAATTGAATTATTTAAATAAAATTCAATCTTCAGCATCTTTATTGCTAGGTATTATCAATGATATATTAGACTTTTCGCGTATTGAAGCCGGTGCCATGACCATAGAAAAGAAAACTTTTGATGTGTTTGAAGCCATTGAAAAAGTTTATGAGCTTGTTTTACCACGAGCTAAAGAAAATCAAACCGGCGTGAATGTTGTTATTGATGAAAGTGTGCCTCGCTATGTTAATGGTGACTCCTTACGCTTTTCGCAAGTATTACTCAATCTTGCAGGTAATGCCTCTAAGTTTACTTCCAATGGCCTTATCACCATTGCTGTGCGGGCAGAGCCTTCAGGCACAGGAAAAATTCGCTTGAATTGCCGTGTGACAGATACGGGCATTGGTATGACAAAGCAGCAACAAGCAGACTTGTTTAAGCCCTTTACACAAGCAGAAACCTCTACCTCGCGCCGCTTTGGCGGCACAGGGCTAGGTTTATCTATTTGTAAAGCTTTTGTAGAGCTTATGGGTGGACATGTTTCTGTTACCAGTGAAGAGGGAGCAGGCTCTACTTTTGCCTTTGATGTGCAATTTGATGAATATGTGCCGGTGACAGGGCAAGATCAAGCGCTTGATGCTCCGTGGAAAACCATGCGTTATGATGGTATGCGCTTCCTATTAGTGGAAGATGATGCCATTAATCAAGAAGTGGCACTGGCCATTTTAAATGATTTTGGCGTGCAGGTCGATGTGGCCAATAATGGCGAAGAAGGGTATAATATGTTCTTAGAGGCGGATTATGACCTTATTCTTATGGACATGCGTATGCCCGTGATGGATGGCTTGCAAGCCACAAGACGCATACGTAGTAGTCGTAAGCACGATTCCATGGCTATTCCTATTATTGCTATGACGGCTAATGCCATGGCAGAAGACCGCAAAGACAGCTTTGAAGCTGGCCTTAATGCGCATGTGTCTAAGCCCATTGATATGGACGAATTGAAGCAAACTCTCTATAAGTATTTAGTAACATTAAGAATAGAGTTGCATGCTTAAAGGGGACTAAGCTTGCAGTTGTTGTATTCATACTTTACAGCTTAACACTTTGCTGGGCAATGCATACAACGAGTACTTGATATAAAAAAAACGCTGTTTTGCAGCGTTTTTTTTTATATCATATGAAAGTTTTATCGTATGCGAGTAATTTGAACGTGGGGTGTTTTATTGGTGTTTCTTAAAGACATTCCTGAGGGTAAGGAAAAAGTAATAGGCACAGATGCTTGTTGTCCCACTTCCAAGAGGGGAGGGGTAACGCGCACTTCTGCTTGTGCTAAGTACGGGGCATCATCTTTTAAGTTTTCCGGCAACTCTACGTTAAAACTTATGCTTTCGGGAATTATGGAATAATCACCTTGCGGGCCATTGATAAGTACGTATTTTTCCAGATGCATATGTGCTCTTTTGCTAGCTACGGTATACGTTGCGCGTACAGAATTTGGTGAAACGGTGGTTTGAGCCATGCCCATAATTAAAGGAAATGTTTTCACATAGGTTCCGGCTTTTTCCGTAGGGTCAATGCGCAAGTCAAGGGTGACCTTACTAATGTCTTTTACAGTGCTTTCAGGGCCACGTATTAAGGCCGAGCTAGGGCTAAGCACAATATCTTTAACGATAAAGACAGAATCATCTAGGGCGGAATCCACATGCGGCTCAATGGGGATGGTTCGTTCGCGCACATTTTCTGCGTAAATGGTAAGGTGTGACGGTTTAACTTCTAAAACTTCATAAGCGCGGTAGCTTTCTTCCCATGTGGGTGGTGAGAATGGGATAATATTTTTGCCCTCACGCAATTGACTTAAACTCATGGCGTGGGTTGCCCTGCGGCTTGCAGAGCTTTGCAATAAGGCTTTTGGGCCACGAAGGTGTACATCAATTTCGTTGATAAGTCCGCTGGTAATTACAAGATTTCTAGGTATATTGGTATAGTCGAGTGTAATTCGTAGCTGAATATCCATACGATCTTGAATGCTTATAATATACCAAGCACATGAGGCAACAAAAAGAGAAACAAGTACTATAGGCACATTAATATTTTTTAAAGCAGTAAAATTAAAGCGCATTGCCAATGGCCTCCCTTAATTTTTGGGCAGAAAGATTTCTTGAGAGTTCCCCTTTGATGGCCAAAGAAATTTCGCCTCTTTCTTCAGAAACCACAATAGCTATGGCATCGGTTTCTTCTGTTATACCAAGAGCTGCGCGATGTCTGGTTCCGAAATTTTTTCCTTGCACTACCGCTAAGGGTAATATGCATGAGGCGGCAGAGAGTTTGCCATTGCTGATAATAACTGCTCCATCATGTAAGGGGGCGCCATGGTAAAAGATAGAGAGAAGCAACTTATAAGAGATTCTTGCGTTTAAGCGCACACCTTCTTGGCGCATCATATCTTCCAAGGGCATATTACGCTGTATAACTATTAAAGCCCCAAGATTTTGCTTTGCCATATCTTCACAGGCAAGAACAATTTCTTCCACAGTGTTGCGTGTTAATGTACTTTTGCCCCAAAAATAGCGCGCGCCCAATTCGCCTAGCCCTTGTCGTAAATCTTTTTGAAAAAGAATAATAAGCACCAGAAAAAGGGAGCCTACAATATGCTCTAAAAACCATCGTACCGTGTAAAGCTGTAATTGTATGGATATATAATATAATATAAGCAAAAGCCCTAAGCCCAATAATGTGGCTAGTGCTCTTGTGCCCTTTACCATCATTAAAGCTTTATACACAAGAAGAGATAGAATTATAATATCTAAATAATCTCGCCAAGTAATCCGAGTGGGAAAATCTATGGTGTCAAAAAACTCTAACATAGGTATCCTTACTTTCTTTGCTTATGTTGAATGCATAAGATAATGTGCCATGTGTAGCGCTTGCGCGCAAGAGCCCACATTATGAACACGATGATAAGTAATGCCCTGCATAGCCAGTAGGCTTGTGGTCACGGCAGTGGCTGTACTTCTAGCCTCCATGTCTTCTATGGGTATGGATAAAAAATTATGCAATACAGATTTCATGGAGATAGCTGCTAGTATAGGTCGACCAAATTGAGCAAAAAGATGCATGTTGCGCAAAATCTCTAAATTTTGTTCTAAACTTTTGCCAAATCCAATACCCATGTCAAGCATAATATGTTCTTCGGGCAGGCCCGCATTGGTAAATCTGTACAGCTGTTTTTCAAAAAAACGCTGCATGATAGATAAAATGCTCCCCTCTTGTATATTATTTTGCATAATTTCAGGCCTTGCAAAACTGTGCATGAGCACATAACCAGGTTTATACTCAGCTATAATATCAAGCATTTGCGGCTCAAACCTGCATGCAGAAATGTCATTAATCACATGAGCGCCGGCTTCAAGAGCAGCCATGGCAGTATCTGCATGATATGTATCTATGGAAATAAAAGGAGGAGGTGGCAGGTTTTTAGGTTCTTGTGCCAAAGTAACAGAAGATATTTTTTGAGCGTTATCTTCTTGTATAAGCTGCTTAGGGGGGCTGTAGGGTATGTGCTGCTGTATGGCTGAAAGTACAGGGCTTAGTCTACACCATTCTTCTTTGGTGTTTAAAGGCTTTGCGCCAGGTCTGGAAGATTCTGCGCCTAAATCTAAAAATGCAGCACCTTGTGTCCAAAGCTTTTGCGCATGTTCTAGTGCCTGTGTAGGCGCAATATATTTTCCTCCATCAGAAAAAGAATCTGGAGTAATATTTACAATGCCAAATAAAGCAAAGGGGGAAGGCGTAAAAACCT
>CAYJAD010000017.1:0-37952 GCA_964368075.1 uncultured Desulfovibrionaceae bacterium | reverse complement strand
TTGCCAAAACATGAAGGTTTGCGTAGAACTCTTCTTGTCGCCGCGGTAGCTCAGTAGGTAGAGCAGAGGACTGAAAATCCTCGTGTCGGCAGTTCAATTCTGTCCCGCGGCACCACTGTAAAATCAAGGTCTTAGCTGTAAAAAGCTAGGACTTTTTTTTATGGGAAAATTTTGAATTCCAAGGCTCTTCCTCAAAAAATAATAGGGTTTATATGCAACTAGAAAAAAAACCACAAAAGACAGATTCCGTATTTTTTGAAAAAATAGACTTACAAAGTTGGCATAGAAAGGAAATCTATTTACGATATTTAAATGTCATTCCTTGTACTTTTAGTATGACTGTAAATATAGATATTTCAAAAGTATTGTCCGTTGTAAAATTAAATAATTATAAGTTGTTCCCTGTGCTCCTGTACAGTATTTCCTCTGTTGTTAATGCACATAAGGAATTTTGCATGGGACATGATGAACAGGGTAACTTAGGGTATTATGAGGTTTTGCACCCTAGTTGTACTATATTTCACGAAAAAACAGAAATGTTTACAAGTGTTTGGGTAGAATATAATGAAAATTGCCAAGATTTTTACAAGAAATATGCCTTAGAAATTGAAAGGTATAAGGATGACCATCTTAATTCTAAGCCACAACTTAGTAATAATTTTTTCAATGTATCGTGCATTCCATGGGTAAATTTTACTGGATTTAATTTGAATTTGCAAAAGGGCTATAATCATTTTTCTCCTATCTTTACAATTGGTAAATATGGCATATCTGAGGGAAAAACCTTACTACCTTTAGCAATTCAAGTGCATCACTCGGTATGCGATGGATTTCATGTAGCTAGATTCATAAATGAGCTTCAAGAAAAACTTGATACATTTACTCCCGAGAGTCAAAGTTAATGGCACATCAATGAATTGTGTGGGAGCCCTGTCTTCATCGGAATATATCAGAAAAATGCAAAATCTTGCTAGAGGCATGGCTAGATTTTTTTTACTATCTGTGTCATTATATATTGATAAGGGCATAATACAGGCCTAGTCATGGTTGGAATGCTGGAGAATCTATGTGGAATTTAGCCAATAAAATAACTTTTTTTCGAATACTTATGACACCAGTCATAGTTATATTGCTCTATTTTGAAGGGCCAATTTTGTGTATTTTTGCTACATTGGCTTTTATGTTGGCGTGTTTTACAGATTTTGTAGATGGTTATATTGCACGACGTGAAAATATGGTCACTTCGTTAGGGAAATTTTTAGATCCTTTAGCAGATAAAGTTCTTATTTGCTCAGTGCTTATTATGCTTGTGGGGCTTGGCTGGGTTCCTACGTGGGTAGTAATTCTTATGGTGTGTCGCGAAATGGTAGTAACGGGCTTACGAGCCATTGCCATGGATGAAGGTATTGTGCTTGCGGCAGATAGATATGGAAAATTAAAAACAGTATTACAAGGGCTTGCCATTGTACCCTTGCTTTGGCATTATCCTTTCTTTGGTTTTAACGTACAGCCCATTGGCATGATTCTTTTGTATGCAGCTTTAGTGTTGGCTGTGTTTTCTGGTGTCAATTATATGTACGGATTTTTTAAACAAAGTGCGCAAAAAAAAGATACAGTTTAATAAATTTGTGTTTATGCAGAGAATTGTAATATAACGTACGTACTTCTGAAAGTATTTTACAGCATTGTTTAATAAATAGGCGATGCTGTAGCTTTATAAAGGATTGACAGTTTTAGTATGACAACTTTTTGGCGTACAAGTATTTTGGTCTTTCTTATCATTGTGAATGTCGTGCTTTTTTACCGCATGATTTGGGGCGGTAGCGGCGTTTTGGCTTTTAACGAATTACGAAAAGAATTTAGGGCTTTAGAATTTGATATTGCCCAGGTTGATGCGCAGAATTTGCAGTTAAGTAAGGAAATTCGTCTTTTAAAATCAGATGATGCCTATGTAGAAAAAATGATTCGTCAACGATTACACTATGTTCGTAAAAATGAAATTCTTTATTTGTTCACCGAAGAATCATTGGCAAAAGTAGAATCTAAGTAAGGAGGGGAGCATGCAGGAGAAAATAGACTGGTATCAAGAAGTTGTGGATTTGGAACCTAGTTCTAAATTATTCTTTCCCTTGGCAAAAATGGTGGCAGAGCAAGACGTGTCGCGTGCGGTAGAAACGTTACAACGTGGTCTTGATAGACACCCTGAATTTATAGAAGCGCGGCTCTTTTTTGTGGAACTGCTGCATAAATATAGAGATAAAGAAGACTATAGAACTCGTTTAGAAACACAGCTTTCTATTTTATCTCCAATGCTTATGCGTTATGCTGGTTTTTGGCAAGCTTGGGGCTCTACTCTTGCAGAAAAAGATAAAAGTACCGATAAGGGGCTAGCAATTTCTTTTATGGGGGCTTTATTTGAAAATAGCGCTCTTTCCATGACAGAAATTTTTTCTGCCGGATTGCAAGCTGTTATGTCAAAAGCCGCTCCAACAGGTGTTTCGCCTGCGGTAGCTGTGCCTGAAGTACAAGCTTTATCCCCAGAAGTAGAGCCTACACAAGCTCCACCTGCTCCAGAAGCCATAAGTGTTTCTGCCGCTCAGGCTGTAAAAAGCGTGACTAAAAAACCTAAAATATCCTTAAAAGTGGTAAGTGTGCCTGCTAAAACTGCAAAAGTAGAGCAGCCAGCACAGCAAGCTACTCCCGCCGTAGCGCCTGTTACAACCATGCCCGCGCCTGCTGACATTACAGATGCAGAGCATGATGAGCATGAAGAGCAATTTTCCTTGCGCACCCGCTCCATGGCTGAAGTGCTTGCAGAGCAAGGGGACTATATGTCTGCCATTGAAATTTATAATGAACTAGTACAGCACGCCGAAAGTGAAGATGAAAGAAATGATTTGCAAGCTAGAATTGCATCTTTAAATCATTTATGCGAAACGGGCGGTTCTGTAAAAGATGCTTCTCTTGCATCCAATGAAGTGGCAGAAAATAAAGGGGCCAAAGCAAGTTCACCGGGAAAAGAAAGAGTTATTTCTGTGCTTGAGTCTTTAGCCGATCGCCTAGAGAATAGAGTACATTCTTAAGGTATACAACTACTAAATATCATGGATAAGAAAGCTTAATTCGCATGGTATTTATGTAAGAAATGTAATGTATTATTGCTAATAATTTTTAGCAATGAATGTTTTAGCGAGTGTAGAGGAAAAATCATGTCTATACAACAAAAATTGGTTGGGGTACTCCTCCTGTGTTTTTTAATGGCAGGGATAGGGTGTAGTTCTAATCAAACACTTAAAAATGCATGGAAAGGAACGAGGTCTGTATGGTACAGTACAGTAAACGTGCCTGCCAGTATTGATTACGATGAAGAAGGCTCTTTAGAGGAGTATCAGCTGCAGTTGGCCAAAAGTATGGTTGGCGTAGATACTCAGCTTATTGCTTTGGAAAAAACCATGAATAATGCCGATAAACCCCCAACCGAACAGTGGATTCGTAGTCTTTTTGGTCGTTTTCCATGGTTAAGTGGCTTTACCGGTGTTAAGGCTGACGGCATGATGTTAGGACAAGTTCCTGGTCCGCCTGTGAAAGCTTTAGATTTCCATCCTTTGCTTGCGGAAGATCCTAAGCATCATCGTCGTGCCGTACGCGGTTATGTGCAAGACACCCCCATGGGGCCAGAAGTGCTTCTAGCAACGCCAATATTTGATAGTGAAAAGTTTTTTGGTATAGTCTCCGTTTACTTTGATATGCGTGCTTTACTACGCTATTCAGAAGCTCCTGACGAGATGGTCATTATTTCTAGCAATGCCATTTTGTGGACAGGCAAATATAACTTTGCCAGTACACCCATGTCAGGCATTGCATGGGATAAAATTACTTTAGAGGCCAATAGTGGTACAGTTTCCAATGCTTCGGGAACATTCTATTGGTCTTTGCGCTACTTGGCTAACGTTCCTGTGATTTTTGCTGTTCCTGTTAAGGGGTCGTTTGGTGACACACCTGCGCCACGCACAGGCCCCACTAGTGAAGGACCTTATCCAGAAGTGAAGCCTTTAAAAATGCCTCCTGCACCACCACAGGTACAGGCACCTCCGCCACCGCCTAAGCGCGTAGTTCGTCGTGTGGCAAGACCTTTACCTATGCCTGTAATGGCACCAATGCCACATATTCCGGCTCCAGAGCCAGTGCGCATGCCATCGCCATTGCATCCCGCTCCTGCTGAAAAGCCACAAGTGGAAGAAGGTAAGGCCAGTGATGCTCAAGGCACAAGCCCAGAGTCTCCTGCAACGCCGGTATCTCCTGCGGCTTCTGAGACACAAAGGCCAAGTCCCATTGCTCCGGCGGTGACTCCCTCAGAGCCCGAGGCTAAACCAGAGGCTGACGCTGAAAGTAAAAAAGAGGCCGAACCTGTGAAAGCAAGCGATGAAGGGGCTCAAAACTTTAGTCCTATCGGTCCTAAATAAAGAACATTGTATCTGCACCGTAAGTTTTTGCGGTGCAGATATTTTATTAGGTATTTTTAACGTGCCATTTATATATGCGTAGAGGGGAATATGCCAGAAATTACCGTTACAGAACATGTGCTTTTGCATCAGCATCGTAGTCCTTATGCCACAGGCCAATTTACAGGTTTGTTATATGATCTTATTTTATCGGGTAAAATTATTTCGCGGCGTGTAGCAAAGGCTGGTTTGCTCGATATTTTAGGAGGCACCGGTGATGTGAACGTGCAAGGTGAGCAGGTTCAAAAATTAGATGAAATTGCTAATAATGTCATGATTTATCGCATGGAGCGTTGCGGCACTTTATGTGCCATGGGCTCAGAGGAAGAAGCTGAGCTTATTCGCATCTCTTCTGATTTTCCACGTGGTGAATATATACTTATTTTCGACCCCCTCGATGGCTCTAGTAATATTGATGTCAATATTAACGTGGGCACAATTTTTTCCATATTGCGCAGACCGCGTGGCTATACCGGTGAAGTAACCATGGAAGAAGTTTTACAAGCAGGGCATCAGCAAGTGGCTGCGGGCTACATGTTGTATGGGCCTTCTACCATGTTGGTATTTTCCACTGGGCAAGGGGTGCATGGCTTTACATTAGATCCCGGCGTGGGAGAATTTTTGCTTTCACACCCTAATATTACCATGCCCAAAAGAGGTAAGATTTATTCTGTCAATGAAGCTTATTGGTCTTTTTGGGATGATGCAGCAAAAAAATGCGTAGATTGGTTTAAAGATCCCGAGGCCGACCATCATACCAACTATACAGCACGGTATGTAGGCTCTTTAGTGGCAGATTTTCATAGAACATTAATACAGGGGGGTATTTATATGTACCCTGCTGATAGCAGAAAGCCTCAAGGTAAGTTGCGCCTTATGTGCGAAGCTTCTCCATTAGCTTTCTTGGTGGAGCAAGCAGGGGGCAAAGCTACCAATGGGCAAAAGCGCATTTTAGATATAGTACCCAGCACCTTGCATGAACGTACTCCTTTATTTATTGGATCTGCTTCAGAAGTGGATGATGTTACACGTTTTTATAAAGAGTCATGCGCTAATTTTGTGGTGTAGTAGGTGATTTGTTTAGGTATTGAAAGCTCTTGCGATGAAACGGCTTTAGCCTTGGTGCAAGATGGGCGACTGTTGGCCTCTGTATTGGCTACTCAAGTGGAGCTACACGCGCTTTTTGGGGGTGTAGTGCCGGAGCTAGCCTCACGAGAACACTATCGCTTCATGGGACCCTTGTTTGATAGTTTACTACAAAAAGCAGGCATAAGCGCACAAGATATTGACGCTTATGCTGTATCTCGAGGGCCAGGGCTTTTAGGAGCTTTGCTGGTAGGTGTGAGCTTTGCCAAGGGCTTAGCTTTTGCTAGTGGTAAACCTGCGCTGGGCATTAATCATCTTCATGCGCATCTGTTAGCTGTAGGACTAGAAAAACAGTTGGTTTTTCCGGCTTTAGGTGTGTTGGTGTCCGGTGGGCATACACATTTGTATAAAATTCATAATGTTGATGATTTCGAAGTGCTTGGTCGTACCTTGGACGATGCCGCAGGGGAAGCCTTTGATAAGGTAGGTAAGGTGCTAGGATTGGCCTATCCTGCTGGTCGTGAATTTGATTTTTTGAGCCAGCGTGGTCGTGATTTTTTGACCAAGGAAGACAAAAAACTTTTTCCTCGCCCTTATTTAGATAACGATACCTTGGATTTTAGCTTTAGTGGTTTAAAAACAGCTGCCAGTCAATATATTGCAAAAAATCCTGTGCTCTTACAGCCATTTGACGCAATAGAAGAAGCCAGTGAACCACTGTGTCGCATGTGCGCCGCTTTTACCGAGGCTGTCGTAGATACCTTGTGTAGTAAAAGTGCTAAGGCTTTGCATCGCCATCCTGATATACAAAGTATTATCATGGCAGGGGGGGTAGCGGCTAATAGTCACTTGCGTGCGGGGATGCAAACTCTTGCTCAAAAGCATTCTTTGCAACTCTTGGTGCCTTCGCCTCTGTTATGTACAGATAACGCCGCCATGGTAGCTTACGCAGGGTGGTTATATGCTCATAGAGGATTATTTCATACCCTTGATTTCGAAGCTTTTGCTCGAGGGCAGGTGGTGGCAGAGAATTGGCAAGGTTGTGAAAAGACCATTTAGATGTGCATTAGATTGCGTGTTTATAATATTGAAGCTTGACAGTAAGCATAGAGAAAATTATAATTTATGCCAGTGTGGATTTTCTAGATAATAGGAATTATCAACTATAAATCGTGAAAGGAGCCCTTTTATGGCTATGCAAGTGACCGACGCGACATTTAATGAAAGCATTTTGAAATCCAATATTCCTGTTCTCGTAGACTTTTGGGCGCCTTGGTGTGGCCCATGTCGTGCTGTGGGACCCATTGTAGATGAGCTTGCCACAGAATATGACGGAAAAGTGCTTGTGGCCAAGATGAATGTAGATGAAAACCCCGCAACACCCACTAAATATGGTATTCGCGCCATTCCTACCCTTATTCTTTTTAAAAACGGTGAAGTGGTAGAGCAAGTAACCGGCGCTGTAACAAAAGATGTGCTAAAAGAAAAAATTGATACAAAGGCTTTGGCATGAGTTTATACGATGCCGTCGTTATAGGCAGTGGGCCTGCCGGTATAACAGCGGCTTTATATCTTGTGCGTTCAGGATGTTCCGTGGCTATAGTGGAGAAACTTACCCCCGGTGGGCAGGTGCTTCTCACGGAAAGTATAGAAAATTATCCTGGTTTTCCGCAAGGTATTCGTGGCTATGAATTAGTCGATGCCATGGCAGCACATGTAAATGATTTGCCCATAGATCGTTTTACCGAAGCGGTAAAACAAATAGATGTACAAGGCAAAGGCTTGCATAAAGTGCTGGTAGGGAATACATGGCTTGAAGCAAAGACGGTGCTTATATGCGCCGGAGCTTCGCATCAGCATCTTGGTGTTGAGCACGAAATGCGCCTGACAGGGCACGGTGTATCCTATTGCGCCATTTGCGATGGAAATTTCTTTAGAAATATCGATGTGGCGGTGGTAGGTGGTGGAAATACGGCTCTTGAAGAAGCTTTATATTTAGCCAAAATTGCCAAAAAGGTTTATCTTATACACAGAAGAGATTCTTTTCGTGGTGCAAAAGTGTATTTAGACCGTCTTTTGGCTTTAGAAAATGTGGAAATTTTACGCAGTACCGTTATTACTGCCCTTCATGGGGACAATAATTTGACGGGCATTACTGTGAAAAATATTCAAGATACAATGGAAAAAAACCTTTCACTTGAAGGGTTATTTGTTTCTGTGGGCATAAAGCCCAGTGTTGATTTTGTACCGGATAGCGTACAAAAAGATACACAAGGCTTTATACATACTGACACTGAAATGCGAACCAATATACCTGGTGTTTTTGCGGCTGGGGATATTCGTTCTAAACTTTGCAGGCAAGTGAGCACGGCAGTGGGCGATGGCGCCACAGCCGCACAGGCTGCTTTTCTCTATTTGGAAGAAAACAATGCATAAAAAAATCTTGCACGTTCTTTGTGTGCTTTTGACAATGGTATCTCTTTCCGGTTGTGGTGTTATTGACTATTTCTATTTACCTCCGCCAGAAGATACAGCCCAAGAACTTTTTGAAACAGCCAATGACTTTATGGCAGAAAAGGATTATGTGGCTGCAGCAGAACGCTATAATAAGTTGCGCGATGCCTACCCCTTTAGCCCATATACACTGCAAGCAGAGCTTTCTTTAGCCGATGCCTATTTCCTTGACGAAGAATATGATGAAGCGGTGGAAGCTTATAAAGACTTTGAGTCTTTGCATCCACGTCATGCGCAAATGCCTTATGTTCTGTATCAAATTGGCGCCGCACGACTTAAAGGTTTTGTATCTATTGACAGACCCACCACGAACTTGGTGGAAGGCTATGAATACTTTGATCGCCTAGTACAAAGTTATCCCGGTACAGACTATGCTCAAAAAGCACCGGAACACATGCGCGCCTTACGCAAGCTTATGGCTGAGCACGAATTGTATATTGCAGATGTATTTTTTAATATGCAAAAGTATGGTCCCGCATGGCGTCGTTATACCTATGTTGTAGATAACTTTAAAGATGTTCCTGAAGTGGCTGCACATGCTAACACGAAGGGACTGGCTGCCTACCACAAGTATACCAATGAACAAGGTCAAGAAAAACGTGAAAAGCGTGAAGGATCTTGGAAAGAATGGTTTGAGTGGCTCTAGTAAGGTAGCTCTTGTAAGTACATTGGTTTAATGTTTAAAAATCCAAGTAAGGCGTCTTTGCAGGATGTTTTACTTGGATTTTATTTTTTCCTGTAATAAATATAAGGTTTTATTAAGATGGATGCAGCTTTGATTATTTCACCCTGTGTAGCACATATTACACTAGACGCTATAACGCATAATTATGCGCATATCTGTTCACATTTGCCTTCTCAGGCTGAGGGCATGTGCATTATCAAAAGCGATGCCTACGGGCATGGCTTGGTGCCTGTGGCTACGGTTCTTCATGCAGTTGGCGCTAAATCCTATGGGGTTGGCACTGTACAAGAAGGTGTGGCCTTACGTAAGGCTGGTTTAGAGCAAGATATTCTTATATTGCTTGGGGCATTAACAAGTGAAGAAATGCAAGCTTGTGTTACGCTAAAACTTTTGCCCTTAGTATATAATATGGAAGGCTTGCGCAGGGCAGCAGAAAGCAGTGTGCTCGATTCAGGCACAGTTCGCATTGCTTTAAAATGTGAAACTGGTATGTCTCGTTTAGGCTTTTGCCCAGAAGATATGGGGCAAGTGATGGAATTTTTGCGTAACTATCCGCATATTGATGTGGCTCTTATGCTCACACATTTGGCTTGTGCCGATACTCCAGAAAAAGAAAGCATGGTGCGAAATCAAGCCATGGCATTTAAAGATGCATGTGAGCACATACAGGCTGCATATCCACATATGCGGCGCTCTTTATGTAATACAGCAGCATCTATGGCTTATTCAGAGCTTTCCAATGCAATAGGGGCAAATGTCTATCGTCTTGGCATTGGATTGTATGGCGGTAATCCATTTATGCACTCCGCTTGGGAAGCAAAAGGACGTGGATTGCGCGAAGGTATGCAAATTTCTGCTCCAATTTTGCACGTGAGTCATGTGAAGCAAGGGGAGAGTATTGGTTATGGTGCTTTATTTACAGCTAAGCAAGATATGCGCGTAGCTGTGCTTGGCATTGGCTATGCGGATGGATTTTCGCGCGGCCTTTCCTCTGCCAGAGGGACAGGGCTTACTGTGAGCATAGAGGGCAAGGCTGCGCCTTTGTGCGGTCGAGTGTGCATGGGAATGATTATGGTGGATGTAAGCACTATTCCCACTGCAAGCACAGGGCAAAGAGCATGGGTAACCCATGCAGACGGATTTTCTGTGCAAACATTGGCGGAACACTGGGGCACCATACCCTATGAAGCCTTTTGCCTATTAGGGAAAAACACAAGGCAATATGATTAATACTTAACGAAAAGTTTTATATAAAGGGCATGTTGCTTGTTTCTTTTTTTGAGAGGGGAAACTTTTTTTGGAAAAAAAAAGTTTCCCCTCTCAAACTCTCCCCTTCAAAAAAACCAATTAAAAGATTATTAAAAGTAATTAGTTGTAAGCGCGTTTTGAGGGGGCGGGTCTATACAAGAGGGGAAGGGGCAGCTTTTTGGCGCAAGCAAAAGTGTCCCTTCCCCCCTCAAGAAATAAATGAGCACTATATACTCTTTTGATTTTTTTCCAGCCAATAAAGCAGCACTTTGAACAATTGCGGTGCATCTATGGGCTTTGTAGTGTGGTCATTCATGCCAGCATTGAGGCTTTTTTCTCTGTCTTCTTCCATGGCGTGCGCTGTCATGGCAATGATGGGCACTTGTGCAAAGCGCTGATCTTCACGAATTTTTCTGGAAGCACTGAGTCCATCCATAATAGGCATTTGGATATCCATGATGACAAGGTCAAAGTCTTCTTTATACATGCTTTCATAGCCTTCGAGGCCATTGTTAGCTACGGAAACAACAAGACCGGCTTCTTCAAGAATGCTTTGGGCAATCATTTGATTTATTTCGTTATCTTCGACGAGTAGCACCTTTTTTCCGCCGTGCTTTTCTCGTAAAATTTCTTCAAAGCCCTTTTCATACAAAGCAGGATCGGGTTTAAAAAATTCTCCCAAAAGTGTGGCAAAGGTGTCGTGCAGGGTAGACACATTTAAGGAGTTGATAACTGTAAACATAGATGAATCAAGGGATTCTTCAGCTGTTGCATAATAGATTATAGGGGTAGACGCGAAATAGTCTGGATTACTCCGTAATATATTCACTAAAACGTTTGTTTCGTGAAAGCCTTGGTGTAGGAGTATAATATCTGCTGGTTTGTCCCCATCCATAAACTCTTTCATGGTAATAATATCTTCAGCAAAAGTAATGTGTGTATAGCCCAAAGGGGAAAGCATATCATTTAAGGTGCGCACAGATTTTTCTTCGGGAAAAGCTGCTAAAATATTAATATGCTGTAGTGTATTTTTTTCTGCGCTTTTTTTAGCGATATTTTTATCTAAGCGGCAGGTAAAATGAAAGGTTGAGCCTTCGCCTAATTGGCTTTCGCACCAAATATTGCCTTCCATGAGTATGGTAAGGTTTCTGCACAGGGCCAGTCCAAGACCTATGCCCCCATAGCGTCTTGTGCTTGAAACATCTGCTTGGGTAAAACCTTCAAAAAGTGTTTTGATATTTTCTTGTGAAATGCCGATGCCAGTATCTTTTACAGTGAAATGCAATAGTGCGGAGTTGTAATTTTCACTTTCTACAGTCACACTAATGTGTATGGTGCCTTTGGGAGTAAACTTTATGGCATTGGTAGTAAGACTTGTGAGTATTTGATTAAGGCGCAAAGCATCGCCCACATAGCTTGTAGCCACTTCTGGAGCCATATGTACCGTGAATTGAAGATTTTTTTCATCAATCCACTGGCTGGCAGTTTTTTCAATGTCACTGATGAGATTTTGCATAGAAAACACATGCTTTTCTATGACCATATTGCCGTCTTGCAATTTAGAAAAATCTAAAATGTCATTAATGATATTTAAGAGTGTGACGCTGGAATTACTAATTTTTTCTATGTATTCATGTTGCTTATTGTTTAAATTTGTATGTCGCAAAAGATGTGTTATGCCCACAATGGCATTCATGGGGGTACGAATTTCATGGCTCATATTTGCCAAGAAATGCCCTTTGATGGCATTGGCTTTATTGGCAGATTCCACCAAATCGTTGGCAATTTTAATAGCTTCTTCTAGCTCTTTGTTGGCAATTTCCAAAGCATCTTGAGTGTTATGAATGTGCGTGCTGTCTGAGCTTGAACCAAACCCAGATATTAATTGACCGGCATCATTAAAAATATACTTACAGGAAGATCGCAACCATTTTATAGAACCATCTTTACACAGAGCACGAAGTTCAAAATCGTGCATAATGAAATGGTCTGGGGTAGCGGTGTACTGAAATTCTTCCGGGTGTAATAAAAGAGCGCTGAAGGGCTTGCCAATAACCTCTTCGGGCATATATTGTAAAACAGCGTATAGACGTGGAGAAATATAATCAATGTTGAGGTTTGCATCCACAGACCAAATAATATCTCCTGTGGCCTCTTCCACACCACGAAAGCGTTCTTGTGCTTGATATAAAGCTTCGTTGGTACGTTTGCTGTGTATGGCAGTGCTGATAAGAGTACCGGCGGTGCGCAAAATGTTTTCTTCTGCTGGGCTCCATGTGTATTCTGCGTGGCAATTGTCAAAGCCAATGAAGCCCCATAAATGCCCGTGAAAAATAATGGGTGCTGTAAGAATAGATATAATGCCTTGAGGTTCTAGTTGTTCCCTTTCTTCTTGGGGCATATTTTTGACAAGACTATTAACGCACTTTCCCTCAAGAAAAGTGCCAATCCAAGTGGGAATGATTTCATCCACCAGCATATTTACTGTAAGTTCATTGCCTTGTTGGGGCTCTGCCCCTTCAGACCATTCGTACAATTGCGAGGTATAAAGCCTGTCGTCTTCTTCGGGGTTTGGTGCATCGTGTATACTCCAAACATAAACCCTGTCCACATTGGTAGCATTGCCCAAAATTCCTAAAACAGTATCAATGGTGGTGTCAAAATCATGGCTTTCAGAAAGTAACTCTTGGGCGGCCTTGCTGGTAGCTTTAAGTAAAGTTTCTCGGCGTTCAAGGCTTTGCATAATTGATTTTGTAGACATGTCATCATACCCCTTGATAGTAATTTGTATAAGGGCGGCATTTTTATCTTTAAAAATATGTACAAGTTTTGCGTATGCTCTATAAAAAATATCTTTTTTAGCCCCTATGGGTAAGGCAGCAAAGGAAGAAGGGGAATCGCCATTTTTAAGTAATTGGGATTGTATTTCAATAATTTCGCGTAAGGAAGAAAAATGAGGAGCAAAAGGCTTTTCATAAAGAGACATTCCGACCTTAGGGGTGGTTTGCTCAAAGCACAGGTTCTCGAAAGCGGGGTTCCACTCCAAGATTTGCATGGTGGCAGGCTCTATAACAATATATATATCGCTAGAAATATTTAATAAAGACGCTATGTCTACATCTGCTGTTAAGAATGTGTTGTTCATAAATGAGGCTTCACCAATTGAGCTATGCAGTTGCACTGTTACAAACGTTTTCTGCATAAGTCATTAAAATTAATGTTTTTATAAAAGCGTAATATAAAAGGTGTACAAAATCACAGTGTAAAGTTTAATTTTGTACTGCGTAAGTCCCCTAGATTGCATTGTTTTATGATAAATCAACCTCACAAAATGCGTGAGGCTGCACTGTAGCTACAGTTCATTCACAAGTAAACATAGCAAGGGTGCTATGCGTTTGTAAAGTTTTTTACTATTGCTGTGCAATGCATCGCGCTGCAATCGTAAAAAATCTCGTAAAATAAAGTTGTGTAAAAATCTTACAGAAGGCCTAAGTTTTCAAAGGTCTTTTTGGGCACTTCTAAAATAATACTGCTAAAATCGTCATCAAAGGTGAAATCCACAAAATAAGCATTGTTTGAAATGGCAAATCGCATCACTTTCATATAATCGTTTTCAGCTGTTATGAAAATGGTGTTAAGCCTTTTTGCCTTATTGTAGTTATATTTATTTGAAAATTTCCATTCTGTCACTTGAAGTAATAAGGGCAGCTCTCTTTTATCTTGTGCATTAAGTATGACTTTTGTGTCTGCTTTTGTTCTGTCTTTTATCATAACCCCAAAGGAAGCAATGATGGCTGGTAGGTTGGAAGTACCGTTTTTAAAGGCTTCTTCTGTAATGTTATCTGCTACTGTTTTGGCAGCATTTAAATTTTTTGCTGTTAAATTAAAAGCTTGAAACGAGTCATCTTTTTTGCGTAGTGTTAGGGTGGGGCTATCTTGACCAGAAATGCCAATGGTTATGTCTGCGTGAGGGCTTTGTAAATCAACCAAAGAAAAAAGATGCGAACCTAATGTAGTGGTATCTAGAGCTACTTTATCTGAAAACAGGGCTTTTGTTAGGGCATCTTTATTTTCTTTGCTTAATGTAACTTTTATTTCACCATAAATAAGGTTTTGTATTTGTGACATTTCTTGTGCAAGAGCTTTTGTAGGCGTACTCGCTGTTTCAGCAGAGCAGTGTTCAAAGTTCACAGTACAGTGCCAAATAAGTAAAGCAAAAAAATAGAGTATAATTTTTTTCATTTAAATAAACTCCTTTTTTAATGAAATACAGCGCAAAAATGACGCTTTCTGTAGCAAGTTATATTTTTCTAGCCGAATTCATATTAGCGTAAAATCTTTGTGGTGGCTAGTGTAATTTGCTTGCAAATTTGCACCAATGAAGCTACCTAAATTAAAAAAAGGAAAATAAGGAGTATATATGGAAATGCAAGAAGTCTATGTTGTGGCTATACTAAAGGCGCAAGCGGGGAAATCCGCAGCTTTGCTCTCAGCTATAAGTGAAGTGTTGCTAGGTGCCACGCGCGCAGAAGAAGGGTGCATACAGTATGCTTTGCATCAAGATATGGAAGACGAAAATACTTTTGTTTTTTATGAAATATGGCAAAGTGCCGCACATCTGGAAAAACACTCTCAAAGCGCACACATGCAAGAATTTAAAGAGAGATCAGAGGGTATGATTGCTTCTGGTGTTATTCATAAGCTTAAGTAGCAGATTGTAGCAATGCAGGAAAGAATGTGTTGCACATGTCGAAAATATTGTAATTTCCTTTATAATTAAAGCTCTTTTATGGGGTGGAGGGAGTTTCAGGGGGAAGGGGGACTTTGGGGTTTTGGCAAAAAATCCCCTTCTACCCTCAAGAAAAGAATTCAGCACATTTTCTCTTTTTCCATGGCCCGATATGCTGTAAAACTTGACGCTTGGGGCGTTCTGTGCCATGTTGCAAAATTCTGTTTGACATATTCAAATAAAATTTCCGCCCTTGGAGAAAGTGCATGAGCGATTATAAAAAAACCTTAAACCTTCCTGATACCCGTTTTCCCATGAAGGCTAATCTTGTACAACGTGAACCCGAAGCGCTGAAGCGTTGGGAACAGATGAAAGCCTATGACCTTATGGTGGAAGCTTCCGGCTCTCAAGGGCAATATGTTTTGCACGATGGCCCTCCTTATGCCAATGGACATATACACATGGGCACGGCATTAAATAAAATCCTTAAAGATATCATTATAAAATCTAAAAATATGCAAGGCTTTGCTGCGAAATATGTTCCCGGTTGGGACTGTCACGGTTTGCCTATTGAACTTAAGGTAGAGCATGAGCTAGGCGAGAAGAAAAAAGAGCTTCCTGCCCATGTGGTGCGTAAGGCCTGTCGTAAATATGCAGAAAAATGGATAAATACTCAGCGCAAAGAATTTAAGCGTTTAGGTGTTTTTGGTGTATGGGATAAGCCTTACATGAGTATGGACCCTGCCTATGAATCTGCAACGGCGCATGCCTTGGCTGATGTATCGGCCACCGGTAATCTAGCCCGTAGCAAAAAGCCTATTTACTGGTGCTGTTCATGCCATACAGCTCTTGCTGAGGCAGAGGTGGAATATTATGACCACACTTCGCCGTCTATCTTTGTGCGTTTTCCTTTGCAGGATAAGGGCTTGGAAAAAGTTTTTCCGCAAAGTGCTGGTAAGGAAAATTATATAGTTATTTGGACGACGACTCCATGGACTTTGCCTGATAACATGGGCGTGTGCTTGCATCCGGAATTTACCTATGCCTTGGTGGCCGTAGGGAATGCGCAGTATATTATGGCCGAAGAGCTGGTAAAGGGCTGTGCAGAGAGTTTTGGCTGGCAAGACTATACCGTGGTAGCCACAGCAAAAGGGCAAGCCTTTGAAGGTTTACAAGCGACGCATCCTTTTTATAATCGCCCGTCGCAAGTGGTGCTTGGGGAACATGTTACCCTTGATGCCGGCACAGGGTGCGTACATACAGCGCCAGGCCATGGGCGCGAAGACTATGAAGTGGGCTTAAAATACGGCCTTGAAATTTATTCGCCTTTAGATGACGCTGGTCGCTTTTTGGAAAGTGTAGAATTTTTTGCCGGCAGTACCGTCTTTGAGGCTAATCCGCAAGTAATAGAAAAATTGGAAGAAGTGGGTAATCTTTTAGCCAAAGATAAAATCAAGCACTCCTATCCTCATTGCTGGCGCTGCAAAAAGCCTGTGATTTTTCGTGCTACTACGCAATGGTTTATTGGCATGGAAAAAAATGCTTTGCGTCAAAAATCTTTGCAAGCCATTCGTGAAAAAGTACAGTGGATTCCCACATGGGGCGAAGAGCGTATTTATAATATGATTGAAGCGCGCCCAGATTGGTGTATTTCTCGTCAGCGTCAATGGGGTGTGCCCATTGTAGCCTTGCTGTGCGAAGCTTGCGGCGAAGCTTGGAACGATGCCGAATGGATGCACAGTATGGCAGAACGTTTTGCCAGTCATGCCACAGGTTGTGATTATTGGTATGAAAGTGCCATGGAAGATGTCGTGCCTGAAGGGCTTACATGCCCCAAGTGTGGCGGTGCCCATTGGAAAAAAGAGATGGACATCTTGGATGTGTGGTTTGATTCCGGCACCAGTTTTACTGCTGTGCTGGAAAAACGCGAAGAAACGAGCTTTCCTGCAGATTTATACTTAGAAGGCTCTGACCAGCACCGTGGCTGGTTCCACTCTTCCTTATTGGCCTCCATGGCTACGCGCAATACACCGCCCTATAAGGCCGTGCTTACCCATGGTTATGTGGTGGATGGCAAGGGGCTCAAGATGTCCAAGTCCATAGGGAATGTTATTGCACCACAAGAATTGATTGATAAATTTGGTGCCGAAATCATTCGTTTATGGGTTTCATCTGTAGAATATCGTGAAGATATTCGTATTTCTGATGAAATTTTAAATCGTTTGGTGGATGCCTATCGTCGTTTACGCAATACTTGCCGCTATTTGCTTGGTAATATTAAAGATTTGAGCACCGCGCAGCTTATGGATCCGGCAGATATGGACCCGCTGGACAGACATGCTTTAGATGTGGTGGCGCGGGCACATGTGCGTATTCAAGAAGCGTATGCACACTTTGAATTTCATAAAGTATTTCATACTTTGCATAATTTATGTGCCACAGACTTATCTGCCACGTACTTAGATATTTTAAAAGATAGACTATACGCTTCCGGCGCACAAAGTGTGGAGCGTCATTCAGCGCAATCTGCCTTATGGTATATTTTATCCTTACTCGTGCGTGATATGGCTCCCATTATGAGCTTCACTGCAGAGGAAGTTTTTGACTATGTGCCAGAAGATTTACGCCATGGCGCGGGTACGGTACCCACAGTATTTGCTTTGCCGGCCTTAGGACAAGACGAATTGGAAAAGCGAGGCTTTTTCTTAGACGAAGCCACTCTTGCCCAGTGGGCCACACTTTTCGAAGTGCGTGGCGCCATTACCCGAGCCATTGAGCCTTTGCGAAAAGATGGTACCGTGGGGCACTCTTTAGATACTTGTGTTTCTGTATATGTTTCACCGGAAAAAATGGATGCTTTGCAGGCTTTGCAAGCAGACTTACGTGCCATTTCCATTGTGTCGCAATATGAGCTTTTACCTTTAAAGGACGCACCTGCTACGGCGTATCGTTCTGAAGAGGTGGAAGGCGTGGCCATAATGGTAGAAAAAGCCCATGGCGAAAAATGCGAACGCTGCTGGATTTACAGTACGGAGCTGGGCAGTCATGCAGAACACGCCACTTTATGCCCTCGTTGCACTAAGGTTTTGGTAGGCTAAGCATGCGCTATAAAATTCTTGCAGGGGTGGCGGCAGTGGTCATTTTTCTTGACCAGCTTACCAAGTATTTGGTGGTACAAAAAGTGTCGCAACAAGAAACCATAACAGTTTTGGACGGTTTCTTTAATATTATTCATATATATAATCGTGGCGCAGCCTTTGGTTTTTTGAATCGTTCTGATATTGAGTGGCAGTTCTGGCTTTTTTTGGTGGCCACTTGCATTGCCGTTGTAGCCATTTACTACTTGGTGCGTACCGCAGAATATTGTGTGTTGCTTTTTACGGCCTTGGGTTTAGTACTTGGTGGCGCTCTAGGAAATCTCATAGATCGCATTCGCTTTCGAGCAGTGGTAGATTTTTTAGATTTTTACGCGGGTTCTTGGCATTGGCCGGCTTTTAATGTGGCAGATATTGCCATTTGTCTTGGAGCCATGCTGACCATTGTGAGTATGTATATGATGGAACGAAAGAAAAAAATGATACAAGGAATGGAGTAATTTATGGAATGGTGGCATTTTCTTATACTTTTGGTGCCCATGTTACCTAACCTCTATTCCATTTGGCATGTGCGAAATCACTATTTTGCCACAGAGCAAGAAAAATCATTATGGTTTTTATTGGCAGTATTTGTGCCCGTTATTGGTGGCATAATATATCTTTTGGTGGGCAGAAAAAAAGCTCATAAAAGTCCATTGCCAGAAAATGAGAATAGTTGTACCAATGAGTGAGCTGAAAGCTAGGCTTACTTATTATAAAAAAGTTTTGTTTTGAGAGGTGAAAAATGCAAAAAGGTATGAAACGTAGCGTTGTTCTAGGAAGTTGCTTACTTCTTTTTATGGGTGCTTGTACTACTCGCTCAGATTATGATGCCATGCAAGCTCGTCAATCTAGAGCAGATCAGCAATTGAATGCATCACAGGCACAATTGGCTGATTCTTGGGCGCAAACACAAAGTATGCGTAAAGAATTGAATGTCTTACGTGCGCAAATGGCAGAACTCAATGCCGCCGGTGGCACACGTGGTGTTATGGACAAACTCAACAAGCATAATGCTGCATTGCGTCAAGTGGAAAGCAAATTAAGCTTAGATTTTAATTTGGACGCCCCCATTGGCGGTGCTCCCTTGGCCTCTGCGCCTGCTTTAGGCGTAGCGCCAACGCCTCCTGCTCCAAGAACGGCACCACCACAAAGCACCGACCCTGCCGCACAATTATATAACCAAGGTGTAGCTGCCTTTAACGCACGTAACTATACTGGCGCTCAAGCCGCCTTTGTAGATTTTACACGCAAATACCCCAGCAATGGTCAAGTGGGCAATGCATGGTATTATATTGGCGAATCTAACTTCCAATTAAATAAATTTAATGAAGCTGCTGTAGCTTATGATAAGGTAATTACAGGGTATTCTAGAAGCCCTCGCGCTGCTTCTGCGTATTTAAAACAAGCCATAAGCTTTAGCAAATTAGGGCAAAAAGCTGCTGCCACAGCCCGTATGCAAGAGCTTATGAAAAAATACCCCACATCGGCTGAAGCTAGCAGAGCGAAAGCTTTCTTGGCAACCAATAAATAATACATTTTAAAGTTACATTGCTGAGAGTAGCATCTGCTTTCAGCAATGTAGCCTTCATTGTGCAAAAAAATTATAAAATTTTGCTTTACAGTCTTGCTCTTCCATGCCGCATGTATGGGGCAAGGCTTTTGCATAAAATATCTATAGGAATATGACACCATGACATCTTCTCAACACCGTCAAGAAGTGCGCTTGGCTTTTACTTCTGATATCTCAAACAGTCCCATCGTATGCCAATTAGTCACCAAATATCACTTAGTTTTTAATATCTTAAAAGCTCAAATTAGCCCTCGTAAAGAAGGGAATATGCATTTGGAGCTTATTGGAAATAAAGAAGATATTAAAGCAGGTGTGGAATATTTAAAAGAAGAGGGCGTTAAAGTACTTGGCGTGGCCTTGCATGTTTGTCGCAATGAAGAACGCTGTATTCATTGTGGCTTTTGTACAGCTTTGTGTCCTACCACAGCATTGCAGGTTAATGTGCAGTCGCGATTGGTAGACTTTACTCCAGAGCATTGTGTCGGTTGTGGACTATGCACAAAAACATGCCCTTTACAAGTTATGCAAAGAGAAGTTCAGGAAATTCACTTATAACAGTCTTTGCTTCTTCATGCTCTAGAAATTCATCGTGAAAAAATCTGTATTGTATGCTTCTTCACTATGTTTTTATTTCCTTTATAGTAGCAATCCTTTGTTAAGAGCTCTGCACAATTATTTTTCACAAAAAATTTGAATATAATATAGCTTACATAAAAAAATATATGCAGTACAAAAAGCACAAAAATAAACATGGATGTGCTTTGTTTGAATGGATTATTTTTTAGCCTTTAGCAGTATAGAGGATAGTATATGGCCAAGGATAATGTTACTCAAAAAGAAGACTTTATCACCCCTGTAAAGCCCACCACAGTCTTGGGCGATGATAGCATAGACGATTTTGAACCCAGTTTACTTTTTGGCTCCAATAAAAACGATATTTTCGAAGGCACAGATAAAAACGATACCTTTTTTGGGGGCAGAGGCCATGATGTTTTGCATGGTGGTGCTGGCGATGATATTTTGGATGGCGAAAGCGGTAATGATACGCTTTATGGTGGCACGGGGGATGATATTTTATATGGCGACCATGGGGACGATATACTGCATGGTGGCCCCGGTAATGATATTATGGATGGCGGCCACGGTAAGGATATACTGCATGGCGATGAAGGCCACGATAAAATCTACGGTGCTTCGGGTGATGATACGCTCTATGGTAATGCGGGCAACGACAAATTATATGGCGGGCCAGGTATAGATATCTTAGAAGGTGGAGATGGTGACGATATATTGCGCGGTGGTGCTGGGCGCGATATTTTGCGCGGTGATGCAGGCCATGATTTTCTCTTGGGCGATATGCACGACAAAAGCTTGCAAGGTGGCGCCGGCAATGATCTTTTGCAAGTAGATGTTGACGCCTTAAAAAAAATTACTATTCAAGATATTTTAGTAGATATAGATGGCGGCGTAGGCATGGATATATTGCTTTTTAATGCCCATGCTCATACGGTAAAATCTTTGCTTATGTCCGGTAGCATGAGCAATACTGAAATGATTATTATAGGGCATGTAGATAGAGAGAGCGTGAGTGATGTATTGGCGCGGCTAAAGATTATAGATATAGATGAAAATGATAAATATGAATTGCACGGGTGGAAAGCTGCTACAGAAATTATTAACAGCCCACAGGGCATGTATAGAGAGTTCACAAAGCATGTAGGTGCTGATGAACTTACTATCTTGATAAATACTTTATATCTTCAAAATCCCTAGTCTTTCACTTCATCCTATGGGTGAAAAATTCTGCACAATGCATTCTGCATAAATCTTGTAAATCTCAGAGGAAGGAATTATTTATGAAAAAAGCTCCTTTTTTGGCATGGCTTTTGGCTAGTGTTTTGTGCTTGTCTACACTGCACGTAAGTCTAGCTGCAGACATGGACATACAAAAATATGTGGGCTGGTGGGAAATTGAAACCCCTGTAGGCATTCCGCATCATTATCTAGAAATAGTTGCTGATGATGGCGGCACTATTTACGTATACAATGCTGCTAAAGAACATCTATTTACAGGCACCGTAAGCCCTAATACGGGAAAAGATTTGCTAAAAGATGACGCTGTCGCGCTGAATTTTTCTAAAGATGGCTTACTTGGCGGTACGTTGATAGTAGGAGATAATAACCTACGTAAGCTAGATGTGACCATAGTAGCCGCTATGCCTAAAGTGCCCTTTCTTTTATTAGAAAAAGCCCCTTTTGATACACAAAGACCCAAAGCTATTGCAGTGAAAGATGCCGGTGAACATCTGATGAAGGTTGCAGGAAAGCATATGGAAGGAATGGCTTTCAGAGAAACAGGCAAGGAAAATGTTAAAGGAATTATATGCACGACTTTTTCCATAGGGAACAATACCCCCGAGCGCTTTGTTACATTACATCATGTCGCTGTTTGCCCTAAGGGGCAAGTATATGTGCTTGATGTAGCAGCAGACAATTGGAAAATGTATGCTGGTTCTTTAGAATAGAGGAATCATAAGTTTTTTTTAGGGGGAGGGGAACCTTCCCTTAAAGAAACAAGTGCCAAAGCCCAAAAGTTCTCCTTCCCTCTTCTTTCCCCATCCCCTCAAAACGCTTTAATTATAATGTTTTTCAACGCGCTAAAAGTTTCATTATTTCTTCATAAGCAATAAAAGAAGTGTATCTGCAATAGTAAGCAATTCTTTCATGGCGCCATTGCTATGCATAACAGTGCCAAAAAGAATTTTTTGCTGGTCATGTAAGTACCGTCTATCCATGACTTGTGGCATGGGTACAGCCAAAGTGGTGGCAAGGCGTTCTGCCAGTAAATAATTTTCTACGCCTTGTAAAAAAATAGGTAAAATAAGCTGCATATCACTGTGCACCTCTTGCCAATATTCCAAGGCTTGCGCGGTGGGAACACAGCCCAAAATAGTACACAATGCCGTGTAAAGATTATTTAACGCACCACCGGGAATACCTGTGCGCCAGCCATAAAGCCAAGGCGTACGGCGAAAAAGAAGGTGATGTTTTTTGCCCAAATGCAAAAGCTTACGCAGGCCATCTCTTGCTTCAAAAAGAAGTTTTGTTTGTGCTGTGTGTGCCCATGCGTCGGGAATTTTTTCCACATCCCAAGGCGGACTCATATTCTGCGTTGGAGTTACGCCGCCAAGCTCTTGCAAGAGGTCTGCTAGCCAAGCATTGGCTTGAGGCGAAGAGGGCGTTTCCAAATGTGAATACGAAAGTACATAACGTCCTTTTCCGTAATTTCCTGTAATCACACAAGGCTTTTCTTTTAAAAAGGCGGCGCCCATATCTATGCCATACATGTCTTGCCATTGTTCTAAGGTGCCATGGGGCAAGGCTTGTAAGTCTATATCGGCAAAATAAAAATCATGCCCAGGGGCTGAGTAGTGCGCAAGTACGGTTACATCATCACAGCTTTCTGGTGCAAAACGTGCTGGCCACCAAATGGGCAAGGCAATACTTTCTAGTTTAGGGCTAAGCGGGTGTTGCGTGAGTTGCGAGATCACATGCCCTGAAACAAGATGTTGAATTCTGTCTGTATAGCTTGCGCGCTTCCACGGGCACAGCTGTAAGCCATGGCCGTGCGAAAGACCAAGGCCGGCTCCACCACAAAAACCTAGATAGTTGCCCCCTTGCGCTACATATTCTTGAATGGCAGCCACCCCTTTTTTTCCAAGGGCTTGAAATTTTAGACTTGCTGTGCCACCGGGTACCAGTAAAAGTGTTGGCTTGCCAGAAAGAGCGCCGTGGGTTATTTCATTGCAGGTAATAATACGATGCGGCACGCCCATTCCTTGGAGGGTGTGTAGGGCCATGAGCCCCCAAATGTGTGACGCATCCCAGAGAATATAAATTGAGCGGTGCATGTAGTTGTCTCCTGTGAGGCACAGTATGGCACCTTTGTGGAGAAATCAAGATGGCAGATACTGCTTTACCTAAGGGCTATGAGCCTCATAATGTCGAGGCGCGTTGGTGTGACCATTGGGAACAAAATGCAACATTTACTCCAAATATGCAAGCTGAAGGCGAGCCCTACGCCATTGTTATACCCCCGCCCAATGTAACAGGCGTGTTGCATATTGGTCATGCTTTAAACTTGACTCTTATTGATGTGCTTTGTCGTCATGCGCGTCAAAAGGGAAAAAAAGTTCTTTGGGTGCCGGGTACAGACCATGCCGGCATTGCTACACAAAATGTGGTGGAACGTTCTTTGGCTAAGGATGGCGTGAAGCGTCAAGATCTTGGCCGTGAGGCTTTTGTGGATAAAGTATGGCAATGGCGCGAAGAATATGGCAATACCATTCTTAACCAAATTCGAAAAATGGGCGCCTCCGTTGACTGGAGCCGCTTGCGCTTTACCATGGATGAAGGCCTTTCCGAAGCAGTGCGTAAAGTTTTTGTAGACTTATATAACCAAGGCTACATTTACAAGGGGGATTACATTATTAACTGGTGCAGTCGTTGTCATACAGCCTTAGCTGATGACGAAGTAGAGCACAACAATCATAAAAGCCACTTATGGCATATACGTTACCATATTGTAGATGCGGATGAAAGCATAACCATTGCGACCACACGCCCTGAAACTATTTTGGGCGATACCGCCATTTGTGTACATCCCGAAGATGAGCGCTACGCGCACCTGATAGGAAAAAAAGCTTATGTGCCTATCATTAAAAGAGAAATACCCATCATTGCTGATAATTATGTTGATAGAGAGTTTGGCACTGGTGCTTTAAAGGTAACTCCTTCGCACGATCATAATGACTGGGCTCTTGGGCAAAAGCATGGTTTAGAATTTATTCAGGCCATTGATGATATGGGCATTATGAAGGAAGTAGCCGGCCCTTATGCCGGACAAAATAAAAAAGATTGCCGTAAAAATATTGTGGCTGATATAGAAGCCGCTGGCGATTTAATGCGTATAGAAGATATAGAGCATTCCGTTGGGGAGTGTTATCGTTGTCATACCGTGGTGGAGCCGCATGTTTCTACCCAGTGGTTTGTGGCCGCCACAAAATTAGCGCCCAGAGCGCGCGCCGCTGTGCCAGAATTAACAAAAATTTTGCCGGAAAGCTGGTTAAAAACGTATTTTAATTGGTTAGATGGCATACGCGATTGGTGCATTAGCCGTCAGATTTGGTGGGGGCATCGAATCCCTGCTTGGACATGCCAAGATTGCGGCGAACTTCTTGTAAGTTTGGAAGATGTGCACACGTGCAGCAAATGTCAAAGTACAAATCTTGTGCAAGATGAAGATGTGCTAGATACATGGTTTTCTTCTGCATTATGGCCATTTTCCACCATGGGGTGGCCACAGAAAACCGATGAGCTGGCCACCTTTTATCCTACGGCTGTTCTCGTAACCGGTTTTGATATTCTCTTTTTCTGGGTAGCCCGCATGATGATGATGGGCTTGCATTTCATGGATGAAGTTCCCTTTAAAGATGTATATCTGCACGCTTTGGTACGCGATGCTCAAGGGCGCAAGATGTCAAAATCTCTAGGCAACTCTATCAATCCTTTAGAAATGATAGATAAATATGGTTGCGATGCCTTACGTTTTACTTTGACCTCCTTTGCCGCCATGGGGCGTGATATTCGCCTTGCTGAAGATCGCATTGAGGGCAACAGACACTTTGTTAATAAGCTCTGGAATGCCGCTCGTTTTGCTTTGATGAACTTGCCAGAAGAAGTACCAAGTGCTGTGGAACTTGAAAAAGTCGAAGGTTTACACCATCAATGGATGTTGCATCGCTTAGAAAAAGCCAAGGAAGATATGGAAAAAGCCATGGACGACTATCGTTTCAACGATGCGGCCCTAGGTGGTTATAAATTTCTTTGGAATGAGTTTTGCGACTGGTACCTAGAGCTTATTAAGGCCGATATGCAAGACGAAGCTCGTAAAGGCTCAGCGCAATATGTTTTATGGACGGTGCTTCGCGAAACCTTGCTGCTTTTACATCCCATGATGCCCTTTGTCACCGCAGAAATATGGCAAGCCCTTCCCGGAGGTGCCGGACAAGATATAGCTCTTGAGCGCTATCCTGTGGCGCGTCCTGCATGCCATAAGCCTGTAGAAGCTGCTCGCATGGAATTTATTCAAGGTGTCATTGTGGCAGTGCGTACCATTCGGTCTGAGCTAAATATTTCGCCTTCTTTGCGTTTAAAGGTGTTGGTGCAAACAGAAAATGCTGAGCAAGAGCAGGTTCTTCTTGCTGCACAAGAAATGATTCGTAATCTTGCACGCTTGGAAGAACTTACTCTAGATGCCAAGGCAGAAATTCCCAAAGCTTCTGCTTCGCAAGTAGTACAAGGTTGTCAAATTATTATCCCTCTTTCCGGCTCTGTTGACCTTCATGGTGAATTGGCAAGGTTAGATAAGGAAATTGGTAAAATTGATAAAGAAATGGAGGCTATCGCTAAAAAGCTTTCCAATGAAAGTTTTGTGGAAAGAGCCCCCGCTGAAGTGGTACAAAAAGAACGTGACCGCGCCGCGCAAATGGAAGACGCTCGTACTAAATTAGAAGCTTTGCGTGCGCGCTTTGCTGAAGCTTTAGAAGAATAGGTTTTGCTTTTTTTGAGAGGGGAACTTTTTTTTTCTAAAAAAAGTTCCCCTCTCAGTAAAAAATGACACTATGAAATCTTTTTATTTTATATAGGTAGGTATATTAATAAAAACATCTCTTGTATAGGTAATGATGCGTTCCATAAGCCAAGGTAGGGCAAGAAGCAGGGCGATAAACATAGACACAACTTTAGGAATAAAGGTCAAGGTCATTTCTTGAATTTGTGTGGCCGCTTGAATAATACTTACCACTACCCCTACTGTTAGTCCTACGCCTAGCATGGGCAAAGCCATCATAAGGCATAATTCGATTGCTTGGCGTCCGAAACCGATAACAAATTCTGGTGACATAGAGCATTCTCCTTGGTTAGCCTACTTACAAGCTTGTTACATGCTTTATTATGCGTTGCGTCATAAAAGAAAAGAGTTAACCAGCGAGCCCACAAGTAAATTCCACCCGTCTACCATAACAAAGAGTAAGAGCTTAAAAGGCATCGATACCATCATGGGGGGTAGCATCATCATACCCATGGCAAGAAGAACGCTGGAAATAACCATATCTAAAACAAGAAATGGAATATAAATCAAAAAGCCAATGGTAAATGCCGTTTTTAACTCAGAAATCACATAGGCTGCTGCCAGCATCATGGTAGGCACTTCGTCTTTATTCTTAGGGGCTTCCATGCGAGAAATGGCATAGAAGACAGAAATATCCTTTTCTCGTGTATGTTTAAACATAAAGGTGCGTAAAGGGATTTGTGCCCTTTCTAGCGCAATTCTATAGTCAATAGTTTCAGAAAGATACGGCTGTAAAGCTGTATCATTAATCTCTTTGCCCACAGGATACATAATAATCACTGACATAAAAATAGCCAGCGATGCAAGAATTTGTGTAGGGGGTAATTGTTGCACGCCCATGGCTTGACGCAAAAAGCTAAAAACAATAATAATGCGTGTGAAACTGGTCACCGTAAGCATAATGGCTGGTGCCACTGATAGAATGGTTAGTAGAAAAAGAATTTCTAATAAAACAGTAACTTTTTCTGGGCTGGAGGCTCCACCGGACAGAGTTAAAGACATGGGGGGCATGGCTAAATCTTGCGCAGCCCATGCATAAGAAGCCAGACAAGGTAAAAGCAAAGCTGTAAAAACAGCGCACAGAGAAAAGAGCACAGGGCAAAGCGTTCGCTCAGTGCGTATCTTAGGCAGTATGGGCACATCACAAGGCGAAGCGCTAGGACGATTCTTGCTTGTGGATGTCATCCATAATTTTGCTAAAATCCATGCTTTCATCATTATCTTTTACTTCCTGCAAAAGCGTAATTTGCTGCTCGGTAATGCCCACAAGCAACCTCTTATCGAGAAAACGCACCACGGCCAGTCCTTTTTTAGGTCCTAAGGGCAATTGAGCCTCTAGGCGCAAGCCCCCATGGGGGAAATCTCCCGGACGTGGAATAAAGTTAAAACGGCCATATTTGCGTATAAACCACACCAAAAGCCACAATGCCGCCAAAAGAAAAAGCAGTATACCAATGGACTGAAAATAGCCCCCCCAACTGAAACCGCTGTCTGATGGCAAAGGCGGCGCCACTTGTGTACTTGTCACAGTGTTGGCACCAAGACTGCTATGTTTGGGAAGTTCTTTGACAGATATTTCTTTTTCCATAGCATTGCTTGTAGCAGTGTTGGTTTTCTGGTTCTTTTCTTCGCTTTGCCTTGTATGACTGGCATCGTTTTCTCGATTCTCTTGATTTTCTTGAAGGCCAAGAGAGTCTTTCTTCACGTCACTTTGAGGCGTAGGCACGTTTTCGGCTATGTTTTTTACATCGCTCGATGGGGTAGCTGTATTAGCCAAGCTGTTTTACTCTTTCCATGGGGCTAATAATATCTGTAAGGCGAACACCAAATTTTTCGTTGATGACTACAGCCTCGCCACGTGCTACCAATTTTCCATTAACGAAAACTTCAAGGGGTTCGCCGGCTAATTTATTCAATTCTACCACAGAGCCTTGTCCCAATTGCAATAACTCGTTAATGAGCAAACGCGTGCGACCAAGCTCTACCGAAACGTCTAGCGGAATGTCCAGAATAAAGTCCAGTTCACGCTTTGTACCGTCTGGCGTGGGGCGTCTGGCAATGTCAGACATATCTTTAAATACGGCTTCACTGGCTTGTGAAGACAAAGGCTTCTTTGTTTCTTTTGCTGTGCTCGTTTCGGCGTCAGCTGCCAAGGCTTCGGCCCAGCTTGAGGCCAAATCTTCATCACTGGAAGCGTTTGAGCTTAAATCATCAGTGGAAGGTATGCCTGAAGCTTCTTCTTGCGCTTGTAAAGCGGCAAAAGGATCCGCCGCATCATAGTTTTCTTCTCCCTCTAACTGAGCTGCCCATTCAGCAGCAAGAGCATCTTGATCGTCTTGGCTCATATGCATTCCTTTGTTTTTGAATAATGAAGTTCTTTTATTAGTGTTATTCTACTACAAACTCTGTAAAATACACCCGCACCACGTAGGCGCCACCCAAAATTTGATTTAAGCGTGAAGCCACTTCGGCTTTAAGTAGTATCTTTCCTTCTGCAGAAGATATATCAGCAAAGGTTTTACCTGCCAAAAGCACTATGACTGCATCACGAATTTTGGCATTCTGACTTTTCACGCTAGCAGCAACATCTTGATTGGTCTCTACTTCCATGCCAAGTCTGAGGTATCGCTTGCCGGTGGGGTCTGAAAGGTTAACCACAAAAGGCGGCAAAGGAAGTACCTGACCTTGAGAGCGCGGTAAGTTAGATTGACGCTCAATACGGGGCGATGTTTGTTTTTCTTCACCTGTTTTCGTCGCGGCGGCATCACCGTCTTTCTTCTCTTGTGTTTCTTGTGTTTCCGTAGCAGGGTCTACAGGAACACGCATGTAAAACCACCAATAAGCACCAGCTCCGCCGGAAGCGCCAAGAATTAGTAAAACCAAGAAGATAATAATAAATTTCTTAAAGCCGGATTTTTTTGGAGGCGCTTCGCCTTCGGGGAGCGCGTTTTTATCTGCCATGGTTTACTCCTTTCAAAAAAATGACTGTTGTATCGCTATTTTGTAAACATGCACAAAATATACCAGAAACTCATACAAAAGCAAGGCATAGGCAAGTGTATTACTGTTTTTTATGTAATACAAGGCTACTATCCATAGAGTAAGAACCTTGAAAGACTAGCTATTAGCCGTTGCGATGTCCAAAAATATCTGTTCCTACGCGCACAAGTGTCGCACCTTCCAGAATGGCTGCTTCTAAGTCGCCCGACATGCCCATGGATAAATGCGGCAAACAGCATGAAAATTCTTGCTGTAATGCATCACGCAAAGAACGCAAAAGCGCAAAATGCGGTCTGGCGGCAAGACCTGCGTCAAAAACAGGAGGCAAACACATAAGCCCTTGTAACTCTAGATGAGGGCATTGCAGAATATAATGAGCAAGTTGCGATAAATCCTTTCTGCTTATGCCAGATTTTTGTTCTTCCTCGCCAATGTTTACTTGAATGAGTACCGCTTGGCGAATATTTTTTTTGGCGGCTTCTGTTTCTAAAAGTCGCGCTAATTTTTCTGAATCTACAGAGTGGATAAGATCAAAGCGCCCCACCACATCTTTGGCTTTACGGCTTTGCAGATGCCCTAAAAAGTGCCATTGCAGCAAAGCCTTGTTTTGCTCTTCTTGCCATAAATGACGGATGTTTTCTTGCTTAGCCAAGGCTTCTTGTACATAGCTTTCACCAAACAGCATTTGGCCTGCCAAAGAAGCCGCCATGACGGCCTCTGCATCATGAAATTTTGACACTGCAACCAAGGCAACATCATGCTCAAAGCCTGCCTCTTGTGTGGCCTTAGTTATGCGGGCTTGTACTTGCGCAAGCCCTGCAGCAATGTTTTTTGCATCTAAGGTCATAAGGAAACCTATCTTATTCTGGCATCATGCCAAGATTCCGCAAGAAGTTTACATCTTCTGTCCAGTTTTCGCGCACTTTCACCCAAAGTTCTAAATGCACCTTGCCTTCTAAAAGGGTAATAATATCTTGACGAGCTGCACTACCAATGGCCTTAATGGAGGCCCCCGCCTTGCCAATGACCATGGCTTTGTGTGAAGGACGCGCCACATAAATGACAGCATGAATAATAGTTTGCCCGCGGCTTTCGTCTTCTTCCCATTGTTCAATATCAACAGCAACAGAATAGGGCACTTCTTGCTTTAATTGTAAAAACAACTTTTCGCGCACAATTTCTGAAACCATAAAGCGCATGGGCGCCGTAGAAAGTTGATCTTCAGGGAATTCCGCTTCTGCTTCAGGCAGATGGGAAATAATAAGCTTTTTAAGCTCTTCAAGACCGTTGCGGCGTAAAGCAGAGGCAGGAAAAATATCTGCCTTGGGGAATAATTCATTTAGCTGTGTGAGCAGGGGGAGCATTTTGCTTTTATCAGCAAAAAGGTCAATTTTATTAACAACAATGCACACGGGGCGATCTTCTACAGCAAGAGCTTCGCCCAGAGCTGCTAAATCATTTTTCAAAAATTCCGGTTTACGGATATACAAATCGCCGTCCAGCATAAGAATAATCATATGTGCTTGTGCCATGCTTTGCCATGCTGATTGCAACATGGTTTTGCTTAAGCGTCCACGCACTTGAGCCATGCCGGGGGTATCCATAAAGATAATTTGCGCTTCTTTTTCTGAAAGAATGCCCACAATTTGGTTACGTGTAGTTTGAGGACGAGGGGTAACTATGCTTACTTTTTGGTCTAAAATAGCATTGAGTAAGGTAGATTTACCCGCATTGGGTGGGCCCATAAGAGCCACCCAGCCGCATTTATGGGCTGTAGTTTGGGTCATGATGTTCTCCAATCATGAAAAAAGTCAATATGGTAGGCGAGTATTTATGCTTTATGTACAAGTAAATAAAAAATATTTACGCCTGTTCTCTTAATAAACGATGTTCGCGCTTTCTGACAAGCATAAAGACAATGAAGGCCCCTAAGAACTTGCTTAATGTCATGGAAATTACAGAGAAAGGCGTGGCAATGCCAACCAATGTCAAGAATATCAAACTATCAAGAGGCGCGCCTAACAAGCTTGAATATAAGATTCTTTGTGAAAAAGGTTTTTTTGTAAAGGTAAATACTGCCCAGTCTGCCAACTCGCCAAAAGCAAAGGCTAAGGCTGAGGCCAGAGCTAGTTCTGGCGTGGCAAAATACCAGCTTAAGCCGCAACCTATGAGCATGCACCAAAGCACATGGTGCCCCACGTGTTTTTGCGCATAGTCGCGGATAACAAAGGTAAAACCCACTGCCAAAGAAATAGGAGGCCACATTTCGCCATTGGGCAGGGCAATAAGTGGGACATGGACAAAGGCCACGTTAATGGCCAAAATTAAAGCGATATAAATAATACAATGTAACATGGGGGCACCTTAAAGGGCTTAGCGTATTTCGTCAATAAAATACTTGTACGGTGCTTATTTCACCGCAGGAGAATACTACACCCTATCGCAATAAGAATTTTCTAAAAAGCGTTCTAGGTTGTCGTCCATATGTTTAATATATTCTTCTAGTGGCCAATCTTTTTTGCACTGCACGCAGCGCATAATGACTTTACGTCAGGTCTTTACCGCAAGTAAAGGAGTGTGGCATTGTTGACAGCCTATGGTAGTTTGACTTTCCCTATTAAATCCTCGAGATAAAAAAGTATACATGGCTATTAATCTGCTTTTATTTATATATTTTTCTTGAAAATTGCCCGCCGGAAACATAGAAAGTATTTTCCACCACAAAAAGGGCATGTGCGTCAATGCTAAAAACAATGCTTTCTAATTCTTTTAAATAAATATTGTTGGTTACAGTTAAAAGAATTTCTCTGTTACTGCCTGAGTAGCCACCTTTTCCGCGTAAAAAGGTAACGCCAAAGCGACTCATAAGATTAATGGCTTCACAAATCTCTTCGCCCTGCTTGGAAATAATAATCACCATCTTCCGTTGGTTAAAAAGCTTTAAAACCGATTCAAGTATATTCATGTTTATGAAGAGCATTATACAAGAAATAATAACTAAATCTAAACTAAATTGCATGGCAGCTGAAGCAAATACCAGAAAGTTAAAGCAAAAGCTAAAAGCACCTACGGAAATATTATACCGCTCTCGTAAAATAATGGCAATAATATCGACGCCGCCGGAGCTGCCAAAAGAGCGAAGCATAATGCCGCCCCCTGTACCCACGCATACACCAGCAAGAACGGCAGCTAAAAGATCGTTTTGTACCGGTATAGTAAAATGAATGAGCGAGCCCCATACTGCTATGATGGCGGCACCATACAGGGAGTAAAAAAAGAATTGCCGCCCTACAAAAAACCATCCAATGATAAAGAGGGGAGCAGAAAGGAGAGCATATAAATATGGCACGGTGAGAAAATCAGTAAGGTACCATGTAATCATGGCAATGCCCATAATGCCACTGGAAACAAAATGATGGGGTACGGCTACGGCTTGAATGCCAACGGCCACAAAGGCACCCCCCACTGTAAGTAAGAACAGGTTCCACCAGACAGATTCAGCTAATTGACGGTTGTAGGTACTTTTTAGTGCCATAATATCTCCGTAATATTATAAGTTCCAAAGCATTCGAGATGCAACGCAAATGAGAAAAATTGCAAAAAAACGTCGCAAAGTGGCTATGGGTAAACTATGAGCCAGTTTAGCGCCCAAGGGTGCTGTAAAAAAACTTGCCATGGCAAGGCCAGCAAAAGCCAGCATGTGCACATAGCCAAAGGTGTATTCTGGTAAATTTGTTATGTTATACCCCCCCACAACATAGCCAAAGGTACCGGCCACAGCAATGGGAAAACCAATGGCCGCCGAAGTACCTACTGCGGTGCGTAAGGGAATTTTGCAAAAATCCATGAAAGGCACTGACATGGTGCCTCCGCCAATACCTACAAAACTTGAAATAAGGCCAATGCCGCCACCCACAAAACTTATACCTAAAAATGAGGGCAGTTTTTCCTTGTGCTTAGAGGCATTTTCTTGTCCTTTTTTCCCGAAAATCATGTTTATGGCGACAAAATATAAAAAAAGGATAAAGAGTATTTTTAAGTACGAACTGGGGATATAGGCCGCTACTACGCCTCCCATAAAGGTGCCTAGCACGATGCCGGGGCTTATGGTTTTTACAATATCCCAGCGTACAGCGCCTTTGGCATGGTGCGATTTGGCGCTGGAAATGGATGTTACAATAATACTAGCCAGCGATGTTCCCAAGGCTAAATGGTGCACATGCTCGGCAGGTACTGCCAAAAGTGGAAAGAGTAAGGAGAGTATGGGCACAATAATGATACCGCCCCCCACACCTAAAAGCCCTGCAAATATTCCGGCAACAGCTCCCGCGGCTAAGAAACAAAGAAAAGAAAAAAGCATTATATTCCTTAAAATAGTGTATGTTATTGTTTTGTAAAGCGTATGTAGTTGAGGTCGCTGATACAAAAATGAATCTACTAAAATATGCTCGTTAAGCTAGTGCCCTTAATATGTACATTGTATTTTCATAGTGCCATGAGGCTCTGTCCCTTTAAGCTCGCGTACTATGCCCCCTAAAGCACCGGCTAATATGCGTTGTGTAAAAGGGTTTAAAGCAATGGTCTTTCCATTCACCTGTAATTGCAAAGTTTCTTGCAGTACAGGACAAGTGGAATGTGCCTGTAAGCTTGGATTTGCTACTAAATGCTGCGCCATGGCATAGCAACTTGCATGCCCGCAAGCACCGCAAGAAAGACGCGGTAATAAAAAAGCTCGTTCTCGTATAAGAGTTACTAGTTTTTGTATATTGCTCTCTTCCCCCATAAAGTGAGGGGGGGAGAGGGGAGTTTCTTGTTTTTTTATGCTATTTTCCCACGGGGCTATGCTATAGGTAGCCAGTGCCAATTCTGGTTTAAGTTCTGCCGCATGTGCGTCTTCTGGATGTTCAGGCCGCAGACACAGAATGCGTGGCAAAAAGTCACAACTTTTGCTCCCTTCCATAAGAATAATATCTGCAGAAAGCAAGGGTAAAATAGACTGTAAATCCATTTTTCCTAGCCAAATAAGAGAGGAGGCATCTTGCCCTAGGGTGAGCACTGTACGTGAATTTTCTGCATGAGAGGTATGTTGTTGACACATACGGCCGGTATCGCTGGTATCGTGACTATGGAGTATGGTGTGGGCGTCTTTTTGTATGTTCTTTATGCAGGCCACTTGTAAGCCTTGGCACTCTAGAGCAGAGGCCAATTGTAAGAGTAGCGTTGTTTTACCGGAGTTTTTATAACCTACTATGTGTAGTGCTTGCATGATATTCTCGTGGGAAAAAGGTATACGTTACAAAAAAAGCTTCTTACCAATGGAGAAATTGTTTTAAAAAAGGTTTAAGGCTTGCCAACATACTCTGATAATAAGAAGAATTTTCAACTAAATAGTCTATATCATTTATAAAAAGTACTCGACATCCGTTGTGGTTAATAAACTTGGCAGGCTTTGCTTCTTTTTGTAGCCCCACAGCCTTCGCTGCAGCTGAACCAAAAATGACTAAGCCTCGCGCATGAAGTCTTTGTACGCCAGTCCAAAAGGCTTGTGCATGGGGGAGTAGTTCCGGTAAGACGCCGGTGTTTTGTGCCGCGGTGTCGGGTAGGGCACAGGGCCACAAGGAGTAATCTTTAAAGCCTTGTTGCAAATCGTCCACAATGATTTTCTTTAACAGGGCGCGTCGTGCATCGCTGGGGTAGCCGCAAAGGTCATAGCCTAAAGACCAGTACGTCCAAAGCACGGCGTTGGGCTTGGTGGCTTGGAGGCGCTCTTGCCAAAGATGTGGCAAGTGTTCCATGGGGGGCATAGTGGGTCTTGATGTCTCTTGCAACGCATGTTTAGGCGTGTCTTGCGCTCGTATGGGAAGGGCAGATGGAGCTGGCGGAGTAGGTGCTTGCCTCACCGCAGTCAAACCATGTGCGGCCGAACCAGAAGCTTGCGTTTGGCTTTGAGGTTGTGGTGTTACCGCTGAATAGCGCTGCGTAGATGTAGCCCTATGGGGTGCTGTTTTTTGCATTGGCTGTGCAGGCGCATGACACAGGGAAAGCCCTGCGGGGACGGCTTCATCGGCTAACAGAAAGTCTACGCCTTGGTGCTGCCAAGGGAGAAAGTAAGGATTTATATTTCCAAAAGCCATGAGCATAATCTCCAAGCCACATCAGTTTTAGAAAGGGTGGGCCATATTTCGCATTTTCCTTGAGCATCTGCTACATACATGGCATTGGTCGCGGTGCCAAAGCCTGAATCTGCCGAAGAAATATTATTTCCGGCTACTATGTCTGCCCCTTTTGCTTTGAGCTTTTTACGCACAGCGCCCATCATATCTTGCGTTGTTTCTGCGGCAAAGCCCAGAATTTTTTGATGCGATTTTTTTTGTTGTGCCAGTGTGTATAAAATGTCGGTATTAGGGGTAAACTCTAAGCTAAAGCCAGACGACGCTTGATCTTTTTTAAATTTAACATGGTGGCCTTTTTCGTAGGGTTTAGGAGCATAATCTGCCACGGCGGCGGTAAAAATTCCCATATCCATGTGCGGCCAAAGGTCAGCGGCGGCATTGTACATATCATTGGCGCAAAGCACATCATGGCGTTGCATGTGCGTATGTAAGGGCATGTACCCTGCATTTTCTGTAATGGGCCCGCATATGGCATGCACTTTAGCACCACGTAACCAAGCGCTTATGGCAAGAGCCATACCCATGGTGCCCGTGGAAGGGTTAGACCAGTAGCGCACGGCATCCCATGTTTCACGTGTGGGGCCTAAAGTAATAAGAACGTTTTTGCCGTGCATATCTTGTTTGGTAATGGCTTTTAAGGAAGCAAGCCAAATATGGCGTAGGTCGGCAAGGCGTCCTTGGCCTTCTTCGCCGCAGGCAGTGCCGCCTTGTGCCGGTACAAGTATTTCCACACCGCGTTGTTGTAAAATTTCCACATTGGCTTGCGTGCTCGGGTTTGCCCACATGCGCGGATTCATGGCTGGTGCCACTAGCAGGGGGCCGTCAAAGGCTAGAGCTTGGCAAGCAAGTAGAGTATGGGCATGACCGTGAGCCAATTGTGCTATGGTGGAGGCAGAAGCAGGAGCAATAACCAGTGCATGACTATTTTGCCCAGGTTCTAAATGGCCGAAAATGCGTTCATTTTCCCACATGTCGCTATAGACAGGCAAGGCTCCCAGTGCTTCAAAGGTAAGCGAGCTTATAAAACGCTGCGCAGCTTCGGTAAGGGTGACGCTGGTATGCATGGCATTTTTTCCCCACCAACGTACAAGATCCACAGCGCGAAAGGCAGCAATAGAACCGCATACGCCAAGATGTATGCTTTTGCCATGAAAAGGGCTATTTTCAGAAAATATATAGGGCGCGCTGTACATATATATCCTAGTAAGGGTAAAGTTTTCTTTGTTGTTAGCCTGTTTAAAATAGATGTGTGAAAGAGCCCCCGCTTTTTTTTACAAGCTTGCTCTTGTCATACCCCCATTGCATAGCCTATAAGGGGGCATATTGACAAGGTAAGTGCATGCCATTATCGGGCGCATTTTTTGAAGATAAAATAAAAAAATAATTATAACACATAAATAGTACAGTAACTGTTATGGAAGAAAAAGATTTTTGGCTTTCCTCGTATAGGTTTGATTTGCCTGAAGCGCAAATAGCACAATATCCCCCAGAGAAAAGGGGGCAATCGCGCCTTATGGTTATTCCACGTAAAGTGAAACATAAGGATATTTTAGAAATAAAACACAGTCAATTTACACAACTTTGTGAGCACATTCCCCCCAATGCTTTGTTGGTGGTTAATAACTCTCGTGTACTGCAAGCGCGCTTATTGGGCACACGCCCCAGTGGAGGCAAGGTAGAGTTTTTGCTATTGAGCCCCCTGCCCTTAGTGGTAGGAGCAGCTCAGGTGCAAAAGCATAAAGAGGGCTGGTTTGAAGCTGAAGCTCAAGGCCTTGTACGTACCGGCGGCAGGGTAAATGATGGCGATGTGTTTCACTTTGGCGCAGGTATCACTGTTACTGTGTTGGAATCCGGCCCCTTTGGGCAACGCCGAGTGATATTGGCATGGAAGGGAGATTTAGCCGAAGCATTCGCCGCTACAGGGCATATACCCTTACCTCCCTATATCAAACGCAGTGATGACGACGAAGATCAAAGCAGATATCAAACCATTTTTTCTAAAAAAGCTAAAGTGGGTTCTGTAGCTGCACCCACGGCAGGTTTGCACTTTACCGAAGATATGCAAACAGCTTTGGCGCAGCATGGCTGCCAATGGGCCGAAATTACACTATATGTGGGCTATGGAACCTTTAGTCCTGTGCGTAACGAAGATATACGTTCCCACGCTATGCATAGGGAGTATATAGAAATTCCTGAAGAAACAGCCCTTGCCGTGGCAGAAGCAAAAGCGCAAGGACGTCCTGTTATTGCTGTGGGCACCACTTCGGTACGTGCTTTAGAAGGCGTGGCTCAATTGTGTGGCAAAGTGCAACCCTTTACAGGATGGACGGATATCTTTCTGTATCCCGGTCAGCGTTTTCGCGTGGTAGATGGCATCATTACCAATTTTCATTTGCCGGAATCTTCACTTTTAATGATGATTTCTGCCTTTGTGGGACGACAACGGCTTTTAGATACCTATGCGCAAGCTGTGCAACAAGGTTATCGCTTCTTTTCCTATGGAGACGCTATGCTACTCTATGGCTAATAGAGTGTTATGCAAACGATAAGATAAAACGGATTTATTTATTGTCCCCGTTTGGGAGGGTTAAAACCCCCAGCTTTAGCTGGCAGCTTC
>CAYJAD010000016.1:0-39002 GCA_964368075.1 uncultured Desulfovibrionaceae bacterium | reverse complement strand
CAAATTGGTGAAGATATTTGCCAAGGCGAAATGATTCTCCCTTCACATACCACTATCAGCCCAGCAGCCATGGGGGCTTTGCTTGCTGGGGGGGTGCTTGAGGTACCTGTGCTGAAAAAACTGCTTGTGGGTATTATTCCTACAGGTAATGAAGTGGTGGCACCACATACAAGGCCTCAGTCTGGTGATATATTAGAGTTTAATTCTACTATTTTCACCGCCATGCTTGAAACTTGGGGGGCAAGTGCACAGGTGTATCCTATTTGTAAGGATGATGAAGGGGCAATTACTGCGGCTTTGAAAAAAGCATTGATAGAATGCGATATGGTGCTATTAAATGCCGGCTCTTCTGCCGGTAGGGAAGATTTTAGCTTGCAAAGTGTAAAAAATGTAGCTGAAATATTGCATCATGGCATAGCTATAAAGCCTGGAAAACCAGCTATTTTGGCTTATAAAGATGCGCAGCCCATCTTGGGTGTGCCTGGTTATCCTGTCTCTGGAATTATTGTTTTAGAAGAAGTGCTTAAACCTCTTGTGGAGCTGTATAACAAAAGGAAGATAGCAGAACCTTTATATCAACAAGCTGTTTTGGCACGTCCTGTGATGTCTGGTGTGAAGTACGAAGAGTTTATTCGAGTGCGCTTGGGCTATGTAGAGGGGCGTCACATTGCATCTCCTTTGCAAAGAGGAAGTGGCGTGGTGTCCTCTTTCATGAAGGCCGATGGAATTATGACGGTGCCACAAGGGGTTGAAGGCTATGCCAGCGGAGAGTCTGTGCCCATTCGTCTTTTGCAGCCTCTTACTAAAATAGAAAATTCTTTAGTAGTTATAGGCAGTCATGACCCTTTACTTGATGAACTCGGAGACATGCTGCATGTGCAAAACTTTGCGCAGCATATGGTTTCGTCGCATGTGGGTTCCATGGGGGGAATTATGGCTGTAAAAAGGCGCGAAGCGCATCTGGGCGGCGTGCATTTATTGGACGAAGAAGATGGAAGCTATAATATTTCTTATGTGAAAAAATATTTCCCTCAAGGTGGCGTGCATCTTGTGGAGGTGACAGGGCGTGAGCAAGGCTTAATGGTAGCCAAGGGCAATCCTAAAAATATTCATAGTGTAGAAGATTTATACGCTCCAGACATACGCTTTGTGAATCGACAAAAGGGCTCGGGGACACGCATTTTGTTTGACTATTGTCATAAGCAAATTGGGCGAGACCCCAGCAGTATTTATGGCTATGCAAGAGAAGAGTTTACACATACTTCGGTGGCAGCACAAATTGCTTTGGGCTCCGCCGATGTGGGTATGGGAATTTTCGCGGCGGCGCAGATGTTTCATTTAGATTTTATTCCCATATGCACAGAGCAATACGACTTTATTATTCCTGATTACGCCATAGATAATGTTTTGGTGCAAAATATTTTAGGTATTTTGCACAGTGCTGCTTTTGCAGAAAAACTCTCTTCTTTGGGCGGGTATGTTGTCAAAAAACCCGGGCGAATATATACATTTTAAGGATTGCTATGTCGCATATTTCTTCTTCAACGTTACAAGCTTATCGTGTGCGTTCGTGTATTCCTCTACAGGGGGAGGCCATGGCGAAGGGCAAAGCGCTTTTTGCTCCTTTGCGCCGTATTGATGATATGCTTTTGGTGGTGCAAGCAGGGACTATTCTGCACGCACAAAAATATTCTGCCAAAGATGTACCGACGGGGCTTGGTGTGCAAGATCTTGGCGATGGTGTGCTTGTGCCGGCTGCTGTTAATGCCCATACGCATATGCAATTGTGCGCTGTAGCAAAAAAAACAGTATGGGGACAAGGCTTTGTGCCATGGTTACAAAGCCTTATTCCTTTGTTGCCCAAAACAGCACAAGATTTTAATGCACAACCTTTACGTGCGGCTTTACAGGAAGGCATGCTTGCCATGAAGCAAAGTGGCACAGCTCTTTTTGCCGACTATACCGGCGGAGCCATGCATTGGGTGGCGCAAATGGCACAAGAAGTTGGTCTAGAGCCACTTTTATTGGCGGAATGGTTCGGATTTTGGGAAGATTTTAATCAAGAAAATGGCATTCCTTCTCGTAGTCAAGAAGCGTATGCTGCCGTACCTCAGGAATTACGAACGTCGTGTATTCCATGCGGGCATGCTCTATATTCTACCGATGCGCTCACATTGCAGCGTGCAAAGCTTTGGTGCCAAGAGCGTAAAAAAACTTTTACCTTGCATTTGGCAGAATTTCCCGAAGAAGAGCAAGCACTCACGCAAGGAACGGGAGCGCTTGTAGATGTATACGCGCCCCATGTATATCCTCAAAATTGGCAAGCGCCGGGCAAAGCTCCGGTGGATTATGCGGCCCATTTAGCTTTATTAGATGCACAAACTTTAGCCATACATTGTGTGCACTGTTCTAAAAAGGATATACAAACCTTACAGCAAAAACAGGTATCGGTTTGTTTGTGCCCTCGTTCGAATGCGCATCTTGCTGTGGGTACAGCGCCTGTATGGGAGCTTGCCAACGCCTCTCTTTGCTTGTGCCTCGGAACCGATGGACTTTCATCTAATACCGATGTGGATGTATGGCAAGAAGCGCTTTTTTTACATCAAAACCATGATTTTCCGTGGGAGGCACTAGTGCGCATGCTTACAGTCAATGGTGTTTTTGCTTTGGGCTATAGCGAGCACAACAAAGGAATAGGAAAAATTGAGAAAGGTGCGCGCGCATGTTGGACTTTTCTGCCCAGCTAATGGTGTAATTATTTATTTACATATAACAAAAAAAGCTCTGTGATTATGATATCAAAATAGAAAAAATTGTATTTCTAGATTATTTACCCTTGCTTATCTTCGATTCAATGTGTATTATATTCTGATGCGAATAGTGGTATGGAAATGTCGCAATAAAATATATTGAAAATAGCTGATTTAGTATAAGTAAAAATAAGGCTATGCACTTGGAGGAAACAAATGGCACCAGAGATTTTGAATTGGGAAGATGGTGTATCTCGTGTTGTTAACAATCGTGGTTTATATGCAAAACTTTTAGTTCGTTTTGCGGATAGCCTTGGCGATGCTCCTGATAAGATTGCTGAAGCAGTGGCTGCAGGAAACATGGAAGATGCACAAATGCAAGCACATACTGTGAAGGGTACTGCCGCTAATCTTGGAGCAGAACTTTTAGCGGAAGCAGGAAAAGTGCTTGAAGCTGCTATCAAAGACGGTAGCGGTATTGAACCAGCCATTGAAGAACTGCGTAAAGTTCTTGTAGAAACTGTTGCTGTCATGCGTGCCTTTGAAGCGTAAAATTGCATAGATATTTGTGAGTGCTATCATTTATACAATGGGGCATTTCATTATAGCTTTTTTGTGTTGCCATATGTCTTTCCCCTCATAAAGACATATGGAGCATTTTATTTACCCCTTTTCTTCTTTGTATTATGAGGCAAGGAAGAAAAGGGGTTTTTAATGCGCAAATACACATTTTTTTAGTTTTCTTTATGTTTTGAAGCGCGTTATTCTTTGAATGTTGACAGTTTCGCAACGGATTATGTTCTTGTGTCAGTGTATTGACATATACTCACTTAGCTGTATACTTTAAAGAAAAGCAATACAAAAAAAACAATGGACATTTAGCAAGCTGTTAAAAGATACATAGCGTTGCATCAATGGTAAAAAGTAAAATGATTGTGCTTATCTAATGCATTGCGCATCAAGGTTTTTTTCACTTTCTTACAAATATATTATTTGAAAAGACTGCCCCAAAATTGATTGTTTTCAATAGGCTGGTAGGAGAATATATGGATTGGCAAAAAAGCGGAATTATAGGACAAAGTAGCTGTCTTGCTGAAGTATTTCGCATGCTAAAAAAAGTTGCTCCTTCTGACAGCACTGTTTTAGTTACGGGTGAGTCGGGCACAGGTAAAGAGCTTTTAGTGCGCGCTTTACACAGCTATAGCGAACGTGCCGAGAAGCCTTTTATTCCTATAAATTGTGGGGCTATACCCAAAGAACTTTTAGAATCCGAACTTTTTGGTCATGAAAAGGGTGCCTTTACCCATGCCATTCGCACGCGCCCAGGCCGCTTTGAAATGGCTGATGGCGGCACGGTGTTTTTAGATGAAATTGGCGAAATGGATTTAAGCTTGCAAGTAAAAATTTTACGCGTATTGCAAGAAAAAGAGATTGAAAGGGTAGGGGGATCTGGTGTTAAAAAGGTAGATGTACGCATTGTTGCAGCCACTAATAGGGATTTAGAAGGAGAGGTTGCCGCCGGACGCTTTCGCGAAGATTTGTATTATAGACTCAATGTTATTCCTTTACACCTTCCTCCATTACGCGAAAGAGCAGGCGATGTTTTACTTTTAGTGCGTCACTTTTTAGAACGCTTTTGTCAAAAGAAAAAAAGACCTGTACTGCAGCTTCCGTCTTTAACTGCGCGTATTCTTATGGCCTATGCATGGCCTGGAAATGTGCGCGAATTAGAAAATTTTATGGAAAGGCTCAGTATTTTAGCTGATGGGCCTGCAGTGGAAGTGGACGATTTACCACAAAAAATTATGGATGCTGTGGGGTCATTTGACGAGCTTCCCGAGCTTTCAGATGAAATATTGCACTCTCCCACAAAAGCTTTTGTGGAAGACACTTTCCAAATGGACGTAACAAGAGACGCTGCTGAAAGCGCTCTCGTGCCCCCTGTCAGCAATATGACATCGTCCCCTGCATCCACTGTTACTGCTCCTTTAGGGCAACAGGCAAGCGATGCAGGTGGCTTTAGATGGCCTACTCTTGGAGAATTAGAGCGTCATAATATGGGACTTAAAGAATTTTTAGATGCCATTGAAGACCGCTTGCTAGAGGAAGCCATGCAAAAATCTGACGGTGTAAAAAATCAAGCAGCAGAACTTTTGGGTGTTAAACGCACGACACTTATAGAAAAATTGAAAAAGAAAGGGCAGTAAAATCTGTATTTAGGTTTGGAATCAAAATTGCATATCTAATCTCGATGCTGAAAATAATCTTTGCCGAAGTTCGGTCTCTTCGTGTGGTGTCTTTACCCTTAATGTTTGCCTTTGCGGTGTGGGCGATGTCTTGTCCTATCTTAGCTCAGGCTGCGGAGTCTGTTGTTGAAAAACCAGCCACAGAATCAGTAACAAAAACATCAGATGCAGCCCTGCCTAAGCCGCTAGATGCGACAATTAAAGAGCAACCAAAAGAACAAGGTAAAGAGCAGGCAAAAGAGGCTTCATCTCCTGAGAATATAACTCGTCGTGCCACCAGCATAACGCCGCAAGCGATAACTGCCCCTGTGAATAAAGCCGGGCCAGAGTTTTGGCCGGAAGATGCCGGTTTAAGTTCAAAGGCCACAGGCCCTGTTGCTAAATCTGAAAATACGCAAAGCCCAAAAGAGCCGGTGGTATCTTCTGCACCTAAAGTGGCGCCCACCAACAGTGCTTCTACACAAAAAAATATGGCTGTAGTGCAAAGTGTAGATCCTGCCCAAAAACCTGAACCGCCCAAAAAAGAAGGCGCGGAAGAAAAGGCGAAGGAACGTCCTGTCATTTACATGGACGAAGAGGGCAATGTTGTCCCTAAGCCTCCTGTGCCTGAAGAGTTGTTTGCGCAAGCCATGAAGCTTCTTGAAGACGCGAAATACAAGGATGCTTTACCCATATTAGATCAACTGCGGGCTATGATTGGCATTCCTAAAGATATGCGCGAGCGTGTGCTTTATGGAAGAAGCGATGCTATTGCAGCCATTCATGAGGGAAAGCCCTTAGAAGGCTTTGAAGCAATTGTAGGTAGTACCGAAGAAGCTATGAATGCGAATTTGCGTTCTACCCGTGTTCCTGATGCCTTATATCGTTTGGGGCTTGCGCATTTAAATGTGGGCAATTTAGCGGAAGCTGAAGGTTACTTTGGCGCTTTAAAACGGCGTTATCCTTATGATTTAAATGTGCCGACAGCATTTTTCCTTTTAGGAAAAGCCCAGCTTGGCAAAAAAATGTACGCTGAAGCGGAAGAAAATTTCCGTTCTGTTTTACAAGAATATCCTGATTCCTCTGCCGTTAAGCAAACTACCATGGCTTTAGTACAAGCCCTTGTGGGTATGAAAAATTTTAAAGAGGCTACGTTATACGCTGACTTTGCGGAAAAACGTTGGGCTAGGCATTATATTGATGAGCCGGAATATTTATACGCCCTTGCTGATATTGATTATAATTTAGGCAAAAAAAATGATGCTATGCTTAAATATTGGCTCTTGTACAACCTGACTCCTTCTGCCAAAAGTAGCCCCGATGTACTGGCTCGTATTGGTGATTTATATCTAGAGTTAGAGCAACCCTTGCCGGCAAAAGAAGTTTTTGATGAAATTTTAGAGAAGCATCCGGATACCGATGCGGCAGCTCTTGCCATGCTGCGTAATGCAGAGAAAGGCATGTATGATAGTCCGCTTGAGATATCTGAAATGTATGCTGTTTTTGAAAATCCAGGCAAGCCGTTGCCGCAAGTTGCGTATCAAGATTTATTTAAAAAGCGTCCTCAAGAAGCGCGGTCTATCACGGCTTTATTAAAGTACGCTTTATGGCAACTATGGGATAAGCAATATGCCGATGCCATGGGCACCGCAGGAGACTTTATAGATCTACACCCTGAAAATACTGATGTAGAACTGGCACGTGATGTTATTATGCGTGGTTTTATGGCGGATTTAAAAAACTCCCTGCTTGAAGAAAACTACGGCCGCATTCTGACTTTATGGAATGGTTTTCCCTTGGTGCGTGAGCGTTATGGCCCCATAGATGCAGATTTGCGTAATGCCATTGCACGCGGTTATCTAGAGCGCGGCGAAGATGAAAAGGCCATGGAGTATTTTAAAGAGTTCTTGAAAACTCCCATGCATCCTAAATATAGTGAACCTACTTTTGCTCTGTATTTCAATAAATATTTAGAAAAAAGCAATTGGAACGCTATGCTCGATTTGGGCGAATTGGTCAAAGATTGGGATATGCCCAAGGCCATGCGCTTGCAATTGGACTATGCCATGGCTCTTTCGTGGGAAAATTTGGGTTTACGAGATAAAGCTTTAGTTATGTGGATAGAGCTGGCAAATAATACAGAAATTCCAAAATATCAGCGAGCTTATGCCACGTATTTCTTAGCCAAAGATGCGGAAAATCGTAAAGATATTAAAGATGCCTATAGTTATAACTTGCAAACGTTAAAGCTTTTTGATGAGTTAAAAGAAGATCGTTCAGATAGAGCCGATGACGCACGTCGTAAAGAAACTATGGGCACGCTTATGGATATTACAGAAGTAGCCAATCGTATACCTGAATCTTTAGAATGGTTAGAGCGCTATAATCAATTTGTTGCTAAAGAGTCTCCGGAATATCCCGGTTTACGCTTTCGTGAGGCTCGCTTATACCGTAAGCTAGGGAATAATGAAAAGGCGCGGAATCTGCTTGAAATTGTTGCCCAAAACTATCCTAACTCACCTTTTGCCGCTGCGGCAAATACAGAGTTGGCTACTTTTAATGTTTCCAGAGACTTGCAAAATTTCTTGCCGCAAACAGCCGCACAGTAATTTAGGGTACATATACTAGGCTGTTAGAAAAAGGCAATCTGCTTTGTCAGATATTCTTTTTGCTGATTTGTTCAGCACGTAAAAGACACATTTTAAAATGTGTCTTTTACTTTCTAATAAGGGAAATAATTTTTGTATCAAGGAAATTTTAAAGCGTGCTCACAAAAAAACTTTTGTTGCACGCTTTAATGAAAGTTTGCACTGCTATTCCATCATAGGTTGTTCAAAAAAAAGCAGTTGAAGGGAAAAGCAGAAGTGATTTTTTTAATAGCTTGTTACACTCTTTTTCCATTATGAAAAGCTATTGCACCTTTAATAAGGCGATAGAGGTACCAAATGAAAAAGATGAGCCAAAGAAGGTAGGAAATAAAGGCCAGAATTATCGTAATATGCAGAAGATAGGTAATGATTCCAAGAAGTATTGCAGCAATTAAGGATTTCCAAAAAGTACCAATTTGCCACTTAATATGATCGTTTATAAGATCGGAGTTGCTTTTTCCTTTACTTGCGTAGTTAATGATAACAGCAACAAGCGAAGTGAGACCTCCCAAAAAAACAGACGCCATATATAGCCCGTAACAAAGCCAAACAGTATTTTTATTAGGCATATTTATTCCTTAAATGTTTATTTATATATGCTTTAATTCAACAGAAAGTCGCCCATTATTGTATCGTAAAACCACATAACCGCCAGCAGAAAAATTTCCGGGGTTAACTATGATGGTGCGCCCAATTCTGTCCATATTACACGCTTCATGAATATGTCCACAAATACAAATATCAGGTTGGTTTTCTTCTATAAATTCTCGAACAGCAGTGGATCCCACATGCACATTATCACCAATAACATCGCACAATGTGTCTTTAGGGGGATTATGCGAAATGAGCACATGCTTTTGCCATTTACGGGCTTTTAACCAGGCTTCTTCTAACCATGTAGAAAAATTTGATTCAGGAAATTCACTAGGCGTACCAAAGGGGGTGAAGGTTGAGCCACCCACACCAAAAACGCAGACACCGGGGGTAAGCTCGCGCACCTCTGTATGTAAGTTCCAATCTTTTTCTTTTAGCCACTCTGTGACTTCGGCTCTATCCATATTGCCGATTTGGGCCAAAATATGTGGATTCAGCTCTTCGAGAGCTAAAAGCACGCGCTCTGCATGCTTGACGCCGCCATCAAAAGTTATGTCCCCACTAACAATAATACCATCAGCATCGGCAAGTTCGGCAATAGCATCAATGGAGGAAATATCGTCATGAATATCACCTATAACAATCCACATATAATCTTGCTTCCCCTCGGTGGGGGAAAGCACATTTTCAGGGCTTGGCATAACAGTGTTTCCTTGTTAGAGTTATTTATATGCAAAGGATAACATAGCTTGATAGAGAGTAAAAGAGGTAAGTCTATGTTTGAAAAAATTTCCAAGGAAGCTGTGCGTAAGGACATGTTGCGTCGCAGAAAAGAACAATCCTTACATGATGTGCAGTTATTGAGTTCAAAAGCACAAAATCTCTTATTGTCACAAAAAGTTTGGCAAGAGGCACAGCACGTAGCACTCTATATGCCCACTCAGGGAGAGGTACAAACACAAGATTTATGTACTCAAGCTTGGGGGCAAGGTAAAAAAGTTTTTTTGCCCCGCTGTCAGCAAGGAAAGCAAGGCCATATGGATTTTATAGCCTGTCAAAATATGCAAGATTTGACAGTGGGAAAATATGGCATTGTTGAACCTAAACAAGACATCATGGCATCAGATCAAACCACGCTTCAATTAGATATTTTACTCATTCCCGGTGTAGCCTTTACCCCCAAAGGACAACGCATAGGCTATGGGGGGGGCTATTATGATCGTTTTTTACAGTTTTTGAACAAAGATAAAGTCTTGTGCATGGGCTTTGCTTTTTCGTGGCAAATTGTGGACGCTTTGCCCACTCAAGAATGGGATATTCCAGTACAAGCGCTTGTTAGCGATGAAGGTATTTTATGGGTATAACATCAATTCCTTTTTCTTTTCCCGGTGTTGCGAAGGTTCGCTGTCTTTTTCAAACAAGAGAGGGCGGCGCATCCTCTGGGGCTTATGGAGGCGGCAACATCTCCTATGTAACCAAGGATGCTCAAAAGGCCGTGCTGCACAATAGAACAGATTTAACAAAATATATTGGCCATCCTTTTAGCGAACTTTCACAAGTGCATGGACAGGAACTTATCTTTGATCCTCAACCCACTTTACTGGAAGTAGCACGTACCTATGCAGGTCATCCCTTGCCTGAGGCTGATGGGCAAGCGACCGATAAAACAGGGCTTGCGTTAATGATTAAAACCGCAGACTGCCAGCCTGTGCTCCTTACTCATAAAGAAGGAAAACATATTATGGCACTGCATGTTGGGTGGCGCGCTAATAAGATAGAATTTATTGCATCTGCCATACAGCGTTTTTGCCAACACTATGATATTTTAGCCAAAGATTTATTTGCTGTGCGTGGTCCAAGCTTAAGTCCACCTGTGGCGGAGTTTATACATTTTGCTGATGAATGGGGGGAAAACTTTCTTCCTTGGTACGATACAGCAAGAAAAACCATGGACTTATGGACTTTAACACGAGATCAACTGTGCACAGCAGGAGTGCCACTGCAAAATATTTTTGGACTTGACCTTTGCACCTATAGCATGAGAGAGCATTTCTTTTCTTACAGACAAGAAAAAGAATCAGGAAGGCAAGCCAGCCTCATCTGGATGGAATCTTAAATGTTTTTGAGAAATATTTTTGCTTATAAAAGATATAATATTTCTTTTTTGTAAAAAACTGTAATATATACGTTTGTTTAACTTTTCCATAAAAACGGTTGCGGCATTGGCTGTGCTTTGCTAAACTACCTTTTAGGTAGTGCCTAACCTATTTTTAACACATGATATCACTATGAAAGAAATGACATATATGCATACTCAAATCCTTGCAATTATCTGCAGTGTTTTTGACGCTTACTCTGCAAGCCTCTATCTTCCACAAGAAGATGGTGAGCAGTATGCTTTGGCGGCCACCTTTTCCCTAGGTGACAGCAACGATTATTGTGAATTTATTAGCCCAGATATGAGCCTGTCGGGGGAGATTTTACGTGACAATAAGCCCATTGTTATGATGAATTATGATAAAAATCAGCATAAACTTGGGTACTATAAAGATGAAGAGGAAAATGGTGTAAAAGCCTTTATGGGGTGCTCTGTGCCGTCAGGGGGGGTGCTCTGCGTAGACAGTAAGAAGCTGTATTCTTTTTCGGATAAAGATAGTAAAATTTTACAACTTTTTGCCGACCTTGTCAGTGAAAGAGATGAAACTGAAGATGGTGAAATTCCCTTACCGCAAAATCCTGCCACCATAGCAGACTATTTTACTTGCCTTGGTATCATACGTTCTTTGCGTTTTCAGTATAAGGCGTGGTCTACTTTTTTACAAAATTTTCTACGCACAGTGGCTCATGCGGTGCGTTTTGAGTACTGCGCTTTTGCCTCGTTAGATCCTTCTGAAGAATGCTATGTGCTTGAAGGAGAAAACAAACAAGTGCTTTTGCAAGGGCGACAACAATTGGTCTTTCCCATTCAAAGTGGTATGGTGGGCTGGGTTTTTAGAGATGAACACCAATCTATTTTTTCTGATGGATTAACTGGTAATACACATATTTCTCTCTTTGGAAAAATGCCCGATATGCCGCCTTATCGTGCTATAATTTGCATTCCTGTGGTGGTAAATAAATCGGCACGAGGGGTTTTATGTCTTGCGCATAGCGACGGACGTGAAATGGATGAAGCCCTACGTTCTTTCTTAAATCAATGTGCGGACTATCTAAGCCTTTTTCTGGAAAATCTGTATTTGCGAAGCCGTTTGCATCAACTTTTGCCTCAAGCTCAAGTGCATGATCGCGCGGCGCATCATGATGCTGATCATCAACCATACAGTGAGGATGAATGATGCTTTCACAGCTCTTTGGGCGTTTAGGTAAAAAATTAGCTATGGATTTGGGCACTGCCAATACCTTGTTATATACAAGGGAGCATGGCATTGTGCTTAATGAGCCTTCGGTGGTGGCTGTGGACGCTACCACAGGAACTGTGCTTGCGGTGGGAAATGAAGCTAAGGGCTATATTGGCCGTACTCCAAAGAATATTCGCGCCATTCGTCCCATGAAGGATGGCGTTATTGCCGATTTTGATGTTACCAAGGAGATGATTTCCTATTTTATCCGCAAAGCTGTGACGGGCATACGCTTTGTGAAACCCAGCATGGTTATATGTGTGCCTACGGGTATTACACAAGTGGAAAAAAAAGCCGTTATTGATGCTGCGCTCATGGCCGGTGTGCGCGAAGTGTACCTTATTGAAGAGCCCATGGGAGCAGCCATAGGGGCTAACCTTCCTATACATGAGCCCTTGGGAAATTTGGTTTTAGATATTGGCGGTGGCACTTCAGAGGTGGCAATTATCACCATGTCGTCTACGGCTTTTTCTGAATCGGTGCGTGTGGCTGGCGATGCTATGGATATGGCCGTTTTACGTTATATTCACGATGTTTTCCAATTAGATGTAGGTGAAAATACCGCAGAGAACGTGAAGAAAATTCTTGGGTGCGCCATACCTATGCCCAATATGCCCATGCTAGATGTTTCTGGCAAGGATTTAGTGCAAGGAGTGCCCAAGGTGGTGCGCATTTCAGAGGGGCATGTACGGGAGGCTTTACGCGATTGTTTGCGCGTTATTGTAAAAGCTATTTTTAAGGCTTTAGAAAAAACACCGCCAGAACTTGCCGGAGATATTTATAGTAATGGCTTATTACTTGCCGGTGGCGGGGCTTTATTGAAGGGGCTTGACCAATACATTGCGCAAGAAACTCGCTTGAAAGTCGTTGTGGATAATGATCCCCTAACCACTGTGGTGCGTGGAACTGGTAAAACTCTTGATGATTTAGATATGTATTCACAACTCTTTATTAATTAATTGTGCTTTTTTCGCTTTAAATTTATACTTTTTGCAGATAATCTAAGGTAAGAAGCTCGTGCGTTTTATTGCCAAGCATATCAGAAAAATGTTTGGCAAAGCCTTGTAGTTCGTCGAAATCCAGCCATAATAAGTCCTTACCTAAAAGGGCCTTTTCTGTTTCTCGTAAGTTCAATAAAAAAAGTGCGGTATTTTCAAGCTTGGGTCTTGTAAGTGATGCATGATGCAAGGTACTCGGTGTATTTTTGGAATTTTTTTTAGAATGCTGCGCTCTTTCTTCGCCATAAATGCACCGTGCATTTTCTAAAATATGTGCGTAATCTTTATGAAGGATAAGCTGAAAGAGAGGGGGGATGTGTCTTTCAATGAGTCGTAGCATGGTATGCTCTCTAGCTTCACCAGCGCGCACATAGCCGTAGAGAAGATCCCACTTTTTTAATTTTTCACGAAAATTTCGCCACATGAGCATTTTGCCCGTAGTATCCTGTACTATAAGAACGACGGTTCGATGAGGAAGAGCTCTAGCTTGTCTATGGTTAAGCAAGAGAAAAGGCTTGTCGTGAGCATCAACAATTTCAAGTAAATCTTTACTTATTTTATGCGTATAAGGATAATAATGCATGCAACACCTTGTAGCAGATAAAAATATGCTTCAACACATACAGCACCAACACGTAGCCGCATGGGCAGCCTTGGAAAAACAATGCTTTTCTTTGCCTTGGTCAGAAGAGCAATGCGCCGCCGTTTTACAACAGAAGCATTTTACAGCATTAGGGCTTTGGCTTAACGCTGAAAATACAAGCTCAAGTACATCAAAAAATGCTGGCATAGCCAAAGAACAAGAATTTTGTGCACCTCTTGCAAAAAGTGCACACACTCTTACAGCGTATGTTTCTTTTTATCATATGTTTGATGAAATGGAAATATTGAATATTGCAGTGGATCCTCAAGCACGTAGGCAAGGGTACGGAGCTTTTGTGCTTACCGCGGCGGTGCACTTTGCCAAAGAAAACGCCATTGAAAAAATTATTTTAGAAGTGCGCGAGGGCAATGTGGCTGCGAGATGCTTGTATGAAAAATTTTCTTTTCACTGTGTGGGCATACGAAGGAAGTACTATACAGATACCGGTGAAGACGCTTGCATTTATACGCTTGCATTGTGATGTCGGCTATGGTATTTTTTCGCGTTTAAAAATTATACATAGCGAGGAATTTTATGAACAAACTTATGGCCGCTAATTGGAAAATGTTCAAAACTCGGGCAGAAGCTGCAGACACCGTACAAGCATTGTGCGCTCTTTTAGAAAAAGAAAGTATGCAAGATAGAGAAGTTCTTATTTTTTCTCCTTTTACGTGCATTGAAGCTGCTTCAAAATCTGTCAAATCTGGCATTGCTGTGGTCATTGGTGCGCAAAATTTTTATCCACAAGCAGACGGTGCATTTACAGGAGAAATCTCCTTAAACATGCTGCAAGATGTGGGCGCCACTTGGGTTCTTGTGGGGCACTCAGAGCGTAGAAGTATTTTTGGCGAAACGCTACAGCTTTTGCAAGATAAAGCCCTTTATGCTCTTGAAAAAGGCGTAAAAGTTGTTTTTTGTGTGGGTGAAAGCTTGGAAGAACGCGAAGCTGGTGCTTTAGAAAAAGTCTTGCAAGAACAATTAGCTTGCCTAAAAGATTTGGCGCCTCAAATTACCGAGGAAAATTTTGCTGTAGCGTATGAACCTGTGTGGGCCATTGGCACTGGTAAGGTAGCTGGCCCTGATGAAATTGTAGAAGCTCATGCGTTGACGCGTAAAATTCTAGAAAATAATTTGGGTGAAAAAGGTAGTAAAATTAGAATATTATATGGCGGAAGTGTGAAAGCTGACAATGCTTCTGCTATTCTTTTACTTGACAATGTAGAGGGAGTACTGGTAGGAGGTGCTTCTTTACAAGCAGAAAGTTTTGCTCGCATTGTGACAGCTTAATATTTTGCTGAGAGTATAATTTGTTTGGTGCTGTCTTAAAGAAATGCTTTTTTGGGCTCTTCCAATACTGTATTTCTTTTTTTAAGTTTAAAAAGTTTTTCCAAGTTTAAGCGAAAACAGTATGTACAGCGCTTTTTGAGCTGTTTTAACAGCTTTGCGCGTGACCATAAATTTTATTGCTAGGAATGCCCCATATGGGTAGGGAGGTTTTTTGTGCAAACGCTTATTTTGACGCTGCATATCATTGTCTGCGTATTGCTTATCATTCTTGTATTGCTTCAAGCTGGACGGGAAGGCATGGGCGTTATTTTTGGTGGCGGCGGTGGCTCTGTTTTTGGCAGTAGTGGTGCCGGCGGCTTTTTATCCAAATTAACAGCTTTTACTGCCGTTCTTTTTTTGTTTACCTGCTTAAGCTATACATATATGAGTGGCGCGCGTACTGACGATGAATCCGTAGTGCTTGACGTAACCTTTGAGGAAACTAAGCCTACTACGCCTGTAGCGCCTGCAAGTCCTGCTAAGCCGGCAGAAAAACCTGCTGAAACAAAACCTGCTGAAACTAAACCTGCTGAGTCAAAGCCGGTTGAAACCAAACCAGAAGAAAAACCGGCCACAGAAAAAACGGCAGAATAATAGACTTTACTGAAATATATAAGGGGGCCTTGTGCTCCCTTTTTTTTGTACACGAGTAGAAATTATGCAAAACGATTCATTTCATACTCCCTTTGCTGGCATACGTGAATCTTTAGAAGAAAAAGCGCAACAAGAAGAGCTTTCGAATATAAGAAGCACAGTGCCTCGGCCACCCAAGGCAAAAAACGCTGCTACACGCGCTCACGCGGATACTTGTTCTAAGGCACGTCCTTTTGCAAAATCTTACGCATTACCTTCAGACGAAGAACATCTCTTTTTACGTGCTGTGCAGCATATTAAACCCAGTAAGAAGAAGAAAAAAAAAGATGCGCAAAGTTTTTTTACCCTTGCAGCGCATTTTGAAAAAGGCGGTATATCGCTATCTTCATTTAATGGGGATAGTCAGAAAGCAAAATCGAAAAGTCCTTCTAAGGTGCATGCATCAAGTTTACCTGAAAAAAAGAAAACAGCAATTGTGGCGCCTGTGCACGAAGATATAAGCATGCAAGCTCTTTTGGCCTCGCAACGCCCAGGCTTTATGGGAAGAGACACCGCAGAAAGCCAAAGCAAAGACTCTGAGGCTTTTTCTAAAGCCATGCAAGATGTCTTGCCTCTACAAGGAAAGGGGCGCGATGTTATACCCTGGATAGGCCCTTCTATGACGCCAGAACAAAGGCAAGAATGTTTTGCTTCCATGATGGAGAAAAGTTTTGAATTTTCTTTGTCCTTGAAAGGGGAATATTTAGAAGGCTATGTTGTCGGAATAGATGAGCTTACCATGAATAATTTACGCAGAGGCGTGTATAGCCCCGAAGCACATTTTGATTTGCACGGGCTCAATGCCATGCAGGCTTATACTGCCTTGGTAGGTTTCTTTAAAACAGCGTGGTTTAAGGGCTTAAGAACAGTACTTCTTGTGCCGGGAAGAGGGAAAAATTCCCCCAACGGCTTTGGGGTATTGCGGGATAAATTGCAATTGTGGCTTACTCAAGAGCCGTTTAAGCGTGTAGTTTTAGCCTTTTGTACAGCGCAGCCTACAGACGGCGGCGCCGGCACTATGTATGTATTGTTACGAAAACAAAAGAAAAAAGGAAAAATTAATTGGGAACGCATGCCCGCTGACCCCGACTTATATTAGTATTTTTTCTTGAGTGGGGAAGGGAAACTTTCTCTTCAAGGGATAAGTGCCATTACGTTATAGGCTGTAACAATAGGTTTTTTTTGAGGCGAAGGTTTTGGGGAGAGGAACTTTTTTTCTAAAAAAATTCCTCTCCCCAAAAAAATCTCTTTATAATAATGTATATAAAGAAAAAATAGGCTGCATTATCTGCACTAGTGAGGCTGTAAAAAGGTCGCTGGGCCAAAATACTACCTGTGCTTGCGTGCTCTTTAAAGGCGTGGTGTCTACGCTTGCATTTTTATCTGGCATCTTTGCCATATCTGGTTGTAAAATAGCACGTACTTCTTCAAGGCTTAAATGAGCTGCATCTACTTCAATGGATACAAGATTATTCCCTGCGGAGCTAGAGACGCTATTAATAACACTTCCTTCAAGAATCTGTCCATTGGGAGTAAAAATAAAGGTGAAAGTATCTGGAGTAAACTTTTGTGCCTGTTGCGTTGGCACTTGTGCGGTAATATAAAAGCGCGGAGATGCGGCGAGTAGGGTGAATAGTGTGCTGTTTTGCGCGACTGTCTGCCCTACAGTGGGTACATTTCCTATAATATATCCATCTTGCGGAGCAATAATGGTATCGGGCACGTTAAGAGGGGCGGCAGTGTTCAGAGAGTATGCAGGCGCATTTTGCCCCGCTCTAAGACGCCCTTCGCGAATTTTATACAGCTCACCTTCTATGGCGGCGCGTGAGCGACTAGCCACGTCGAAAGCAGCCTTAGCATTTTGTAATTGTTGCCTATATTGTAATTCTTTTTGTTGTGCAGCAAGGTATTTTTTACTTTGCGTAGCTTCCATGCCGCGTAATTGTAAAAGAGCTCTGGCATGATCTACAGAAAGTTGCTCTATGCGTAAGCGCTGTGTTGTTTCTTCGTGTCGTGCCATGGCGATGCGGTTGACGGTATCGGCTTCAGCAGCTTGCGCTGTCGCAACCCTTTGGGCCGTTTCTGCAGAGGAAGGAGCCGTGCCAAAGGTACCCCGTGTTAATGCCATGGCGTGGGCAAGGTTTTGTTGATAGCCGCTAAGGTCAATACGGGCTAAGGTTTGCCCTTTTTGTACAAGGCTTGCAGGTTGTGCCAAAACTTCTGCCAGAGGGCTACTTACAGGGCTATTTATGGTAATAAGGTTGGGGGAAAGCGTGCTATCCTTACTTATGATGGCTGTGAAATAAAGCCATGCCGGTAGGGCAATTAAAATAAGCAGGATACATAAAAAAGGAATAAATCTTTTTTTTCGCGCTTTTACTTGAGGTGGTGGTATTTCAAGCATGGATGACATAAGAGTTCCTTTTTAGCCTTTAAGGTAGTAAAGTTAAACGTGTCGAATAAAATATACTATTTATTAACTTTCTTATTGTAAAGAATTTTTAGCAACATTGGGTGTTAAGTCTTCTGTAAGACTTTCATTGCTTCCAAATGTTGTGTAAAAATTCTTTTCAGCTTGGGAATCTCCAATAAGATATATTTCTTCATTACTATGAAAAATATGCTCTGGCTCGGGGTTAATGAGCATATTCCCACTTTTATCGCGCAAAGCTGCTACACTGCAAGAGGTTAGGGCGCGGATGCCGCTTTGGATTAGGGATTTTCCGTGAAGTTTTTCTCCAATCTTACTGCGGAAAAGCTTTAAGCCTTCATTAATCATGAATACTTTTCCTGGTGCTAGCAAGTTAACAATGCTGCTGCTCATCATCGAGGCCAAAGAAAGTACAAGGTCAGCACCGGCAGCGTGTAATATTCCAATATTTCTATCTAAGTTTGCGCGGCAAATAATTTGTAAGTCAGGACGTATGCGCCGACAAAACAGGGTCAAATAAATATTGGTATCATCGTCGTGGGTGGTAATGATTACAGCAGGGCAGTCTTTAATGCCGGCATCTTCTAAGGTGTCAATATCAGCGGCATCGCCTAGAACAAGATCTTTTTGGGATATTTTTCGTCCAAGTCTCGCATTTTTTTCTACAACACAGTATTTACGGTTCACACTGCCCAAATATTGCGCTGCAGAAAGCCCCACACGACCGCACCCTAAAATAACTATGGGCGCTTCGTGCTGTTGACTATTTTCTTGGCTTAGCAAGGCATCAACGGCGCTCATTTGTTCTCTGGTGCCTGCTATAACAAGCACTGTGGCGTCTGTAAAAATTGTGTTAGGGTGAGGGAAAACAAATTTTCCGCGTTCCCACAAACCAACTACGTTGACACCGGTAGACGCACGTAGGCCGCAGTCCATAAGGCTTTTCCCTACGAGTGGCGTACGCATAAGGGGGGCTTCTGCTATAACAAGCTGTTCATATTCATTAATGATACTTGTGGGAGACTGTGCATTTAGTACGCGCCGTGCAAGTGCCTTGCCTAATAAGGTGTGAAATTGAATGACATGTGTTGCGCCGGCAAGTTCTAAAATATGTATAGCGTCATCGCTTTGCGCACTACAGGTAATGGGCACCTGTGCATTTACATCGCGGGCGGTGAAGGTAATGTTGGTGTTACGTGTGTCACTGTCTAAAGCCACAAGCATGGCGGCTTTATCGAGCAATAAGTTTTTGTATACATTGCCATCATCGTGATCCCCCATAATGGCGTTATAGTCTTGGTCAATAAGGTCAAGGGTAGCTATGCTGTCATTGCACAAAAGCACACATGATGTTCCGTAGCTTTCCAAAACATCAATAGTATTCAGCGTAAGCGGAGTAATGCCAACGAAAATGACATGATTTTTTATATCTTTGGGGAGCTTTCTTGGTATAGTATGTTTTTTTTGTGATTCAAGCCAAGGTGCATAAAAGTATTGGATAAAGGTAAAGGGAAGCATAACCAAGAGTAAAATGACTCCGGACATAAGGACAATAATGGAAAAAAAGCGTCCCAAGTCAGAAAGAAAGGTAATATCGCCAAAGCCCAATGTGGACATGACGGTGAGCGTCCAATAAACGCCTGTTGTCCAAGAATATTCTCGGCCTTCAAATTGCATTATATAGTGAAATAAAACACTGTATAAGGCAATTAAAAGAATAAGTACAATAATAAAGCGTAAAAGGAAGAACATATTACGTTTTACGCCACGTTCTTGTAAAAAAATAGTAAGCTGAGAAGATATAAACTTCATAAACCCTCAAAAAATAAACTATTTTTGCCTTATATGGGCAGGTGTTTAATAAAAAATCGAAGAACGCAGGCAGTATATGCTAGGGAAAGCCCAATGGCAAGATAAGAGCTTGATGTCATAAAAAAAGCCAAACTGCGAAGTAGATGTATATCTACACAGTTTGGCTTTTTATTTTAACAAGATGTTATTGTTCTTAAATATTAGTGCGCACCACCCACGATGCCAGTTGCTGCTACAACAAGCACTATGATTTCAAGAAGGGCGATGACACCCATGAGTTTGTCATTTTCGCGGAACATATCAATGCAAAGTTGACCATAGCACAGAATAGTAATACCAGCTAAAATGGCAATACCGATGAAATTACTAAAGTCGCCTTGGGCTAGCAGGTCTATCCAGCCCCAACCCATGGGAACACTGTGCAATTTATTAAATTCTGTCGAGCTCATTCCCCATGTTTCTACTAATTTTTCTACGGGAATATGCGGCGCCGCAAAGGAAAACCCAAAAACATACATACAAAAGGTAATGATAAGAAGCACCAAACCAATATTGGAACCAATGCTTAATATATTTGCATAGCGTACTTGTGCCGGAGAGGCTGCAACATCTTTATTTTCCATAATGTACTCCTTTATTATTCCGTAGCTTTAGGTGGAGCTTGCGGTGAGGTAGGTTTTTCTTGTGTTGTAGCTTGTGCAGGGGCAGAAACTTCCTGTGCGGCTGTATAGCCTTTGTACAAAGCTTGTGCACCAGCAAATAGTAACACAGAGATAACTAAGATACGAATAAATTTAGGATTAGCTAAAGCAAGTAAGCGTACACCCACTATGGAACCGGCCATAAGACCCACAATAGAAGGTACAGCAATCATAGGAATTACTGCGCCTTGATTCAAATATACCCAAGCTGCAGAGGTGTCTGCAATGGAAAGAAGGAACTTCGATGTGCCCACAGAAATTTTTAAAGGAACACCCATAAGTAAATTTAATACTGGTACGTTAGCCCATCCGGCACCCAAACCAAACATACCGGCCATAATACCAATGATAATAAAGAGCAACATACCCTGTAAGGTGCGATGTGTTTTCCAAGCAATTTTATCGCCAGAGCTTGGCTCAAGAAAAATACCTTGCATACCAAAGGCAACGCTGAGGGCGTCTTGCTTCGTCACTGTGGGAACCACAGAGTTTTTGGCAAGCAAAAGCAAAATAGCAATACCCACGATGGTACCGCCAAGGCAGAGTTGCGTAATATGCGCCGGTAAGGAAAGACCAATCATGGCCCCTATGATGGAGAAAGTAGATGCCACCAAAGCCACCGGCAAAGCGAGCCGCAAGCTGGCAAAGTTACGTTTTAATAGACCAGGCCCTGCTGCCAACGCGCCGGCCAATGCTACCATTAGACCAGCACCACGTACAAAGTCTAAATGGAAAGGAAAGAAGCCACTGACAAGGGGGACGAAGAGCACGCCACCGCCTACACCGGCTAACACTGCAACGATACCGAGAACAAAACAGAAGATCAATAGAGCTAGAGGCCAAATCCACCATTGAATGGTGCTGCCTGCAGCGGCATTTGTAGCATTTTGTAATTCTTGACTTGTGCTTGGCTCTGCCGCAAAAGCCAGGCTACAAAGACACAAAACCATGAGCCCACATAAAATTGAAACTTTACGGATTGACATAAATCCCCCCTTTAGACATTGGCGAAATTGCTTAATGCATCCTAATTTACACAATTAACATATGGTTTGGGAAAAATTGCACAATAAGGTCTTTTCCTAATATACAATATTTTTTTAAGAGAATTCCCTATGTTCGTACATTTGCATAAGGCCATGCCGAATGGCAATCTTTGTAAGCTGACTTAAAGACTCTATATTTAATTTGTTGAACATATTGTATTTATGACTTTCCACTGTTTTAGGACTAATATGTAACTGCTCTGCAATGGTGCGAATGGAACTGCCGTTGGCAAGAAGAAGGAAAACTTCTTTTTCGCGCATGGAAAGTATATCAAGGTCGTGTTGTGATTGTACGGTATGGCATGTGCGCATATGCGCAATAAAAATGCCGCTGGGGTCAGGCGCGCTTAAGTAAACACCACCGTCTCGAATTTTTTGTATGGCTTTTAGTAGATGCTTAGGGTCATGCGTTTTGGCAACATGCCCACGAATACCGCACAAAATAAGATCGGTTAAATGTCGTTTGTCGTCAAAACTTGTGTAGATAAGTATATGTGTTTGTTGGCCAAGTGCATGAATGTTTTTGATAGTATGCGCTATGACGCCCATGGAGGATGTGGTACTATGTTGTATCATGGTGCTGATAACAGCACTGTTTATTTCCTGTTGCCCTTGGTGTAGCACTGTGTCCATAATTACAAGATTAGGTTTGTGCTTTGCCACAAGTTCAAGGCCATGTTCTACACTGGTAGCCATGCCCACAATGTGAATATCAGGAAAAGGAGAAAGAAGAGAGCGAACGCCCTCCATAAGAAGTTTATGAGCATCAAGTAGAAGAATGCGATATTTTTCCATGCGGTTGTCCTATATATATGACCATAAATCTCTTGAGAAATAGTGTAATGCATACTGTAACAGGCTAGTAACCAATGGTGCTTATTTGCTGAAAAAAGATGTAAATGCTTTGTCAACAAAACTTCGAATATATTTACTATTTATATATGAAATATATACAAAAAGCAAGGGGAATATATAGTACGTGGATAAAAGAATTGGCATATCAGCCTGTTGAAAAAGTCGATATTTTACTATCCCGCTCTGAATACGCTACTTATACACTTTTTTTCAGGCTGTTCAAAAAGTGTAAAGTGTGAGGAAGACAAAGGTTTTTGCGGAGGGAGTGTATATAGACATACATGACTGGAGCAAAAAACAAATCTGACGAAGCAATTTGCACTTTTTCAACAGCCTGATATGTTCTTTTGCTTGCGCAAGGCATGGAAATACCCTATGTAAGGTAATATTAACGCATGCTTTTGAAAAATAAACTCACATAAAAGGTTTTTATGAATATGCAATACAGTGGTCCTTTACCTTTAGTTTTTTTATTGGAAGAATTAAATTTTGGTGGAACGCAAAGGCAGACATTGGAATTGGCGCGCCATATAAATAGAGATTGGTTTGCACCGGAAATCTGGACTGTGCGTGCAGGAGATGCCTTGCTTTCCATGGCGCAAGAAGCTGAAATACCGGTGAAGTTTTTGCGTAATGACGCAACTTTACAACCATTTACGGCAGCGTATGCCCTAGGGAAACAATGGCGCAAAGAACGTCCGTCTTTAATTCATTTAGGGACGGTTTTTCCCAATGTATGGGGGCGACTTTTAGGAAAGGCTTTTAAAACACCTGTCATTGTGGGGGGGTGTAAAGGGCAAGGGAATATACGCTTACAGCACGAACGCTTTTTATGGCCTTTAGCACATGCACATATTTGTGATGCGCAATCCATTAAACAGGCTTTGGAAGCTTTAGGAGTTCCTGCACAACAGGTGCATTGTATAACCAATGGGGTGAATGTGGATTTTTTCACACCATCAAAAGCAAGAGTGCTTACGCCGGAAATTCTTTGTGTGGGACGCCTTGTGGCAGAAAAAGACCATGCCACTTTGTTAAAAGCTTTTGCTCTTGTGCGTGCTCAAGTTTCTCAAGCGCACTTGCACGTGGTGGGGGAGGGGCCTTTGCTGGCGTCATTACTAAAACTTAGTGTGGATTTAGAAATTCAAGACGCCGTTACTTTTCATGGGGCTAGTAATGCAGTGAGCAAGCATATGCAATCTGCTAGGCTCTTGGTACTTTCTTCCATTTCAGAAGGAACACCCAATGTACTTTTGGAGGCCATGGCCTGTGCTTTGCCTATTGTTGCTACAGCAGTGGCCGGAATTCCTGATATGATAGAGCAAGAAAAGCAAGGACTTTTAGTAAAACCCAGTAATCCACAAGAGCTTGCCCATGCGCTTTTGCGCGTGTTGCAGGAGGATGCTTTGGCGGAAAAGTTGGGCGAAGCAGGACGCCAGCATGTGTGTGTGAACTATTCTTTGGAAAATGTGGCACGAAAGCACGAGGCTGTATATAGAGATTTATGCCAAAAGGCGGGCTTGCTATGCAATTAAGGAAACGTTGACGCAAGAGTTTCTTTGAGGGGGAGAGTCTGAGAGGGGGAGCTTTTTTTCTAATAAAGTTCCCCCTCTCAAGGAAAAAGTTAATCAGCTTTCACTCTTTTACAAAGAAGTAAACTTTATTTCTACTTTTTCACGTATGGTGTTTTGTAGCAAATCATCCATGCTACATACAGCTTCAATTTCCACAGGGCTTGTGGTATTGCCGCCTACTATGAGGAAGAGTTTGTTATTGTGGCGCAGAAAATGCGTTTCTTTGATGTTTTGACAATGCAAACGATCCATGTTTTCTGCAAGCGCTAGGAATAAAGGGAAAAATTGTAAATGTCTGCGCAAATCTTGAGCCTTGGGTAAAGGGGTGTAATTTTTCCTATTAGGTTTTAAATTATGCATCTGTACCAAGGTAGCTAAAAAGTCAATTTCTTCATCGGTAAAGCCTAGCATTTCTGTTTTATTAATAATATAGGCGCCATGATTGGCATGCTTAGCATAGGCTATAAAAATGCCAATGTCGTGCAATATGGCCGCATAATACAAAAGTTCGCGGGCTTGGTGGTCTAAGGGCATAATACCTATATCTACAGCAGAATCGTGCAATTGCAAGGTAAGCGCTGCCATATGTTTGGAATGCTCTTCTTCAAATTGACACCGTTGCGCCAATTGAAAGACGCTGTGTTCGCGTACAGAGCGTTCTTGCACAGAATGTTCTTTACTTCCTAGAGAATTTTCTTGGTTCAGCTGTGCTTTTTTCTCACGAAGACGTTGCAGGTAATCCATAAGGATACCATCTTGTAAATTGCGTGAAGAGACAGATATTTGAGAAAAATTAAAATCTTCCATCAGCGTTAGCAAAATAGCCGCTCCTGCCACAAGCACTTCGGCCCTGCGCACACTTACGCCCGGTAAGTTTTTTCTTTCTTCAGCAGTGAGGGTGCACAGATGGCGGCAAACATGCCGCAAACCTTCAATACTAAGGGTGTTTTGCTCAGAATTTGGTGAAGAGCCAAATTGGAGGCGATGCGCAATATTGTGCAAAGCAAGGGCAGTGCCGGAACTTCCTATAAGCTCTGTACTGTCAAATTGTTTCATACGCCCTATGGCATAGCTGGCTTTACTGCGAATATAAGTACACATAGAAGAAAACACATGTGTGGGGACTTTATCCGGATAGTCTTTTAAAAATAAATTTGTGATGCGAACACAGCCTAATTTAAGCGAGTCAAGGCAGTGGTTACCTTGCGCGTTGGCCACAGCTACTTCTGTACTGCCTCCGCCAATATCAATATATGTGCGCATGGCAAGGCTGGCAGGCAGAGAGCTAGATACACCAAGGCAAATAAGCCTTGCTTCTTCTTGACCAGAGATGATGTTTAAAGTCAGCCCTGTCATTTCTTGTACTTTATATAAAAACTCTCGAGCATTAAGGGCATCGCGCATGGCGGCTGTAGCCATGGGCAACATATGCGTGACTTCATATTTTTTGCACATATCCATAAAGGAGTGAAGCACAATGAGGGTACGCTTCATGGCGGGCTCTTGTAACATTTTCGTTTCAAAAGCATTTTCTCCAAGGCGTACCATGTGCTTGACTCTGTTGACAATATTATAGCCACCATTTTCGTCAACTTGCACAAGTAAAAGACGTGCAGAGTTGCTTCCAAGATCTATAATTCCAATAACTTGTGATGAACTAACAGCAAAGTTTTCAGAGCTTTGTTTTTCGCCTAAAAACTCTTGTGTTGTGGGTTCTGCTTCTTGAAGAAAGTCATTGATATCAAGAAAGTGTTCGTGAGGCATTGTCGTATTCATGTTGTTTCACCACCTTAAACATTCTAGCACAGAGAGTACAAAAAAAAGAGAGTAGCACATATTATGAACAAAGTACATCCAATAAAAATACCTTTAAAAAGAGCTCTTTTTTTGTGGCAACTCTGTCAATTTCCATTTGGCAGTTTCCGTGTGAATCTGTTTTTAGGTAAACAGCATTTTTTGTAATTTTCACGGTAACGTCTTTTACACTGCCTGTGTGGCTAAAGTCCAAAGCATCGGCAAGGCGAATGATGGAGGCCAGCACCATCATAGCCTCTTTTTCTTTTTCTGTGAGGGCTGCAAAACGCCATTGTGTTATGGAAGGATGCGCTCTGCGATGATACCTGGCCACCAAGGCCACAAGATGCCGTATGTCCTTAGGGATAGCGGCAGCTTTTTCTATGTGTCCGTCTCGAATCATGGAGGCAGAGGCTTTATGGTGGGCAGTTTTTCCATAAATCCAGCCAATATCGTGTAATTGCGCTCCAAGGTCTAAAATAGAACGCCACTTTTTAGACAGTTTATGTAAAGGAAATAAACCATCAAAAAGAGATTTAGACAAATGCGCCACGCGTTTGCCATGTTCTAGAGATTCTAGCATTACCGGTGAAAGTTCGTCATGAAAATGTGTAGCCATGAAAACACCCTAAATTATTTTTTTGTTTTCTTGAGTTTTTTTTGTCGTAAATCCATCATGTGCTTTTGTGCATTGAAGGTTTGACTTCCACGTGGCACTTTATGACGAATATAATTGCCATCTTCTTGTAAAATATAAGCTTTTGCTGTGTCGTTTAAATGTGTTAACAGTATTTCTTCAAAAACTTTCTTTTGCAAATAGGGGTCAAGAATGGGGACGAGTGTTTCTATGCGTCGGTCCAAATTGCGTGGCATAAGGTCAGCGCTGCCCATGTATATATGAGGGTTGCCGCCATTATGGAAATAAAAAATTCTGGGGTGTTCAAGATACCGCCCCACCAAGGAGGTGACTTCAATATTGTCACTAATTTCTGGAAGCCCCGGACGCAAGCAGCACACGCCGCGTATTTGCATGCGCACTTCCACTCCTGCTTTAGAAGCTCTATACAAGGCTTGAATACTTTCTTTATCTGCCACTTGGTTACATTTAATAAAAATTTTACCGTCTCCATGCTTAGCATGTCTTTGACACTCGGCTTCAATGGCCTCAATGAGTCTTTTCCGCATACTTACAGGGGAAACGAGCAGTTTGCGATAATCATCCTTCTCTGCATAGCCGGTCATGGTATTAAATAAGTCGCTGACATCGGCGCAAATGTCTGGATGCGCAGTAAAAAGAGCCAGGTCTGTATATATTTTAGCTGTAGAAGGATTATAATTGCCTGTACCAATATGGGCATAGCGGCGCATACCCGAAGGCTCACGACGTACCACAAGGCAAAGTTTTGTATGAATTTTCATGCCTGGCATGCCATATACCACATGCACTCCGGCTTTTTCCATTTCTTCAGCCCAAGTAATATTACGTTCTTCGTCAAAGCGGGCCTTTAACTCTACCACCGCCGTCACTTGCTTGCCAAGGCGTCTGGCATTAATAAGCGCATCCACAATGGGGGAAGAATTGCCTGCACGATAGAGTGTTTGTTTTATGGCAATAACATTAGGGTCTATGCTGGCTCTGTGAATAAACTCTTGTACAGGTATAAAACTGTCGTAGGGGTGATAAAGCAAAATATCTTTTTGAGAAATTTTTTCAAAAAGATGTAACTCGTTATCATCTCTAAACATGGGGTGTACGTAGGGTGTAAAGGGCTCATCTTTTAAACTGGGTTTATCAAGCCCATAAAGCTCTATCATTTCAGAAAAAGCCATGGGACCCTTAATTCTGTATACTTGGAAAGGACGCACCTCAAGGTGATCCATAAGAAAACGGCGTAAATCTAGGGGAGTGTCTTCAGAAATTTCCAAGCGTACCACATCACCAAAGCGGCGTTGGTCTACCAAGTCACGGATAGCTTCCAACAAATCATCGGCTTCATCTTCTTCAATTTCAATATCTGTATTGCGGGTAATACGAAAAGATCCCGTAGCGACAATTTCATGGCCGGGGAAAAGAGTGTTTAAATGGTGACTGATAAGATTACCGGCAAAAATAATGTCGTTATCACGAGCATTGGCAGAAAAGCCAAGGGCGGCATAAGTTTTCGCGTCCTTGGTACGTGGCGTAAATAAAAAGCGTGGTACATTATCAGGCACTTTTATGCGTGCATAGCGCGCAATGCCGTGTTTATCGCGCAATTGTACAATGAAATTGCGGCTTAAATTGGCAATAATGGGCAGGGGGTGACTAGGGTCAATGGCCTGCGGTGTAAGGATGGGATAAATTTCATCCATAAAATAGTCATCTAAAAATTTTTGCTGCTTTTTGGTGAGATCCACATAGCGCATTATGCGCACGCCACGTTCTTTGAGTTGGCGGCACAATTTTTTTTGCCAATGTTCGTATGCTATGGCAGTAAGACGCAAAGTCTGGCGGCGTATTTCGGCCAATTGACGGCCCGGAGGAATTTTATCCGCGGCGGTGTTGGGCACATTGCCTATGTATTGGCGCATAAGGTTTGCTACGCGCACCATGAAAAATTCGTCTAAATTATTATAAAAAATACTTAAAAATTTTAATTGCTCCAACAAGGGTACTTTAGGCTCCAGCGCCTCTTGTAATACCTTGGCATTGAAAGCTAGCCAGTTAATATCTCTATTTAAAAATAAACCAGGGCAAGAGAGATCGGCAATTTCTTGCGGAGTACATAATTTTTCATTGGAATGTGTTACATTGAGGCCCGCATCAGGAATATCTAAAGGTTCTAAAATTTTTTTTGCAATTTTAGATGATGAAGGTTGCGGTACTGGTTCATGATATTGCGAATTTTCAATATCTTCTACGAATTCTTCTTGTGCCGATGTTTGAGAATTTTTAGTGGTATCATTCTGTTGCATGATATACTCCTTAAGTATACGGAAAAATGCAGGATTTTGATATGTGTTTGAATGAATATAAAAATCTCTTACACTTTATGCTGTACATATGTAGTGAGAGTAAAAAAGTGAAAAAGTTCTGTATGCAAATAGTACGTAATTTGTAAAAAACTGTCAAAATATTACTCTCATAGTATTATTGTGTTATGCCTAATGTCGCAGTAATACGTTGCAGAATATTTTTTCAGTATACATGGTCTAAATAGAACAATCTAGCAAAAAAAGTATTGTAACATAAAAGACATAAAGGCTGGGAGAGGGTTAATATTTTAGGTAAAAAAAAGAGTGCTTTTACTTGTGAAATTTGCTATAGACACTTTATCAAGCGCGGTGGGCTTGGGTCCCTTACCGTGCGTCATTGAAATTTGGAACAGGTAAGCCGTGTGGAAAAAATAATTTTCTCGCGGTCTGTAGTTGTGCTTTGTGTCCCGCAAAGCGAAAACCCTCCTAGTACAATGAGGAGTACGCATGAAAAAACAGGCTAGGGTATTGAAGCTCGGGCTTATGGCGGCAATACTAGCAATGGTAGCCATATTCCCCGTTATGATGGTTGATGCAGTAAATGCGGAAGAGGTGGATCGCATCCCCTTTGCTTTAGAAACATTACAGGCAGATAAAATGCCTCCGGTGTTTTTTGCTCACGACAAGCATATCGCTGCAGTTGGCGAGGATAATTGTGTAAAATGTCATATTGACGATAGCCCACTTTTCCTTAAGAGTGAAGAAATGAGCGCGGATAAAGTGGTAGCTTATGTACACAAAGAATGTGTGAGCTGTCACGCCACTATGGGTAAGGGCCCTGCGCTTGCTTCCTGTCGTAGTTGTCACAATGATGCCATTGCTGCCGCACAAACAGCTGCAGACAAAAAATAAGCCATTTGGGAGGCATAAAACATGTTAAATATTCTCACTGGCCCGATTTTTATTGTTTCTTTGCTCATTTTTGTTGTGGGCATGATAGCACGCATTGCGCTTTACATTAATGGCCTTGACTGGCGTCTTGAGCGTGTCGCTTACACAAAGCAAATGGGACGCGGTATTCCTGGTGCTCTTACTTCTATTTTTGCTTGGCTTATCCCCGGTGGAACACAAGGATGGCGTAAACAGCCTCTTATGGCTTTAGGATTTTTCCTTTTGCATGTGGGTGCTATTTTGCTTCCTTTCTTCTTGGTAGGTCACACCATTTTATTAGAAAATGCTACAGGCATCAGCTTACCTAGCTTACCCATGCTTTTTGCTGATGTTTTGACCTATGCAGCCCTTGCCGGCCTTGCCATATTGGTTCTTCGCCGCATAGTAGTTCCTGAAGCTCGTGCTTTGACAGGTTGCAAAGAGTGGATGGTTCTTTTATTGACCATCGTTCCTTTTGCTTCTGGCCTTATTGCACGTCTTTCCCCTAGCGAAATGTGGACCATTATCCATATTATCAGTGGTGAAGTATTTCTTATTGTGGCACCGTTTACAAAGCTTAGCCACATTGTATTGTTCTTCATGTCTCGCGCTCAAGTGGGCATGGATTTTGCCATTAAAAGAGGCGGCGCTACGCGTGGCCCTGTCTTTCCCTGGTAAGCACAGAAGGAGTCATCTACTATGTCTAACAAACCATTTTGCTCTAAGGCTCCCCTGACCACCAAAGAAGACATTATGCATCTTTTGAGTGATAAGGGTGGCGCGAAATATTACGAAGAAATGAAGTCCTTACCTGTTGATACACAGGTTCTTAAGGAACAATTGAAAAAAACATGTAAATCTCGTACCAGAACTTGGCTTGAGATTTGCGCAAACTGCGGCATGTGCGCCAAGAGTTGCTTCTTGTACACTGCCAATGAAAATGACCCACAACAAATTCCTTCATTCAAGATTCATCAAACTCTTGATAAGATGCTGAAAAATCCTGAAAAGGTAGACGCAGCATTTATGATTAAATGCATGGAAATTGCTTGGTCAAGATGTACTTGCTGTAACCGTTGTGCTGTGTACTGTCCTCACGGTATTGATACCGGTGTTATGTTCAGCTACTTACGCGGTATCTTGTTCTCTCACGGCTTTGTACCATGGGAATTGAAGATCGGTTCCGGTATGCACCGTGTATATGGCGCTCAAATGGACGTTACTCAAGAAGACTGGCTAGAAACCTGCGAATGGATGATGGACGAGGCTCAAGAAGAATGGCCCGGCATCTCTATTCCTGTGGATAAAGAAAATGCCGACTTCATGTACATTTTAAATGCTCGCGAAGTAAAGCACTATCCTGAAGATATCTCTGAAGCTGCCATTCTTTTCCACCTTGCTGGTGAAAACTGGACAGTACCAAGCGAAGGCTGGGAAAACACCTCTCTTACACTTTTTGCCGGTGACTGGGAAGGATGTACCCAAAACGTACAACGTGTATACTCAGCTGTAGAACGCCTTAAGCCGAAAATCGTTGTAGGTACTGAATGCGGCCACGCACACAGAGCTACAGTTATTGAAGGCCCTTACTGGGCAGGCCGCGAAGACGGTACCCAACCTACACAGTTTATGCACTATGTAGAATGGGTAGCCCATGCTTTACGTAATGGAAAATTGAAAATTGATCCTGACAAGCGCATTGATGAGCCTTGCACCTTGCAAGATTCTTGTAACTATGTGCGTAACCATGGTTTGAGCAAATACACCCGCGAAATCATCAGCTATATTTGTAAGCCTGGTACTTTCCGCGAAATGTCCGAATGCGGCGACCATAACTATTGCTGCGGCGGCGGCGGTGGCTTTAACGGCGTAGGTTTATATCGTAAGCAGCGTAATATTGCTTTGAAGCCTAAATTAGCCCAAATCAAAGCTACAGGCGCTTCTCTTGTCATTTGTCCTTGCCATAACTGCTGGGACGCCGTGCGTGACATCGTGGAAGAGTACGAACACGCTAACCCCACGTTCAGATGGTCATTCCTTAAGCCTTTGCTTTTGAAGATGGTTATTGTACCAGATCATATTGAGCATAATCCTTACGAGTAATCGTAAAGAATAAATGATGTAAGGGGGTGGAGTTTTTCACCCCCTTTTTTTGTATCTCTCTTAAAGAAATTATGATTTTTTTCTGGGGGAAACTTTTGCTTGCGCCAAAAAGTTTCCCCCAGACCCCCTTCAAAACGCGCTTATTTTTTTGCTAGCAGTAGCATTTTATGTGAAGTATTTGATGTACAAATTTTCGGCTATTATTTCATGGCGCGTTTTGAGGGGATGGGGGGAGCTTGAGGGGGAAGGGGCAGCTTTTTGGCGCAAGCAAAAGTGCCCCTTCCCCCCTCAATAAAGAAATAAACTAATACTAAAAAAAAGGAGAGCACTTGCTCTCCTTTTATATTACTAACTCAATTTTTTGATTATTTATTCGTCAAAAATCATATTAACGGTTTCGCTTTCTGCATCGCTACGTTTTTCAACGGTACCGATAATCCACGCGCCAATATCCATGGCTTTGATGCGTTGTAAAACTTCTTCGCTATTTTCATCTGGCACTACAAGCACGTAGCCAATGCCGCAATTGAAAATTTGTAGCATTTCAGGCCAAGTAAGTTTTCCTTCTTCTTTAAGCCATGTGAACACAGGGGGCATATCCCAAGAGTTAAAGTTGATGCTTACTTGTACTTGCTGTGGAAGAATGCGTGGAATATTATCGTAAAAACCGCCACCGGTAATATGCACCATGCCAGCTATGGGGGCATCGCGCAAAAGATGTTTGATAATATCTACATAAATAATGGTGGGGGCGAGCAAAACTTCTGCGCAGGTTTTATCTGTACCGGGAAAAATGTCGTCTTTTGTAAGACCGCTTTGGTCAAAAATTTTACGCGCTAAAGAATAGCCATTGGAATGCAAGCCAGAAGAAGCAATACCAATGATTTTATGCCCTATGCGTATATCACTGCCATCAATGATCTTATTATTATCTACAAGTCCTACGCAAAATCCAGCTAAGTCATATTCCCCATCGGCATACATGGTGGGCATCTCGGCTGTTTCGCCGCCAAGTAGGGCACATTGTGCTTGTTTACAGCCTTCGGCAATGCCTTCAATAACTTGCTGGGCTTTATCTACATCAAGATGGCCTGTTGCAAAATAATCAAGAAAGAAAAGTGGCTTTGCCCCTTGCACTAAGATATCGTTAACACTCATGGCAACAAGGTCTATTCCCACAGTATCATGCTTATCAAAGGCAAAAGCTAGTTTAAGTTTGGTGCCCACGCCGTCGGTGGAAGAAACAAGTACAGGATCTTCCATGCCTGCCAAATCAGGACGGAAAAGGCCGCCAAAACCTCCAATATCGGAGATGACACCACGTGTTGTAGTTTTTGCTACAGATTTTTTAATACGAGAGACAAGCTCATTACCAGCATGAATGTCTACGCCTGCATCAACATAAGCTTTTGCGCGCCCTGAGGACATGTTTAGCTCCTTGTGAAAAGTTATAATATAGGATACTAACAAATTTATTGAAAATACCCAAGCGACTTTTCTTGGAAAATTTTTATAATTAGAAATGTTTTGTATGTAACATTTATATTTTATTATAAAATATAAATTGTGTAAAAGGAAATTTTTATGCGTAAATTTGGATTTGTTATAGTATTCCTTATTCTTAGCTGTGTAGGTGTTTTTTTAATGCTAGAGGTGCAAGCTCTTGCGCAAAGGAATGACAAGGTGTATGGCACAAATCCGGGCAATGACCCTCGCCAAGGAACAGTACATATTTGGAAAGATCCTGAAACGGGTGATCGCATTACTGTAGTGCGTCCGGGCAAAAAAAATCCAGAAACTTCTGTGTACGGACAGCAAAATATGCCAATTATAGTTTATCCACAAATAACGCCGCAGTTGCCACCGTATCCTGGTGGGCATAATCCTCCGGGGCATCCTGTTTTTCCTGTACATCCGGGAATTCCTGTAGGGCCATTGCCGCAAGATACGCAAGCACCCCCTCGTGGTGGGCATCCCTCTTATGGGCCTTTACTTAATTTTTTTGAAGAAGAGCGTAGAAAAATTTTCGTAAGCTCTTTTCAAAAGACTGAATCTTTGTATGTTTTAGTTGGCATTGCACGCAAGGCCAGTTCCGTTGCATCTGTTGCCGTAAGCGAGGTTGCGTAAAATGTCGACAACTTTGCTATGGCGCAAAGCCACAGGCAAAAAAGTACAATGTACACTTTGTCAGCATAGGTGCATCATTGGTGTTGGTAAAAGAGGAATTTGTGGCGTACGGGGAAATAGGAACGGAGCCTTAGAGTCGCTCGTGTTGCAAAAAGTAGCTTCCGTGGGGCTTGACCCCGTGGAGAAAAAGCCCTTGTATCATTATAAGCCCGGCTCAAAAACCTTCTCTTTTGGCACAGCAGGGTGTAATTTTGCTTGCTCTTTTTGTCAGAATTATAAAATTTCTCGTGCTCCCATTGATAGTGGCACCTTGCCGGGAAAAGCCACCAATGCAGATATTTTAATAAATCAAGCTTTAAAGTATAAAGCAAAAAGTATTTCTTATACGTATAATGAGCCCACAATTTTCTTTGAACTTATGAACGAAGTGGCTTCACGGGCTGGCATACAAGATTTAGACAGTATTTTGGTGACCAATGGGTATCAATCGCCGGAATGCCTTTCGTATTTATATCATAAAATAACCGCGGCTAATGTGGATTTAAAATCCATGCGAGAAAAATTTTATAATATAGTGTGTAAGGCGAAATTGGCACCTGTGCTTGATAATCTAAAATATATGGTCAATATGGGCTGGTGGGTAGAGATAACCACATTGCTTATCCCTAATTTTAATGACAGTGAAGAAGAGTTGCGGGATATGGCACGCTTTATTAAACAGGAGCTCGGCCCGCATGTACCTTGGCATATTAGCCGTTTTCAAGGGGCGTATAAAATGCAAAATGTCCCTGCCACGCCACAAGACAGATTGGAAAAGGCACGAAATATTGGACGAGAAGAGGGCTTATATTATGTTTACATTGGAAATGTGAATAGCCTTGCCGGTGCTGCCACATTGTGTCCCGATTGCGGCGCCACATGCATTGTGCGTGAAGGTTTTTTAAGTAAAAATGGGCTTAGAAAAGGCTGTTGCCCTAAGTGTAAGCGTAAAATAGAGGGCATTTGGTAAATGTTGTTAATCTATACCGGCAATGGCAAGGGGAAAACCTCCGCTTGCGTGGGGCAAGCCCTTCGCGCCATGGGGCAAAACCTGCGTGTGGCCTTTGCGCAATGCATGAAAAAGGATGAAAAAGCCGGCGAGCAAAAAATGTTACGCTCTTTATTGGGAGAATCTTTTTACGTGGGCGGTAAAGGTTTTTTTCGCCGTGAAGAAGAGAGACCTATACATCGAGAGGCTGCTTTGTCCACCCTTGCTTGGGCACAAGCGCGCTTGCCAGAGCTTGATATGCTTATTCTGGATGAAAGCTTATATGCATTAAAGGCAAACTTGCTGACACAAGAGGAACTTACAGCTTTTGTGGAAAAAGCCGCGAGTGAGCATGTGCATGTGGTGCTTTCGGGACGCGGTGCTCCGTCATGGCTCATAGATATGGCAGCTTTAGTTACGCATATGGAAGAAGTGAAACATCCATGGCAACAAGGCATAGAGGCAACGCGCGGCATCGAATATTAATAGTCGCTTGAGAAAGAACTGTCTACTACAGGAAGTAGTAAGCCCCGCAGGGGAGCAAGCCAAAGACAAGCTGGAATTTACTTCTAGCGTAGACGACGCTTGCGATAGCTTGTGTCGCATAGGACATGCGACCAAGCGTTATCTAGTGGACGCTTAAAAAAGAATACTCTACGTCGTCTCAGATTTGTTTTTGCTATGTTGGTATATTAAGAACATATCCCAACATAGCATTTTTTTATTGCGCTGTATTGGAATCATAAAATTTTATAAAAAACAGATTATTAACGCATTCTTGCAGTTCAAAGTCAATATATTGAGAGTTTATGTACTGTGCTTTTATGGTCTTACCAATATTTCTTTTGTACTCATTTTTGTCTAGATATCCTTCATGTACCCAGGTCTCTTCTTCTTTCCCATCGTGTATATAGGTCACGAGCGTGCCCACTTCGGCCCATTCTAACTCTTTTAAGGTTATGGTGATAGTCTTGGGCTCTGTATCTAGCTGAGGGCAGGAATTTATATATGTGCCAAAGATGTTTTTTGCACAATCATTTTTGGGAATTTTTGCGTTAGGAGCTTTAGATACAGTGAGTTTTTTTCCATCAGGACTTAAGGATAACGCAAAAAAACGGTGCTTTGCTTTTAAAGCGTTTTTTTTAGATATGGGGATGCTAAATTGGCAAATATCCTCTTTCTTGGCATTATCATAAAACAGTAGTTCAAGGGTGGTTTGCCCGTTATCGCCTTTTTCTGCATAAGCTTGAATTTCTAAGTGTTTATGTTTTGTATTAAAATATTTATCTCCCCAATTTACAAGATTTGCCGCAGAGCCTGGCTGTTGCACTAGAATGCAAAGAAAAAAAATAAAAAAGCTAACTAGCGAGGATTTTTTCATAATTATATCCTTATGTAAATATTTCAAAGATATACACCTTTAACGCTTTAAACAAAGTGTACTCTATTTATGTATGGGCGTCAATTTATTGGTGGAAAATACCTAGCTTTTAGCTTAGCATTGAGCAAGTATAGTCGTAATAGTTTGATGGAAAAGACATCATCAGAAGCTTTTTTGGGATAAGAATTTTGTTTTGATTTTTTACAATCTGTTTAAAAACATCAGGTGTTTTATAGGAAACGCTGATTGAATAGGTTTTTTGTTCTCTAATAAGTAAGACGATTTTTGCTAAGGATGCATAGCATACAGACATACATGCAGTCTTTGTAAAGTGCGTCTGACGCAGTTGGAGGGCGAAAAAGCATTTAATCAGTGCTTTTTACAATTATATAAAACTTATACACTCACAGTTAAGGAGGGGTCTATGCGACAATGTTTTCCATGGGGGCAGTTAAAAAAGTTCGCTGCTACGCTAAAATTCTTTTGTGTTTTTTTTGTTGCGTTCAGTCTATGCGCTACAGTTAATTATAGCTATGGGCAAGAAAATACTGAAGAAAGCTTAAAAATATACCAAAAAGGGAAAAAGAGTGAAGGGGAAGGAAATAACGAAGAAGCCTTTAAATGGTTTCTTAAGGCGGCAGAATTGGGTGATGGTAATGCACAATATAAGTTAGCTTTTGCGTACTTACAAGGCAAAGGCATTGCAAAAAACTATGAACGAGCAGTTTTTTGGTTTAAAAAATCTCATGCTAAAAAGATACCTGATATAAAGAAAATGTCCGGTACGCTTGGTAGAATGTATGAAAATGGCAATGGATTTGAAAAAGATTATACCAAAGCTTTTGAAATGTATACCATTGCAGTGGAAAGATTAGGCTATAATAGAGAAATTGCAGCGCGCTTAGGTATGCTGTACCTAGAAGGGAAGGGCGTTGAACAAAGCTATACCAATGCTGCACATTGGTTTAGCAAATCCGCACTTGCTGATGAAATAATACTTCCTTATGCTAAACTTTTACTAGAGGGCAAGGGGACAAAGCAAGACATTGCGCGTGCCGCTGGTATGTTATCCGACGCTATAGAGTATGGTGAAAATCCTGATGCACAGCTTTTTATAGCGAAGCTCTATTATGAAGGGCAATATATACCAAAAGATGAAGGCTTGGCTTTATACTTATATAGAGAGCTTTCTAAAGAAGGAAACGGTACTGCACAAGATATATTTTTAAACATTTTACTTAAAAAGGCTGCTGCTGCTGACGCTCGTGCGCAGCTTTTCTTAAGTGAATATTATAGCTCCGTAGGGGAAAAAGAAAAAGCCTTAGAAATGTTACGCATTTCTGCAAGAAATGGTAATGAACTTGCACAATTTGAGCTAAATAAGTTGAAGAAAGAGTAAGCTGATGTTGCTACAAGCAGGGCTTTTGTCTTCACCAATAGTGCTTTTGTGTTCTTACAGGGGTGATTTTGCTAAGGTTCATATACTGTTGCACGGCTTTATAGATACGGTGTAAGTCAAATTTGCATTATTTAAATAATGTGTTTTTTGCTATTAACATACTATATTATATTTTAATTTTGAAAAGCATGGAGAATGTAATGCGTTTTTGCATTGCCTGTTTCCCTCTTTCCTCGTAAAAAAAGTGGTACTCGAACAAAAAGCAATGCAAAAATGCATTACACGTGTCTGAGTATCACTTTTTTCTGTTCATAAATATACATATAGATAGAGCTCTTTTGGTAAGTTAAATAATTTTTTCACATGACATAAAGTATCTATTTTAAAGGTCTTGTTCAAAAAGTAACAATTGAATTCTGTTCATATATGTGAAGGTTAAGCAACATCTGGTATGGCTCTTGCTGAAAACCAAGTACATCTGTGTGTGGCAAAGTAATACGTAAGTGAACTTTGCTAAAAAAAGAACAATCATGAATCAAAAACAGAGGAGTTGTATTTCATGAACAATGCTCAAGGTCCCCCGCATGCTGAAGAAAGAGCCAATCTCAGTAAAACTATGTCCCCCCTTGCCACTTGGTCCCTTGCCTTTGGGTCCATCATTGGTTGGGGGGCTTTTGTTATGCCAAGCTTACGCTTTCTCCCTCAATCTGGCCCCTTGGCTGCTTGCATAGGTTTTGCTCTGGGTGGTATTTTGCTTATGTTTGTGGCAGTGGCTTATGGCAAAATTGTAGGCAAATATCCTGTGGCAGGTGGTGCTTTTGCTTATGCCTATGCGGCCTTTGGTTCCACAACCTCCTTCATTTGTGGTTGGGCTATGGTGCTTGGTTATTTGTCTATTATTGCACTTAACGCTACGGCACTTGTATTACTTACACGTTTTCTCATGCCAGGTGTTCTAGACTTTGGGCACCTTTATGTTATTGCCAATTGGGATATTTATCTTGGCGAACTTTTGTTCTTGGAGTCTGTGCTCATAGTCTTTGGTGTGCTAAATATTATAGGTGCAGATATCATAAGCAAAATTCAAGTAACCTTGGCTGTTCTTTTGGCTGTAGGTGTGGCTGCCTTATCGGTAGGTTCTTTTACTGCTGAAACTGCCACCCTCAGCAATTTGAATCCTCTTTTTGCTGAAAATAAAAGTATGATAGCCAGCATCGCCGCTGTAGTGGCTGTGGCTCCTTGGTTATATGTGGGTTTTGATACCATTCCGCAAGCGGCAGAAGAATTTAACTTTTCCGCAGAAAAGGCCATTAGGCTTATGTTACTGGCCATCACTTGTGGTATAGTTGTATATGCCCTTGTAACCTTGGCTGTGGCCATAGTGCTTCCATACCCTGATCTTATTAAGCTTGATACTCCATGGCATACAGGCTATGTGGCAGACTTGGCCCTGGGCACTTACGGCACGCTCTTTTTGGCCATGGCTGTGGTGGCTGGTATTTTAACAGGTATCAATGGTTTTTATGTGGCCAGCTCTCGTTTGCTCTTTAGCATGGGGCGTGCACACATTTTACCCACATGGTTTGCACGCATTGATGGGTCTTCACCAAAGAAGGGGGCAGTAAGCCTTGGTATGTTTTTCTACGGTTATA
>CAYJAD010000015.1:0-42601 GCA_964368075.1 uncultured Desulfovibrionaceae bacterium | reverse complement strand
CCGCGGCCCCGCGGCGCGGCCCCTCTTTTTAACCAAAAACCCCCCCCCCCCCCCCCCAAAAAAATCATAAACATTTCTGAACCATAAATTACTTTTTTGCGATTTGCTTTTCCATATATTTCACCACAGTGCTTTTAGCCACTTTCCAATTCCATTGTGCATAGGTGAGTGCTGTTCTACCCTTGTTATCTTTATCTTTAATATTGGCGCCAAGGCGAATGAGTTGTGTTAAAATATCGGCATTATAGGTATTTATGGCTGCTCTCATGAGTGCTGTGCGTCCTTGTGAATTCTGTGCATGAATATTGGCACCTATGCCCACTAAGGCTGTTATAATTTGAGGTGATTCATTAAAGGCAGCTGCTAAAATAAGCGGTGTATTGCCGGCTTTATCTTTTACATTAACACGCGCCCCTAGCTGTGCTAAGCCCTTTATCATTTCAGGGTTTTTATTTTTTTGCACGGCTAAGAAAAAAGGAGTTCTTCCTTTTTTATCGGTGATGGTTAAATCCATACCTTTTTGCATAAAGCGTAATATAATCCCAGGATTAGAATTGTGCATGGCTGCATAAAACAGTGCGGAACGGCCATGGGAATCTTGTTCTTGTAGTTTGGCACCATAAAATAATAATTTTTCAATAATAGATTCTTTAGAATTTGAAGCACTTGCTAGCATAAGTGGCGTTTGTCTAGCAATATTTCTATTATTTATATCTGCTCCGCCATAAATAAGCGCGTCAATAACAGAGTCATTTTTTGTTCGTGAAGCACCATGATGCAATGCTGTATTACCTAACATATCTTTTGCATGAATATCTGCCCCATGCGATAAGAGATATTGTAGCAATTTCATATCTTGAGATGTAGTGGCGCTAAAAGCCATATACATAAGCGGTGTTTCCTTGCCAAAACCACGAGCATTTACAGAAAGTCCCCCCTGCAATAAGGCTCCTAATACAGCAGGAACGTTTTCATGAGAAACAAGCTCGGCAAAAGTCGCCTGTAATTCTTTTGATGTTGGCTTTGCTTGCGCAATAAGATGACGCATAACTTGTGCATGAGGGTTTTGCATGCCAGCCCACATAAGTGCTGTGTTTCCGTATTCATCTTGTGCTTTTACTTGCGCTCCATGCTTTCTAAGAATATCCAAAATAGCAGGATTTTTTGTTCCTTTGCCTGCATAATGATACGGCGTAGCACCGGCGGTATCTTGCGCATGTATATTTGCCTCGGCTTTTAATAGGCCCAAAATAATAGCGGAGTGTGGATTATGCCTGCAAGCCATGTGTAGTGGCGTTTGTAGCGGGCCACGTGGGCTGATACCATTAATTTTTGCGCCGGCATCAATTAAAAGAGAAATAATAGCAGGATCTTTAATATACATGCTAGCTAGAGCCAAAACACTTAAAAAATCCTTGGTATACGCTGTGGCTTTTATTCCGCGCTTTAAAGCTTTTTTAACATCATCGGCAGTGGCATTTTTCCAAAAATCAGCCTGTAAAAAAATATTTTTTACATTTCTTTTGGGGGCAGCGTGAGCATTTTCCTTTATTTCAAAGCATGTTATTGTCAAAAAAAACAAAAACACGCTTACTCTTATAAAAAATCTATGCTTGCTTTGCATAAGGCACCTAAAGTCATATTATTAAGATTGTTTTATTTTAATAAAATCCGCCTGCTTACGCAATAGTTTTGTAAATTGCTTTGACCAAAATTCCCAATCATGATTGCCTTCAATCTCTTCGTATTCGCAATGTAATTTTTTCTTTTGTATAAGATCATGTACCTTTTTATTATCTTCTAAAACCAAGGTATCTTGTAAACCAGTGGTTATAAGTATTTGCTTTGGTAAAGACTTCACTGCTTTCTTTTCTAAAATATAAGCTACTGAATTGTTATCCCACACTTTCTTATTCTTAGCATAGGCCCCAAGCACTTTGCTCAGTTGCCAAGAGTCTGGATGCAAACGAATATCTAATACACCACTGGCAGATGCCACAGATTGAAATGTCTTAGGATGCTTTAAACCTAGAAGCATGGCACCATGGCCCCCCATAGAAAGACCAGCAATGGCTCGTTGCCCAGTAGTGGGGAAAAGCATATCCACATGCGGTACAAGCTCTTTTAAAATAAAGCTTTCCATCTGGCTACTTTTTTGTATGGGGCTATTAACATACCAATTGTATTCTCCGGCTGTAGGCGCCACAATAATAACTCTTTTTTCATTGGCAATTTTTTGTAATTCTTTGCCCATATGTGTATTCCAATCTTTACCACTGCTTTGGGCTCCGTGGAGTAAGTAGAGTACAGGGAATTTTTCATTATTAAATTTTATTTTATTTGAACTGGCATTAAGGGACGCATTATTACCCTTTTTTTCTTGAGGTATGTCAGCTTTTACATCTGTAGGCACAGTCATTTGTGGCATGGCTTGCAAGCTTTGTGCGATAAGTTTACTTACAGAAGATGGTGCTTTAGCATTCTTTTGCACAGCAACTATACCTACAGGAACAGAATTTGTACCATTGTGTGCAGAAGGATTTTGTAACACTTGATTAAAGACATTCCAAAGTGGACTAGCTTTAGCAAGGCTTTTTTCTGTTTGCTCTTTTTCTTGTGTTTTCTTTTTGTCTTGCTTTGCTTTTTGTTCCCACTGCTCTTGTGTAAGAGGCATAGGTAAATATGCAATATACTCTACATTTTTATTTTGTGTATGCGAAGTAAACGTTATGGTATTGGCTTTTTCTGGTATGGGAATAAGAGGATTACCTTGTACTTCATCAAGGCGCACGGCTTGCACCTTGGCATCAAAGGTCGGTATCATGTATTCTGTAATCATACGCCCACCCGCAAAGGTAAGATGTATATTATCTTTTTGACGCAAGCGAATGGTTTTATTGTTTTTACCTGTAATGAAACTAATATATTTGCCTTTATCGGTGAGCAGCATTTCTGTATCTACAAAGGCAGCATCAGAATAAAAAGCGTTTACATCTTTATATACTTTATTAATGACCTTAATGCGCTTAGCATAAGGCTCTTTTAACATCATGGGTAAGCCAATCCACACAACTTTTCGTTTTTGCGCCGTGGCTAATTCTAAAAAATTAAGAGTTCTTAAAGAGTAAATTTTTCTCCAGCCGTCGGTATCTACGCCAAACCATCTTTTATTCACTTTAAGATGCTGTGGATCGTTAGCACCTATAAATACAATGGTCACATCAGGGTCATGTTGTTTTAAAAGCTTTTTAAGATTATCTGGCCAGTTAAAAAAGGTTTGATTGGCAAGACCTGTGGAAACCTTGGCTCTGTGTGCCACTTCTATATCTTTACGATGCTTTAAAGAATTTTGAATAAGGGGCACTAAGCCTTGCATCATGGAATCACCCACCAAAAGGACTTTTATTTTTTTGCCAAAATCCGGTAGTTTGGTGGTATAGATTTCTAAAGAACGCTCTGAAGGAGCAGAGCTTATATGCTCTGGATCATAAAAGGCGTATGTAACCTCTTTTTGTGGTTCACTTGGTTTTTTAATCTCAGCTTTTTTTGTGGGCTTTTCAACAGCGACCTTGCTGGGATCCTCTTTGGGTTTTTCTATGATTTTTTTTTGTTCTTTTACATCTTCTTTTTCGGCTACTTTCTTACTTTCTTTTACAGCAGGTTGCTCTTCTTTAGGTTCCACTTTTTTCTCTGCAACAGTTTCTTCTTCCTGTGCAGAAAAGCCGAGAGCATTTTTATAATACTGCCATACGGCAAACCATTGCTCATCCCACGGAGTCTGGCTTTCAATAATTTGTTCTTCACTTAAAGTAGATGTAAACTCCCCCACTGTATTCATAAGAGAATTTAAGCCTGTATTTTCCCCCACATAGGTAATTACTTCACTAATAAAGGTAAATTCAGGATAATCTGCACTTTTATCTTCTAAATAAAGAGAAAAACGATGCGCTTCAAATAAAATTAAGCAAATGAAAATGGCTAAATAATAACATAAAGCCTTTCTATTGCCTGCCATAATATTTTCAGTTTTTTTTGGGCTTTTCTTTGGGGTGGCTAAAGAATCTGCGCTCTTAGGAGTTTGAACAGAAGGTGCGGAGCTGGCAGGTAGAGAAACTTTAGAATCTGCTTTTTGCTCAGTGGGTACTTTTTTTGCTGTACTTTGCTGAGTTTTGGGCTGAGCCTTAGCAGGTGTGCTTGCCCCACTTTGTTCTTGCTCTGAAGCAACAGGGGCAGTGCTAGCAGCTTCTTGTGGCGCAATAGCCGCCATGGTAGCTAAGGTCTGCTGTGCACTTCTTCTTTGCCTGCTGACTTTATCGGCAGAGGCTTTTTTTCTTGCAGCCTTTTTTTGTGCTTTTTTATTCACTGCTTTACTAGCAGCTTTGCCTATATTTTTCTTTTGTGCAGTTTTTTTCATACACGAACCTTAAAATTGAAAATAAATAAATGGCAAAACCCCATCGGGGCCAAGCTTTAAAATAAAGGCACAAAGCACAGCAAAAATAATTACTTGCACGGGCGCCCATTGTTTGTGGATAAGAAAAACAAAAGCTTTAAAAAGGCGTGAACCCAAAACTTGTGTTAGCATGGTACAGGCAATGGCTATGAGAACAAGTACTTCAAAGCCTGCTCCCTGTATATCCCAAAGCCAAATACGTTCAATGATTTGCAAAGCTAACTCTGTGGAATCGGCTCTAAAAAATATCCAAAGTAAGCATACAAAATGAAAGGTTAAAAACCAGCATAGCATGGCATAGGGCAGTGAGAAAAATTTTCTTTGCCAAAAAAATGTTTTTTCCTGAGGTGCAGGAGTAGGAGAGCTAGGTAGCATTTTTCTTCTGGTACATACATCAGTTATATTTTTCCACATATGCACAAAAGCTAAACCAGTGCCGTGCATAACGCCCCATATTAAAAAACGTAAATGTGAACCGTGCCATAAACCACCAAGGGTCATGGTAATTAATAAGTTTATGTACGTACTGCCCTTACGATTGCCCCCCAAGGGTATGTATAAGTAATCCCGTAGCCATGATGACAAAGAAATATGCCAGCGTCGCCAAAAATCTTGAATACTTATAGCTAGGTACGGGGCGTTAAAGTTTTGGGGAAGGCGATAGCCCATAAGACGCCCTACCCCTACAGCAAGATCGGAATATCCTGAAAAGTCACAATAAATTTGCATAGCATAAGCATATACCGCTATTAGTACCGTTATAGAGGCATAGCTGTCTGGCGTGGAAAAAACATTATGCACGATGTGCTCTGAAAGATAACTCGCTAAAACAACTTTCTTAAAAAGCCCACTAATAATAAAGGTAAAACCTAAAATTATATCCTGCTGTCTACTTTCAAGGGTATTTTCAAAGCCCTGTGGTAGAAAATGCTCCCTAACAAGGCGAGGATTTTCTGCTACTTCTCCGCGTAATTGCGGAAAAAAGTTTTTGGCACGTAAAATGGGTCCAGCCAAAATTGTTGGAAAAAAGGAGACAAAAAGCAATACATTAAAAAAGCTTTCTACTTTTTGGCTTTTATCGCGATATTGGTCTATGGCATAGGAAAGCCCTTGAAATGTATAAAAAGAAAGCCCAATGGGAAAGATGAATTCTGCATTGGCTATAAGCTCATACATGGGAATGGTTAAGCCCAAAGCATTGAGGGCTAACTCTATGTTTAGTAAGAAAAACTCATAGTACTTATAGAAAATAAGAAACAAAAGGTGAATGGTCACATTGCAACCAAGCACACATTTGGCCAATAAAGCTCTGTGTGCATAGTGCCGTACAATACCTACGGTAAGCCAATTGAGCACCGCCACTGCCAGCAACAGAGGTAGAAAAGTCATACCTGCCGAAGCATAAAATATAATATTAAAGGCAAGTAAGCCGGTTTTATAAGTAAAAGTACCTTTGCGAACAAAGGCATGCATGGCAAGAACAAAGATAAAGAAAAAAGTGAATGTTATTGTAACAAAATTCATGAGTATATGTTCCCAAAGCAAAAATGCCAAAAAAAGAAAAAGCCATGCCCTTAATACGACACTATTGCTTTATGCACGAAGCACATGTTTAATAATAAAAAATATAAAATCTCTAATATGTTTTGAAAAAAACTCGTTTATCATCCACTAAGCGGGCTTTTATTAACAAAAATATCGCTTTCTAGCAAGATTTTTTTATGTTAAAAGCGTATATGAGATGTTAAATTGCAATATATTTTTGAGTTTGTTGCAAAAAAATTCTTAAAAAATGTTCATGACAAGACAAAAAAAAGAAGGTATTTTGCTACATGTTGCTTGGTGAAGAATGGAGAGTGATTTTCTATCTTTTATATATTAAGTAATTACATTGCATTAAATATGAAAATTGAGGAAGTTATGAAAAAAAAGTTTTACACTGTTATTTTTGGTACTCTTTTGTGCCTGTGCTTTGCCGCATCTGCCCTAGGAGCTGAGCTTATTATTGTGAATGCAAGCAAATTTCCTATAAATTCTTTGCGTTTAACAAATATTGACACTGAAAAAGGGTATAATCTTTTAGATAACGCGCTTGCCCCGCAAGAAGCACTGAAAGTACGCATGCCAGAAAAAGGTGCTACTTGGAACATTATGGCCGTAGATCCCAATGGCAGTGCCGTATCTTTTGAGAATATTAATTTGACTCAGGTACAGCAATTGCACATTTTTGGTGATGGAACCATGGAGATTTATCGTTAAAAAAAAATCCCTCTGTAAAACAAATGCAGAGGGATTTTTATTCTATTTCATTGTACTTATATTTTAAAAGACCTCTGCACACTCATTGCGTAGGGTCTTATGAAGCGTTAACGATAGTCATTATTAAACAGCTCACAGAGAAGCGTGCCATTTTCTACACGCAAAGGCTTAGCCTGCATAATGCCCTGCCCTATTTGAGCAGCCATGGAAGAAGGGAGTTTTATGTGACAAGAAGCGTAATGCGCCTCTACACCTTTATACTCTAAAGTTTCAGCAAGCTCTTCTTTTTCTTTTGTAGTATCTAACACCACAGAAACATATTCTTCTTGTAATAAACTCTGTAAAAAGAGTTCTTTTTGCTTTTCTATTTGAGTGCGAATTATTGCAGCTCTCGCTAGTTTTTCGGCATGGGGTACTTGTTCTGAAAATTGTGCTGCTGCGGTGCCCGGACGAACAGAATATGGAAAGACATGGGCGTAAGTTAAACCCAGCTCTTGTATGTACTGAAGAGTTTTTTGAACATCTTCATAATTTTCACTGCAAAATCCCATAAGAATGTCTGCTCCTAAACCTAACTTTGGCCAATGCAAGCGTAATTCTTGTACGGACTGTTGCAAAAGTTCAAGTTTATAATGCCCTCGCCCCATTTTTTTTAATATTTTTGTGGTGCCGTGTTGTAAAGAAATATGAAGATGCGGACAAAGCAAGGTTGAAGAGCGTAATGTATCCAGCCCTTTGCTATCTAGCTGACTAGGTTCAAGAGAAGATATGCGTAGTCGTGCCAAACCTTGCCATTGCGGTGCCAAATTTTTTTCTAAAAGTTGCACTAAGTCCCAAAAATCTTTAATGCCATCTTTTCCATCTAAATCGCGTCCGTATTGATGTAAGTTAATACCAGAAAGCATGATTTCTCTATGCCCAAAGCGTAATAACCTTTGTGCTTCCTCGAGAATTTGCACAGCAGGACGACTTATACTTTTTCCACGTACCAGTGGAACAATACAATAAGTACAACGGTGAGAGCACCCATCTTGCACCTTGAGTACAGGGCGAGTTCGGTGAAAAGTGCTGATGGAAAAACCCGCAGAGTGAGCATCTCCGAAAGGGTTTACTTGTTGAGGAAAGGCTTGTTCCCCCTGAGCCAAAAGCCCTTGCGGCCCTTGCAGGAGCAAAGCTTTGGCTTTAGGGGGAATAAGCACATCAAAATATTTTTTATGCTCTTGAATTGGATGGGGAGATACAGCTTGCGTTTGCAAAGCTTTTTCTACCAAGTGCGCGGCACAGCCGGTGACAATACGTAATGAATGTGCTTTTTGCGCATTTGTCCTGTCCAAACGGTAAAGAGCGTGTCTTGTATCACGCTCTCCTCTGGCAGTTATGGCGCAAGAATTTACCAAAAACACATCAGGACTAGCTTCAAGAGCTACTTCATGCCCGCCTTGTGCTTGCCATGCTTCACGAATAGACTGGCTTTCATACTGATTTATCTTACACCCAAGGGTGCAAATATGAAATGTCCAAGAAGCAGGCAGTGACATAGTAATATTTAAGGTAGTAAAGTTTACGACTTTGTTACTCTTGCGCTACCAAGAAATTGTATATTTACAATTTCATAGGTTACACGACCGCGAGGAATTTCCACCGTTACTTCATCACCTTCTTCTTTCCCAAGAAGTGCTTTACCCACAGGAGAAAGTACTGAAATAGAACCGGAGGCAAAATCTGCTTCATCTGGGCCAAGCAAGGTAAAGCTTTTGTTTTCACCGGTGTCCACATCTTCTACTTGCACGGTAGCGCCAAAGATAACTTTATCACTTTCAAGACTATCTAGGTCGATAATTTGAAATTGACTCATGCGCGATTCAATATAGGTAATGCGTGCTTCTGTCATTCCTTGACGTTCGCGCGCCGCATCGTAGCCGGCATTTTCTTTTAAATCGCCTTCTTCACGCGCTTCTTTAATGGCCTGAATGATTTGTGGTCTTTCACTTTTAAGACGTTCTAATTCACTCTCTAACTGAGCAAAGCCTTGTTTAGAAATAGGTATATTCATTTTTCTCTTCCTTCATGAAAAAAAGTACGCCTACTGCAAAATGCAGCAGAGCGCACGAATATTGTAGCTATAACTTGATGACCTTATGTCCAATGGCAAAATACGTCAAGAAAAAATTCTCATTGCCAAGTCATTATAATAGGTGTATGCATGAGGAAGTTTTAAAAGCTGAAATATTTATTTGTTATAACACAAGACGTTATAAAGATAATTCTGTTCTCTTACATATCATAATAATTTATAATTTTAGGTATCTTGCTGTATGAAAAAATACTTTCGCCACCTTGGTCCGGTTCTTATTTCCATAGTTTTTGTGGGAGCAATGTATCTTCTTTATAACAAATTAAAAGTCTACAGTTTAGAGCAAATCCGCGACAGTTTAAGTCAGATTTCGCATTGGCGCTTATTAGCATCAATAGGGCTTATGGTACTTAACTATCTTATTCTCATAGGTTACGATTGGCTAGCCTTGGTGGCCATTAAAAAACCCTTACCTTTGCAAAAGGTTTCTTTGGTCTCTTTTATTGGACAAACGGTAAGTTATAATTTTGGAGCTTTGCTTGGCGGCACCACAGTACGGTACCGATTCTATGCCACGTGGGGTTTTTCTTTGCACGATATTGTGCGCCTTGTGCTTATGCTTGCTGTTACTTTTTGGGTGGGCGCCCTTGGCTTATGCGGCCTTGTATTTATTGTTAATCCCCCTATTATCCCAGCTGAATTTCTTGATGCTTTTCCCATAAAAGATATCCGCATTTTAGGTGTTCTACTCTTCTCCATGACGCTTATTTACTTTGGGGCTTGTCATTTTATACGCACGCCCATAAAAATTTTTGGAAAAGAGTTTGAATTTCCCACATTAAAAATTGCTCTTCTTCAAGCTTTTGTGGCCGGTGTTGATTTAATTGTGGCGGCAGGTTGCATGTATGTGCTCTTTTCTTCTGACCTTAATGTGAGCTTCGGACAATTCTTACCAAGTTATCTTATGGCCCAAGTGGCTGTGGTGCTAACGCATGTTCCTGGTGGTGTAGGGGTTTTTGAACTGGTTATTCTGCACCTTACGCATACATCTCATGAACAAATGGTCGTTGCCGTAGTCCTTTGCTTTCGCATTATCTACTATATTTTACCATTACTCATGGCAGCTCTTGTGCTGGCAGCATATGAGATGCGCCAAAGTAAAGGGGTGCTACGCAGCGCAGGACGCTGGCTTTCTGTTCTTTCGCACAGCATAAACGCACGTATTACCTATTGTATAGGAATTATTTTGCTCATTTGCACGGTATTACCTGTGTGGCAAAAAGGACATTTATACATTTCCATACCCTGGTCGCTTACCACAGGCGTTATTTTGCATGCACTCTGTGCTTTTTCTGCCACCATGCTTCTTTTTCTGGCCTATGGTCTTGAAATACGACAAAAAAAGGCTTGGTGGTTTACTATATTATTTTTAAGTATTGCCCTTATTTGTGCAATTTTAAAAGGTATTCACCTTTTTGTTGCTGCTGGGCTGTTCATACTTTTTCTTTCTATTATAGCCGGCAGAACGCGTTTTTATAGGAAATCTTTTTTTTGGGAAAATGCTTTTCCTTTTCAATGGCTTTGGCCTACTTGGGCTGTGCTGGGCATCAGCCTTATTTTGGCCTATCTTTTTGGCAATGAAAAACCGTATTTGTGGTCTTTAGGTGATTCCCTTTCTGCTGTTTCAAATATGCGCATTATCATAGCTGTTTATATTGCTTTATTAGCCATATGGGTTTGGCGTATATTCCAGCGGCGAAAAAATTCTATAGATAAATAAACTCACATCTAAACAAATTGTCAAAAATTCCGATAGTAGTTTAACGAAAAAAGTAAATTTTTATGTGCTTGATTAGGTGCTATAGATGTTTTGTAAGGACAAACTATTAAAATTTTGTTTAATTTTTTATTACCAAAGGTAGAATGTTGCTCTACTGTACATTCTAAAAAAGGGGCTTTGTATGAAGTTTAAATTGCTAGGAAAAGTGTTATTATTTGTTTTGACTCCCATTATCATAGGAGTTGCAGTCCTTGCGGTAATAGCCACAAATCTTGCCTCAAGCGGGCTGTATAAAATGGCAGATATACAGTTATTAGAATTTGCTAAAAAACAAGCGGCAGAAATTGACGGTATCATGCAGAATGTTATTGCTCTTGGTGATATGATGGACAGCGATACTGATATTGAAAAACTGGCTGACGTAGCTAATAAATTAGGGAAAGAAAGAGCTTCCTCTGCTGAATTTAAAGCCTTACAAGAAAAAAGCAATACAACCCTCGCAGAGCTTTCCGAAGATTTTCCTGACATTCAAGTAGCTGTTCTTATAGCGAAAGATGGTAAAAACATTGCTTTTTCAACCCCGAAAGCAGAAAATATAGATGCCAGCGACTACCCATCTGTACGGGATGCATTCAACGGCAAAGCTGGCATCACTACAAGACTTTCTCAAACAACAGGCAAAATGAGCGCCATGATTGCTTCGCCTGTGACGTCTGATGGTTCTTCTGAAGTAGCTGACGGAGTTTTGCTACTTGTGGTAGATATTGCTTCTGTATCTGCTCATACTATTCAAAATATAAAGCTGATGCCTACATCAAACCCGTTTATGCTTAATAGCGATGGCATCATGCTTATGGAAAGAGCTTTTCCAGAACTTATAGGTAAGGATAATTCTTCAGCCGATTTTGCACGCATTATGATGAGTGAAAAAACAGGTATTGCGCGTTATGATTGGGAAGGCGTTGCTAAGCTAACACACTTTGCTGAGCTTCCCAGCACCAATTGGATTGTAGGTATTGAAACCGATGAAAGCGATTTTTACACTACATCCAATGAAATTCGCCTTATGCTCATTCTTGCAGGTTTAGTTATTGTTCTTGTTGTAGGTGGTGTTGTTTACGTTGTTATTAAAAAAGTTGTAGTTATTGTATCTCAAGGGGCTGGTATTGCAACGTATGTAGCAGAAGGAAACCTCACTTTAACCAAAGAACAAGAAGAACAATTAGAAGGCGCTTTAAAACGTCAAGATGAATTTTCTGATTTGGCAACAGCCTTGAAACATATGATTGGTAACTTAGCAAAAATGGTGCTTGCCTCTGAAGAAAAAAGTAAAGAAGCTCAAGTGGCTGCAGAAAGTGCCGCAGTAGCTTCTAAAGAAGCAGAAAAATCTGCACAAGAAGCTGAAGAAAAAAGAAAAAGTATTCTTCAAGCTGTTGTTAAACTAGAAGGTATTGTGAATAATATTGCTTCTGCTTCTGGACAACTTTCGGCACAAATTGAACTTTCTACCAGTGGTGCCGAAGAGCAATCTGCTCGTATGATGGAAACGGCAACGGCCATGGATGAAATGAATAGCACCGTTCTTGAAGTTGCCAGAAATTCTGGTACCAGTGCAGAGCTTGCCGATCATACTAAAGAAAAAGCTACTAATGGGGCAGAAATTACACAAAAATGCCAAACTTCTATGACGCAAGTGAAGGATGAATCTATGAAATTGCGTCAAAATATGAGTGAGCTAGCTAGCCATGCACAGTCTATCAGCGCCGTTATGAGTGTTATTTCTGATATTGCTGACCAAACAAACTTGCTTGCACTAAATGCTGCCATTGAAGCAGCAAGAGCTGGTGAAGCTGGTCGTGGATTTGCCGTTGTAGCTGATGAAGTGCGTAAATTGGCGGAAAAAACCATTTCTTCCACTACTGATGTAGCCAATGCAATTAATGCTATTCAGCAAAGCACCGAAGTGAATGTGCAGCAAGTAGACGCTGCTGTGGCACGCATTGAAGAAGCCACAGAGCTTGCCATAGAGGGTGGTCGCGCTTTACAAGGTATTTTGCAAATGGCCGAACAAAGTGCCGATGGTATTCGGGCTATTGCCACAGCTAGTGAAGAGCAATCTGCCACATCTGATGAAATTGCTCAATCTATAACCACTGTTTCTAACATTGCCGGAACAACAGTGAACGCCATGAATGAAGCAAGTCAGGCTGTGAGCTCCTTATCTGAGCAAGCACGCCAGTTATCCGCTCTTGTGGATAGTTTAAAAAATAGCTAATTCATAGTTAATATTTGTCATAAAAAACCCCTTGTACAGTGTTTTGTACAAGGGGTTTTTTTTTATGACTTTTTGGGTGATGTTAAGGTTTCTTTTCCACAGATGCTTTCAATGTCTAAACGCAAAATACCTGTTCTTTCAATGGCGCTGGCTGGCGCTGGTATTTGGCATTGGGCCTGATAGCGCACAGCCAGAGCATCTAAGGCAAAGCCTTTTTCTTCAGTATCTTCCACGTAGGTCATATGCCCCGTACCGACAATAGATTTAAAAAGTGTGGTGGCATCTTCCGTAAGCACTGCTATGTCTACGGCGGTGCTAAAACCTACCTTAGGATTTTTCTGTATACATTCTAACTTGTAACCTTCTTTGGCACAATGAAAATACAATTTACCTTCTGTATATACAAAATTAAGCGGTATAACATAAGGCGCGCCGTCTGTATTAAAAGCTATATATATTTCTTCTGCTTTTGTTAATACTTGACTAATAAATGTCTCATCTTTTCTTTCTTTTTCTTTACGGCGAAGGGAGGTGTTTTGTTGCATCCTGTTGTCTCCTAAAAATTTGATTTCTTCTATCTGGAATTAACTGTTTAAGCAAGTATAAAAGCATAAAACATCTTTAAAAATAGGGTATTTTTTCTTTATTTTCTGCGCAATTTTTCATGAGAAGAAATAAAAAATCTTGATGTTTCAATCCCTTTACTATAAAATGGACTTATGAACGCATGCACTGATTCACTACATATTCTTATTGTGGTTAAATCACATAATACAGAGGCTGCTCTGCTTGCCACAAAAATTTTTGCGTGGCTACAAGAGCAAGGGCATACATTGTATACCCCTTCTGATATGAACGATGCATTCTCTTATCATAGTACAAAGCTAGACTTAGCTATTGTGCTTGGTGGCGATGGTACCATGCTTGGCGTGGCAAGAAAACTCATTGCCAATCCCGTCCCTTTGGTGGGTATTAATTTTGGTCGCGTGGGTTTTTTGGCCGAACTCACCAGTAATAATTGGCAACAAGGTCTTACAACTATTTTAAAGGGTGCGTGTAACGTAGTAAAGCGTATGGCATTAAAATGGTTAATTTGCCGTCAGAAAAAGGTGATTAATCAAGGGTATGCCATTAATGACGTGGTGATTACCCGTGGTGCCATCTCACGAGTTGTTTCTTTAGATGTAAGTGTAAACACTGAACATATTAGTCATTTACGTGCAGATGGTATTATTATTTCTTCGCCTGTAGGTTCTACAGGTTATGCAGTTTCCGCCGGCGGCCCCTTAGTGCATCCTGCCAATAACAATATTTTGATAACAGCTATTTGTCCATATTTATGTAATTTTCCTGCCATGGTCTTGCCTCATACTTTATCTGTGCAAGTCACATTAAATCAAAGTACCACTGAAGCTTTTGCCTCCATTGATGGGCAAGAAAACTTCCCCTTAGAAAAAGGAGATGTGGTAGAAGTTTTTTGTGTTCCAGAAGCTGTATATTTTACACGTATTGCCGAAGATCACTACTTTACCCCTCTTCGTGAGCGCGGTTTTATTCACGGTTTACAATAATATAGGAAGATATCAATGAAAGCATTACCAAATATCACAAATAATCATGATGTGCGCCTGAATAAAGATATTTATTTTGATGCGTGGCTTTATAATTTTATGATTGAAAATAATTTCGCCTATCATATGAATCAGCAACTTATTGCTTCGCCAGAACAAATTGCTTTTATGGTGGCTTTGGAAGATGATGAAGTTTATATCCCTTGCTCTGATGAAACTTTTCAAATGCTTTTACAACCCACATGCCCTCTTCCACTGCATAAGCAATATTGCCGTGTTTGGCGCACTATAGTAGAATTGGTGCGCTCTTTTGAAACGCAACCCATAGAAAGAAAGCGCGCACTTGCTTTTTGCAGGCATCGGTTTTGTCAGTTTATCAAAAACCATACTATAGCACCTTCACGGGTTATGAAGCGCATGACCACCCTACTTGCTGCGCAAACTGGTGTAGAAGATCCTTGGTATGAGTTGCGGCAAAAGGCCAATGTCCAAGCTCTTGCTATTTTTAACTCTGCTGCCTTGCAAGATGCCCTCTACCATACTCCGGAAGATTTTTCTTGCGATAATAATTTATCTATTTTGCGCCAAAAATTAGATCATTTAGAGCTCTCACGTCTCATGTATCTTTCTGCAAGCTCTCGTAGTATTATGCAAAATACACCGACGACGCAACAGTGGCAAAATACCTTTGAAAAAGTGTCTACTTCGGTGGAAGATTTCTTACAGCTTATTGGTTCAGAAGAAGATGAATCAAAGACCATACTCTTTTTACCCGATACCAGTGGCGGTTTTGTTTTTGATATGGCTTTGTTAAAACGCTTACAACGCATGGGCCATAAAATTATTGTTGCGCTTAAAAAAGGTTTTTATTTTTATTCACCTACCATTGATGACGTTGAGCACGATAGCATTATAGGCGAATTACTTGAAGATGCCATTATTGTGCGAGAAAATAATGTAAGTAAAAATCGTCTATTAAATTTTTTACGCGAATCATCCATAGTTGTTATAGATGATGGTACGCGTGAGAGACTCAATCTTTACCGCACCAATGTTACCTTTGCACGTGCATGGAAAGAGGCAGACATTGTTTTGGCTAAGGGTTTGCGCAACGCAGATACGCTTATACTTAATTCGCAGCAATTTACGCGTGATATTTTTTGTTATTGGACAGATAGCGAAGGAAAGTATCAGGTGAAATATAAAGCTCGTGCACACCATATTCGCAAGCTTACCGAAGTGGAAATTCGAGAAAGAGCCGAAGGTATTATTGCTCAAATGCGTAAAGCATACAAAAGCGGTAAGACTGTTATGTTTTACTCTTGCATCATAGGGAGCATACCTGGGCAAGAAGACATGGCCATCTCCTTGGTAAAAGCTTTTGTAAAAGGCTTGCGTAATAAATTAGATGATACTTTTATTATTAATCCTGCTGAGCAATTGCCCGACGGCATGGACGGCGATGATCTTATGTATATGTGGGAACGTGTACAAAGAAGTGGCTATATTAACGTCTGGCGTTTTCAAACGGTTCAGGATATAGAAGACAGCTTTGCTTTACTAGGAAGAAAAGTTCCTCCTGCTTGGGCAGGCAAAGATGCTACATTCTCCACAGGATGTACCAAGGAAATGCGTATTGCCATTGATGTGCAAAGTCGTAACCCCGAAATGCAGATTATTGGCCCAGATCAAGAAAAGTTTTTCCGTCGTGATTCGTATGGCGTTGGAAAATATTTTGACGCGAGAATATAGGTAAACACTAAAGTTTTTTATTATAGGGAGTGAGTACATGGCAGCCTACGAAGCCGTTATAGGTTTAGAAGTTCACGTTCAATTAGCAACACAGTCAAAGCTTTTTTGCTCTTGTTCCACAAAATTTGGACAAAACCCCAATTCCAATGTTTGTGAAGTATGTTCCGGCATGCCGGGTACATTACCAGTGCTTAATGCAAAGGCTGTGGAATATGCGGCAAAAGCCGGCCTTGCCACCGATTGTCAAGTACGTTTGTCTTCTGTTTTTGCCCGTAAAAATTATTTTTATCCTGACTTACCCATGGGCTATCAAATTTCTCAATTTGATAAACCCATATGTGAACACGGTGTTTTGGAAATTACTCTTGGTGAAAAAAGCGATGTTAAAAAAAATATTGGCATCACACGTATTCACCTGGAAAATGATGCTGGAAAAAATATTCATGACAGCCATGAAAATGCTAGTTATGTCGACTTAAACCGCGCCGGAACCCCATTGGTAGAAATTGTTTCTGAACCGGACATGCGCAGCGCTGAAGAAGCTGTGGCCTATTTAAAAGCCCTACACGGTATCGTTACTTGTCTTGGTATTAGTGATGGTAATATGGAAGAAGGTTCTTTTCGTTGTGATGCCAATGTGTCCATACATAAACCCGGCACTCCCTTTGGCACACGAGCAGAATTGAAAAATTTAAACTCTTTTCGCCATGTACAAAAAGCCATTGAATACGAAATTGCCCGCCAGCAAGACCTTATAGAAGACGGTGAAGAAGTGGTGCAAGAAACGCGTTTGTACGACAGCGTGAAAAACATTACCAAGTCCATGCGCTCTAAAGAAGAAGCGCATGATTATCGCTACTTTCCTGACCCAGACTTATTACCTATAATCATTACCCCTGAAGAATTAGCCGCGTGGGAAAAAAGCCTTCCCGAGCTTCCTAAAGCGCGTATTGCTCGTTTTTGCCAAGATTTAGGCCTTGGTCAAGCAGAAGCTCAAACTCTTTGTGGTGATAAAGCTTTGGCAGACTTTTTTGAGGCCGCATGTGCCGCTACGCCAAAAACCAAAGTGAATAAAGTTGCTAATTTAGTTTTAGGAGCGCTCTTGCGAGAGTTGCACGCCACAGAACAAAAAGTGCAAGATATAGCCATGACACCACAAGCTTTGGGAGAATTGGCGCGTATTATTGATGAAGGGCTTATTTCTGCCAAGATTGCCCACGATATTTTTTCGGAACTTTTGCAAAGCGGAGCCATGCCGGAAGCCTTTGTAAAGGAAAAAGGCCTTGTGCAAATTTCTGATAGCTCTGCTTTAGAAGAAGTCATTGACCAAGTGCTTGCGGCTAATCCTGCAGAAGTAGAAGCGTATCGTGGTGGAAAAACAAAGCTGATTTCTTTCTTTGTGGGGCAGATTATGCGCGCTACCAAGGGAAAAGCCAACCCTGCTTTAGTAAATGAATTACTTGCTAAAAAACTATAGTAGCTTATAAAATACAGAAAAAGGCTTTGCAAAAACAATTATTTGCAAAGCCTTTTTTTATGTAAAATTACCAAAATATAAAAAATATTGTGTCTTAGATTCCCTTAGAAAAAGCATCCGGTGCTTGTAGTTGTTGAAGAGTCGCTTCTAGGTCATGCCCACCAAGAGAGGCCATAGCCGCCACAAGCGCCCCTTCGACGATGGGCGCATCTACAATTTTTATTTTTCTTTGAGGCATAGCTTCTATCACCATTTCACTGGTCATAATGGCACTGCCCATATCGCAAAAAATAAGCACACCTTCTTCACCATAAACGCTTTCTACAGCTTGAGAAATTTTGTCAAAGCTTGTGCCAAAGCTCCCATCTTCTAATCCGCCGGCCGCCGCCACAGGCACCTCTTGAGCCAACATTTTTACCACTTCTAAAGCGCCTTGTGCTAACTGTGCGCTGTGAGAAACAAGAACAATACCCAGCATCTTATACTCCTTTTATTACAGCAGCTATAGCTTTTAAAATAAGCAACGAGGAAGTGGCTCCAGGATCCTGATGCCCAAGGCTGCGTTCACCTAAATAAGAAGCGCGCCCCTTGGTGGCTATGATGGTTTTGGTATATTCTACGCCTTGCTCAGCGGCTTCAACTGCCTTTTCAAAGGCTTGCCCTAATGTGCCTGCGGGAGCATTTTTAAGTACTTCCAAAGCAGGTATAAGAGCATCTAACATGGTCTTTTCCCCTGCTGCAGATTTACCACGCATTTTAACACCTTCAATGGCAGCTTCAAGCATAGCTACAGCATCAGCTTCCTCAAGAGTGTTTTTATCTGCCACTACAGCGGCAGCTTTCATAAGGGCTGTGCCGTATAAAGGCCCAGAAGCACCACCAACGGTACTTACAAGAGTCATCCCCACGCTTTTAATAATGCTTCCAGCATCTTTGTCTGCGAGGTCTTCCAGCTTTTTTTGCACTTCTTGAGCACCACGAGCCATGTTTATGCCATGGTCGCCATCCCCAATGGCTATATCTAAATCGGTCAATAACTCTTTATTTTCTGTAAGGCTAACAATACTTTTTTCAACAATTTCTATAATTTTTACCGTTGTAAACATACATTCCTCATGATTAGTATTTTATTTTACAATAATACCTATATTACATTATGCTAAAACGCTCTAGCGTCCTTCCATTTTAAGAAGAGTATCCAATACTTTTAAATCTGCAGAAAAATCATCAATATCATTGCGCAGTAAGCTTTTATGCTCATGGGCAAAAGCTTGTTCTAAGCGTTGCAACATTTCGCCCGTTTCTCGCAGAGGCTCTGCTATATCCTCACTGGCTGTGCTATTTCCCATGGCATTACCGGAAAGACGACAAAATTTATCAAGTACCGAATGTGTGGCCGGTAAATAGCGACGTAGAAATTTTTCTCCTGATTCTTTATCTCTTCTGTCTTCTTGCATGCAAAGAACAATAGCATCGGCTGAGGTAATTAAGTTACGCAGAGATTCTTGCATATCTGCCGGTAATAACAACTGTTTTGTGCGCAATTTAACAATAGACTCTTTATATTTCGTAAAAGGCCCATCATCTTTTGCAGCGGAAACTTCTTCTTGTAAGTGGGCTTTCTCTTTATTTTCTACACGGCTTTCTTTTTTATTAGCTGCAGATTGCTGCTCAAGTTTTTTAGCTTGCAACTTAGAACGCAAAGCCCAAAAAGCGCTCCCTACAGCGGTTAAGGCAGCAAAAGAACCTAATAAGGGTAAAATACTTAAAGTCGTTGTGCTTAATTGCAAAGCAAGAGGCAGTAGCAATATAAGTGCTACCCATTCTGTTCCCATGGAAAAACGCTTCATGAAAAGGCGCTGTACCCAGGCTTGAGCACCACCCCAAAAAAGAGCATGCGTCATGGGAATGCCCAAAGCAAGACAAACTAACATTTGCGCCACCCCAAAACCTGTGGGCGCTAGCCAATCGGTTTCCATGCTTGTATCGCGTGCCACAAGGCACACAAGGCCTATATAAACGCCAAGTGCGGTAAAGGACGGTACAAAGTCAACCATAACTCCGGCACAAAAAAAGGCGCTTAAGTGTATGACTACACGTAAGGCAAAACTTTTTGCTTTAGAAAGTCCTTTTTTTAAAAAAGCTTTTGGAGCCTCTAAAGAAGTATTACCCACTGCATTTGTAATATCAGACACAATATCAGAAGCTACTTCTTCCACAATGCTAGCTTCAGGAATGTGTTGTTCTTGTGACCTTGCAATGTGTTGCTCCTGCGGTTTTGCTTTGCGTTTGGCAAGCAATTGAGCCGTATTTCTAACGGGCGCTTGCTGCTCTTGACTTTGAGGCTGTGCTGTTGTTTGAACCTGCAATTTTGTTTGCGATTCTTCTTTTAATTTATCGTCATACGACATGCTTTTTTCCTTATTTATGGGGAAGCGTTGATAAAACAAAATTTCTTTTGCTTACAAAGTATATGAGTTACTATAAGAGAGCAAAAAAAGCGTTTAATCTGCGTTTCCATGGTTGAGTTATGAAAGATACTGCGTTTTTATTAATAAATCATAGCTATGGGACTGTCAAGAAAAGTGCCTTCACTGCACACTTTTGCTATGATAAAGAAAAAAAAACTGTACTCAAGGCAATTTCATTTTCTTTGAGTATAAATTTCAGAACAAGCGCATTATTTTGTCATTTAGCACTTCACAGAGATGCTTTTTTACTTATATTATGTGCATTGAAAGGCCTGACGGTAGATTGTTTTTTTAGAGATACTGATTGTGGCCTTTGATTTTGAGGAGTTTCATATATATTTATAGAGAAAATCCCTTTAAGGAGAAAACATGATTAAACGTAACCTTATGACTACATTTTTACTATTCACCCTGCTTGTAAGCACCTCTGTGCTGCACGCTTCAGGCCTGCCTAATTTTGCTGATCTTGCAGAAAAAGCCGGTCCTTCTGTGGTGAATATTAGTACAGAACAAACAAGTAAAGGGCGGCATAATCGCGCTTTAGACGACTTTATGCAGCACGTCCCGCCAGGGTTTGAGAATTTCTTTAAGCAATTCCAACCTTTTTATGGTAACCCTCGTGAACAAAAAAAGCGTTCTTTGGGTACAGGCTTTATTATTTCCTCTGATGGTTACATTGTAACGAACTTTCACGTTGTCAAAGGCGCAGATGTTATTAATGTTAATTTACAAGGTTCCACAGGAAAAGCAGAATCTATCACCGCCAAACTGATTGGCTCTGATGAAGAAACAGACATTGCTCTTTTAAAAGTTGAAGTAAAAGATAAAAACTTACCTTTCTTAACCTTTGCTGACTCTGACAAAGCCCGCGTGGGTGAATGGGTGCTTGCCATTGGTAATCCCTTTGGTCTTGAACATACGGTAACTTCTGGTATTCTTTCTGCAAAAGGACGTAATATCAATTCCGGCCCCTTTGATAACTATTTACAAACCGATGCTTCCATTAACCCCGGAAATAGCGGCGGTCCTTTACTCAATATGGACGGCCAAGTGGTAGGCATTAACACTGCCATTATTGCTAGCGGACAGGGTATCGGTTTTGCCATCCCAAGCTCCATGGCTTCTAACATTGCCGAGCAATTGAAGTCCGGTAAAAAAGTAAGCCGCGGTTGGATGGGTATCAGCATGCAGCCCGTTACAGAAAATGACGCGAAAGCCTTGGGCTTAGAAAAAACTGTAGGTGCCCTCGTAAGCGAAGTTATGGAAGGTGAGCCTGCCGCCAAGGCCGGTTTAAAAGCTGGTGATGTGATCATTGCCGTAGATGATAAAAATGTAGAAGATCCTGCTGCTTTACTTCGCGCCATCGCCAGTCAATCACCAGGTTCTATGACCAAGGTAACTGTATGGCGTAATGGAGAGAAAAAAGATTACGTTATCACTCTCGGTGAACGCAATACAGAGCATGTGGCTGGGCAAAGTAACGACAGTGCCAATAAAGAAAAACAAGAAACAGCTAGCCTTGGTATTTCAGTGCGTACTTTAACGGCTGAAGAAGCTAAAGCTGCTAAGGTGGAAAAAGGTCAAGGACTGCTTGTAGCTGAAGTAGCGCAAGGAAAGCCTGCCTCTCAAGCCGGTGTTCGTGTGGGTGATATTATTTTAACAGCTAACATGACCCCAGTGAATGATGCTAAAGTTCTTGCAGGTATCATTCAAAGTGTCACAAAGCGTGGCGCGGTTATGTTACAAATTCAGCGTAAAGGAAAGGTACACTTTGTGGCCGTGCCTTTAAGCCCTGAAAAATAAATAATCTAAAACAACTAAAATATAAGGGGAAGTGTGCAAAGACGCTTCCCCTTATTTATTATATGTAATTTTTTTTATAAAAATCTATAAAGCTGTATAAAAGAAATTTAAGAGCGAGTTAACACCAAAGCAATACTGTGCAAAGCAGCGCTATGCTCTTCAGTACGTCCTAATTCCCAAGAGTATTTTTCCCACCCTAAAGAATGCGCTATTTCTTTGGCTATTTTTTCAGTATTAATTAAAGGATGCCGTTGAAACACTTGTGGTAAGCCGTAGGTTACGCTGCATACAAGGCATTTATTGGGACGTTGGTGTAATTCAAAAGCAAGGTTTGCGCTATTTTCTTTTATTTCACGCGCAACAAGTTTAATGTCATAGGCACCTTCTTCTGCATCGCCGTATAATGCTTCAAAGAAATCATTACTACGCTCCAGAGGCAATAAGGTGTCGAGCATTTCTTGCGTGATAGAACTTACGGTCATGACTGTGATAATCCTTGGTTAAAAAGTGAATACAACGTCATAATTCTAAAATAATTTTTACGTTATGACAAGGGTAAAAGCCTACCTTGCATATAAAAAATCTAAATGCTTTTTTTGCACCACAACATCTTTACCTGCCGTAAAAGCCTTGCATGCTTCAAAGGAAAAATCTTTTACAAGCTCTTGTAGATAAAGGGGGACAAGGTCACTTCTTAGACCTGCCAAATAAGCCAATAAGCCCAGTATACGTTGAGGTGATACTTGAGCTTCTCGCAAAGCGTGTAAGCTTAAAGAGTTATGGCGTTTTGCAAGGCGTTCTCTTTTTTCATCTAAAAGCAAGGGAACATGCGCATAATGCGGCTGTATAAAACCTAAGAGTTTTTGCAAAAAAATTTGCCGCGGTGTGGATACGAGAATATCACAGCCACGCACTATATGCGTAACTTTTTGGGCAGCGTCGTCTACCACCACTGCCAATTGATAGGCCACCACGCCATCAGAACGGCGCAAAGCAAAATCTCCTCCAATGTGCCGTAAATGAAAATCTTGTTGACCATAAATAGCATCATGAAAAATAATCTCTTGTGCTTGAGCCTCATGGGTGCGCACTCGTAAAGAAGCTTGTCGCCCAAGTTTTTCTTTTTCAGCACGCATTTTTTCATTTAGCTGTGCGCAAGTTCCCGGATACGCAGCGCCCATGTCATCCACATGCGGTGCACCTGCCAAAGAACGCAATTCTTTGCGTGTGCAATAACAAGGGTATACCATATTTTTTTGAGCAAGATGTTGTATAGTAGCTGTGTACATATGATGTCGCGTGCTTTGATATACAATATCCCCATCCCAATGTAAGCCAAGCCAGCATAAATCTTGCTCAATGGTTTTTGCAAATTCAGTGCGAGAACGCTGAGGGTCAATATCTTCCATGCGCAATACAATGTTACCGTGGGAAGACCGTGCCCAAAGCCATGCCCATAAAAAAGACCAAGCATTGCCCAAGTGTAATAACCCTGTGGGGCTTGGGGCCAAACGCCCCATATATTGCTTATGTATGCCGTTCATGCCCCTGTAGTAACGCAAGCGGCTTTTTGTGGCAAGGAGAAGGCCTTGCCAAGCTACGATGCAATGCGTATAGTGAAAGCCATGGAAAAACATATACCTTGCCCCAAATGTGATGCTAGTATTAAGATTTATAAAAATCCGGCACCTACCACCGATGTTATTATTTATGACCCTTATGACATACAGCGTGGTGTGGTGTTGATTGAGCGTGTTAATGAGCCCTTTGGTTTTGCTTTACCCGGTGGCTTTGTTGATGAAGGCGAAAGTGTTGAACAGGCCGCCGTACGTGAAATGCAAGAAGAGACAAACCTTCAAGTAGAACTTGAAGGGCTTTTAGGGGTTTATTCAGCACCCAACAGAGATCCGCGTTTTCATACTCTATCTATAGTTTTTGTGGGAAAAGCTTGCAATCCTCAATCTTTATGTGCCGGAGATGATGCTAAGCACGCTGCTTTTTACCCTCTGAACGCACTTCCCCCGCTGGCTTTTGATCATGCAAAAATATTGCAAGATTATGTGGCATTTTTAGAAAAGCGGCGCCCTCTTGCCCCTGTGGAAACATCCTTTATAAATGTTAAAAAAGCGGGTGTGTAAATGTATACATCTTTACAACAATGTGTGGCTGACCTTGAAAAAAATGGACATCTTGTACGCATTGATACTGAAGTAGATGCCAATCAAGAAATTGCTGCCATACAACGCCGTGCTTTTGAAAAAAAAGCTCCTGCCCTGCTCTTTACTCGTGTAAAGGACTGTTCTTTCCCCATGTTAGCAAATTTATTTGCCACAAAGGAAAGAATGCACTTTATTTTTCGTCATACTTTGCCCACATTGGAATTTCTTTTTAAAGTAAAGGCTGACCCCCTGCTTGCATTAAAAAAACCTTGGAAGGCACTTACTTTACCGCGCATGCTTTTTCATGCTCTTCCTAAGAAAGTTAAGCAAGGTAGCGTTTTAGAGTGTAAATCTCGTATTAGTGCATTGCCAAAACTTATATCTTGGCCCATGGATGGAGGCCCCTTTATTACACTACCCATGGTGTACTCTGAGCATCCGCAGAAAAAAGGCTTTATGGGTTCAAATCTTGGCATGTATCGTGTACAATTAAGTGGTAACGACTATGTATTAAACGAAGAAGTGGGCTTACATTATCAAATTCATAGAGGCATGGGGGGACATCATATGGCGGCCTTAGAACAAGGCATACCTTTACCCGTGCGTATTTTTGTGGGTGGCCCTCCTGCCATGACACTTTCCGCTGTAATGCCTTTACCAGAAAACCTTTCAGAACTCTTTTTTGCCGGCGCTCTTGGTGGGCGACGTATTACCATGATCAGCGCTTGTGCTGTAAACGATGGTTGTGATTTGCCTCTATGGGCTCAAGCAGATTTTTGTATCAGTGGACATATTTTACCGCAATGCAAGGATGAAGGGCCTTTTGGAGATCACCTAGGTTATTACAGCTTGGCGCATCCTTTTCCTGTATTAAAAGTTTCCTCGGTATATCATAGAAAAGATGCCATTTGGCCCTTTACTTCTGTGGGGCGCCCTCCACAAGAAGACACGCTTTTTGGCGATTTTATTCATGAGCTTACGGGGCCTTTAGTGCCACAAGTTTTTTCTGGCGTGCACGAAGTACATGCTGTGGACGCTGCCGGTGTACATCCTCTTCTTTTGGTCATTGGTAGTGAACGCTATACGCCTTATGCTGAAGAAAGACGCCCGCAAGAGTTGCTCACCTGCGCTTGTAATGTGCTTGGCACTACACAAACAGCTTTGGCAAAATATTGTTTTGTTACAGCAAAAGAAGATAATCCCTCACTCACAACGCACGATATAGGCGCTTATTTTACCCATGTTCTTGAAAGAACACATTTTGACAGGGATTTACATTTTATTACAAAAACAACAGTAGATACCTTAGATTATTCCGGATCAGGACTCAATACCGGTTCAAAACTTGTGTGGGCTGTGGCTGGTAAACCGTGCAGACAATTAGGTAAAGAATTACCTAGTGATATTCCTTTACCGCAAGGCTTTGGTAATATAAAACTTTTTGCTTCCGGAATTATTTTACTTCAAGGGCCAAAAGACATACGTGATACGAGTTTACGTGGGCAACAAGATTCTCGTATGGAGGAGCTGGCTTGTGCCTTGCAATCCTTGCCTAATAGAGATAGTTTTCCCTTGGTGGTGGTGGTGGATGACAGCGACTTTGTGGCTGCTCACTGGAATAATTTTTTGTGGGCGGTTTTTACTCGTTCTGACCCGGCTACAGATATTTACGGCGTTCATGCACAAACACAGTGTAAACACTGGTATTGTCAAGCTCCGCTTATTTTAGATGCGCGTTTAAAAGCTTTTCAAGCCCCAGCTTTGGAAGAAGACCCCGCAGTGATACAACGCATAGAAACTCTTGGAGCCAAGGGCGGCCCCTTATACTCTTATATATAGGAAGAAAAAAGTGAAAGTAGCTCTTTTGCAATGCAATACCATTACTGGTGATATTATTGGTAATAGTGAAAAAATATTACGTGCTGTAAAAAATGCCGCCGCCACAGGTGCTGGATTGTGCGTAACACCTGAACTAGCCCTTTGTGGCATTGACCCTAAAAATCTTCTTTTTTCAGAAGGTTTTATTGAGGGTTGCCATAAGGCTTTGCAACATATGGCCAAAACTCTTAAAGGCGGCCCAGCCGTTTTAGTGGGTGCGCCCCTACCTTCAGCATCTGCCAATGTTCTCACCAATGCAGCTGTGCTGTTACATAATGGTACCTTCTCTATTATATCCAATAAAATATTTAATAATACATCTTCCTACTTTGAAAGTAGCACTTCTTGTGGTGTGGTAACCTTGGCCGGATGGCGCTTAGGCGTAGTTTTGTGCAATGAGGATACACACAATTATTCTTTTTGGAATATGCAACAGTCCAACATACAAAGCCCCTTAACAGAGCTTATTGCTAGCGGTGTTGATGCCATTGTACATATGGCTTCAAGTCCCTATGTTATGGGTGCGCAAAAAAAGCGCGAGCATATTCTTTCGCATGTGGCAGCACGGCACCATATTCATGTATTTTCTGCTAATTTAGTGGGTGGCAATGATGGCGCGGTCTATGCCGGGCAAAGTCTTGCCTTTGGCCCTACCGGAGCCTTGCTAGCCAGAGGCTATGCCTTTGAAGAAGATAGCGTAATGCTAGATACAGCGGTGGACAACGAAAACTATATTATGCCAAGCCCCGGCCCTGAAGAAGAGTGTTGGAATGCCCTTGTACTGGGTACCAAGGACTATGTGCAAAAATCTGGTATGGAAAAAGCTATTATTGGCATTTCCGGTGGTATTGACTCTGCCATGGTGGCTGCCATTGCAGTGCAAGCTTTGGGTAAGAAAAATGTCTATGGAGTGTGTTTACCTTCACCACACACCTCGCAAGAATCTTTAGATTATGCAGATGCTTTAGCCAAAAATCTTGGTATAAAGCTTGATACCATTGCCATAGAACCTCTTATGGATACCTTTGAAAGCAGCCTTGCCCCATGTTTTGAAAAAATACCTGCCGCTGAAGGCGATCTTTCCTTAGAAAATATTCAAGCGCGCATCCGTGGGTCTTTGCTTATGGCTCTTGCCAATAGAAGTAAAAGTATGGTGCTCAATACGGGCAATAAATCTGAGGCCGCCATGGGCTATTGCACCTTGTATGGAGATGCAGTGGGCGCTTTGGGCATCATTGGCGATGTACCAAAAACCTTACTTTATCGTTTGGCGCAGTGGTACAACAATCAATTCCCAAATAGGGCTATACCTCAAGGTATTATTGATAGAGCCCCTACAGCGGAGTTGCGCCCCAATCAAAAAGACAGTGATAGTTTGCCGCCTTATGATGTTTTAGATGAAAATATGGAACAAATTTTGCGCACGCAATTTTATCCCAAAGATGAACAGCTAGAAGATGACCATGAAAATGTGGCCATGATGCAACGTGTTTTTTCCGGCATTTGCATGGCAGAATTTAAAAGAAAACAATGCCCGCCTGCCCTGCAGGTTTCGCAATCTGCCTTTGGTAAGAATTGGTGCATACCTGTGATTTCTAAGGTGCGACTTCCCTAGATACTATCATCAAATGCGGCTTTTTGCTTCTCTCTACGTTAAACTTTGCTTGATATAACGCGAAAAGCCACTTTTGGGCGACATTATCTAACAAACCATTAAAAAAGTATTTGCTATAGATAGAGCAAATACCGCTATGCAAACTTTTAGAAGGAGTTATTTATGCATGTAAAACCATTTAAAAAAATTACTTTTCTTTTGTTTTTTACTTTAATGACAGGCTTGTTGGCATTGCCACAGTACAGCCATGCCAATGATGGTGCTATTTCTTTGCCTGCCCCGGATAAAAAAGGTGGAAAACCTTTAATGCAAGCATTGGCAGAAAGAAAAACCGTACGAGGCTTAAGTGATGCTCCCATCAGTGATGCAGATTTATCCAATCTTCTTTGGGCTGCATGGGGTGTTAATAGAGCTGATGGCAAACACACCATACCTACAGCTAAAAATAAGCAAAATGTTTCTTTGTATGTGGCTACAAAAGGGGCTTTATTTATCTACAATGCTGAAGGCCATGGTTTGCACAAAATTGCAGAAGTAGACCTTTCTAATATAATGAAAGGCTCCGTTATGCTTATTATGGCTACTGAAGGTGGCGATGCCAAAAGCGATGCTTACGGCAATATGCATGTAGGGTCTATGTATCAAAATGTGGGGCTTTATTGTGCCTCTGCCGGGCTTGGCAATGTGGTACATGTGAGCGGCGCGGATAAAGTGCAAGAAGCCATTGCTCAGTTTTTACCAAGCAAATATACAGTAAATGTGTTACAATCAGTGGGTAAGGTAAAATAATTTTGTAATTATATACTATGTAAGGGATTCTTTAAAAAGGAATCCCTTTTTTTTGATTAAAATTTGACTTTTACATTATAGTAAAATACTTTGTATAAAATTAAATAATACTATTTTTTTATTAAGAATTTCTTCATGCTAAAAAAATCTTTAGTTTTTGAAAATTATTGCAAAATATTTTCCGGAGGTCTTATGCAACAACGTATGCGCTTTTTTCTTTTCTTAACTTTTATGGCATTTTTTGCATCTTTGCCTGCAAACGCTTATGCTGCTGCCATTGCTAAAGTTATTGCCATTCAACCTGGCGTGGTGCTAGAGCGAAACGGGCAAACGCAAAATCTTGCTTTAAAAGATTCTCTGCATGTGCATGATGTTGTGCGTACTAATACTACGGGTAAAGTACAGCTTATTTTTAATGATGACAGTGTCGTAACTATTGGTGTGAATAGTGTTTTCTCCATGTCAGATTATAGCAATACGCAAAGAAAATCTTTTGATGCCACTCTTAATAAAGGCTTTGCCCGTTTTGTTACCGGTGTTATAGTTAAAAATAATCCTTCAGCCTTTAAAGTGCGTACCCCACAAGCCACAGCGGGTATTCGCGGCACCACGCTTGCTTTGGAAATTACAGGTCAAGGCACGGTGGTTTCAACAGAAAATTCTTCTATACGTCAAAGTGTAGTTGTAGGATCTACCACCATTGATGCTGGCTTTAGAGCCATCTTTGGTGCCGGTAGCGTATTACTTTCAGGACCGGAACGCATGACCGATGCACAGCGCCAACATATTTTAAATAAAGCTCGTATAAACTTGAATAGTTCTTTAAATTCCCCCTCTGAAGATCTTAAACATGAGAATTTACAACTTCCTGCTGGCAGCAACCTAGATATAGGCGGTAATAACTTAAATACTATGCCAGATATGAATTTAGATGATGACTTAGGTACAGATTTAGGAAATAATCTAAACGACGACCTTGGCGACGACCTTGGAAATGACCTGGGTGACGATTTTGGTGATGATTTAGATAATGACTTAGGAAAAGACTTAGACGATGACTTTGATGACTTAAAAGACGGCCTTGATGACGACGACTCATTAAATACTTCATTATTACAAGAAAACCTTCTTCAAACTGACTTGCAAGCGACAGTATCTGGCGAATTTGACTTTCAAGGACAAGGAATGCCAAACGAAAGCAAAGGAGTATTTTCTTTTGAAGCTGACTTAAAGTCAGGTGCTATCAGTGGAGCAAGTTTAACTACAACAGACATTCAAGGCGCAAATTTTACTGTGGTTAATGGTACAGGGCAGATAAATTCCCATAACTTCACTGTGAGTGGAGGTACTGCTACTATGGTAACGACTACCCCAGGTGAGTCTGTTCAGAACTGGAATATGACAGGCAAGGAAACTATTACTGTTGAAAGTGATGATATTGAAGGCACATTAAATATTACTACCAATCAGGGTCCTTATAACGGTGAGTTTGATGGTGAATTGAAGCCTCAATAAAATACATATCTTAAAAAAAGCCCGTAATAATTACGGGCTTTTTTTGTGGAAAAAATATGGCATGAAGTTGCCCCCATGCCATGCTTTTTTGTTGCTGACTACTATTTCATAACGCCTTTTTCTTTCAAATACTTTGCAGCACCGGGATGGAAAGGAATGGTAATACCATCAAGGGCTTTGCTTGTCATAATTTCAGAACCTTTATTATGAGCTTTGGCGATAGCATCGGTGTTTTCATATAAAATCTTGGTTATTTTATAGGCATCTTCATCACTCATGGATTCATTTACTACTAAGATTGCTTGCACAGACAAAGTAGGCACAGGCTTATCTTGTCCTTTGTATGTTTTGGCAGGAATGGCGTCTTTTACCATGTAGGGAAACTTAGCTACAACGGCATCGGCTTTTTCACCATCAAGAGGGATAAAGCTAACTTCTTGCGCGGTGGTAATATCTTGGATAGCAGGGTTTGGTGTGCCAATGGTAAAAATAAAACCATCAACGTTACGATCTTTAAATTGGTCAGCGGTTTCACCATAGGGCAAGAACATGGGATCTACATTTTTATAATCAAGACCGTAGAAAGAGAATATTTGACGACAATTTGCTTCGTTACCACTGCCGCGTGCGCCAACAGAAACTTTTTTGCCTTTAAAGTCTTCAAATTTTTTGACGCCGCTGCTTGTGCTGGCTACTACATGCAAATATTCAGGGTATAAGCGACCAATGGCACGCACTTTACCAAGCTTGGTTTTAAAAGGCTCAATACCGTTAAAGGCAGAGTGAGCAATATCATTTTGTAAAATAGCTAAATCCACTTCGTTAGCTTCAATAAGACGCATATTTTCACCGGAAGCACCGGTAGTTTGCGCTGTCACAGAAAAAGCGCCATCGCTTTTGTTGCTTATAATCTGGCTAATGGCACCGCCCAAGGGGTAGTAAACGCCAGCTGTGCCGCCGGTGCCCATGGTAAGGCGTTTTTCAGCTGCAAAAGCAAAAGAAGACATAAGCACAAGAGACGCAGACAAAGAGAAAAGCAAAAGTCGTTTCATAAAAACTCTCCCAAAACTTTCATTAACTATGCAATATTGCATTGTCTTTAAGGGTTTTACTTATTTACAAAAGGCAATAACCACTATGAAATGCGAAAAAATCCTTAAGAAGACATAAGCCAAAATTATGCCGTAAAAAGCACAATTCACCAAATAAATCATTCATTAACATACGTTACATTAAAGTATAAAGCAAGTTAAAAAAGAATGACTGCCTTTTAATAAGATATTTTAGTAAAAAAATTCATTTAATTCATTTTTTTGGGGGAAACTTTTGCTTGCAGTGTATTGTCAACTGAAAGTAATCAGCTGGCTAAGCCCTTTTTCCTTCAAAAATCCGCTTACTCCCTTGTCCAATAAGGCACCGCTATAAAGAGGAATACTAGATTATGTACATATAACCTAAACAAGTCATTTTAATTAAAAAAGTTTTATTGACTTCACAACAATAAGTAAGGTACTTCTTCTTGAAATAAATGTACCTCACAGATAGCATATTACATGTCACTTTTCACATACGAGGGCGTATATGATTACCGAAAGATTTGCATTGGTAGGATTCGGTACCGCTTTGGAAGATAAAATCTCCGAAGCGCACAATAGTTTAGTGAATTTTTTTCATGGCAATAACAAAGTGTCAGGCTGTGAGATGAGCACCTTACAAGTATGCACCAAGAAAAAAAATTATTTTCTCAATTACGAAATCTGGGAAAATGAAAAAGTTTGGAAGGCTCATTTCGAATCAGAACACGTACAAAAATTCTATAGGGAATCGCTAAAATACTTTGAAAATTTTCACTTTGATACCTATAAGCAATTGAGTGGTTCGTATGGCATATACCATTATGGAAATCAGGCTTCACTGGAAAAACAAGTATCCATTTTAGGGGTTACCATCGCCCATGAAGGCAAGGTGATGGAGCTTAAAGAACTTATGCAAGATTTCTTTGCAAAAAACAAAAATGAACAAGGTTGTTTGTTTAATTCCGTACATTTAAGCAAAGAAAACCCTAATCAAATTATGGCTTTTGAAGTGTGGAAAGACAATGCCGCTTGGATACAGCATATACAGCAGCAACACTCCTCGGACTTTTCTGAGCAATCACAACAGCTTGTTGCAGATCTTAAATTTGACACTTTTAATTGTCTGTCTATTGCAAAGTAGCGTTTGTGCATTTTGAAGGGAAGCAAATTAATCAATGCTTTCTTCACAAAAAAACGCGTGCAAGACTTAAAAGTATGAAAAAATCAAAAAACACTTGACAACGTTGTTTTCTGTGAATAAGAATTAACAACGCAATTATGCGTGTGAGTAAAACTCTAAGTAGCATTACTCCTGTACCCCACGAACCCTCTATATGGATATGGTTTGTAGGCTCTCATGCCTGAGGACTATCCTCGTCGTTTACTCTTTCTGTAAACGCCTTTATTTCATACTTATTTTGTACGTTTTATGCGTTATAATTTAGTGTTTTTTGTTTCACAAAAGATACTCTTATGACGACCATGAGGAAGTATTATGAAAATTACCCTACCCGATAAAAGTGTAGGTGCAGTCGCTGCCACTAATGGTGACGATAAAATGCACGCCTTTTCTGACGATGGTACACACAGTTCACTCAGTGATGATTCAGCAAGTATAGATGCTGGAATTCACTTTTGGAGTGCAGACGGTAGTGACAGCGTGATCTTTATTGAAGAAGATCTCTTTAGTGACTATAACGCAAGCTCGTTCAATGACGATACAAGCCATATAGAACTTGATTTAGAGCTTGGGGATGTCTTTGATTTTGACTTTTCTGCTGATGGTCAGCATACAGACAGTACTGTTGATGTGCTTTTGGCTCAAGGGGCAGACTTTAATACCATAGCCTCGAGCATTGCAGCAGATACAGTAGATAGTGTTGATATGGTAGTTTTTGGAGCCAATTCCCATAAAATTTCCGGAGAAACCATGAGCGACCTCTTTAGCAACCTTGATGGCGTGCAACGATGTACTCACGACAAAGTGAGTGTTGATGATACTGCCTGGACTCAGGGAAGCTTAGAGCACAATCTTGGCGGTAGAACTTATGTTGAGTTTACCAATGAGAATGATGTCAGCATTTTAGTTGCTAAAACTTCTTTAGAAATAACGAATGTATAGAAAAAGAAAACACATTTAAAAGCATCGTTTTTCGATGCTTTTTTTTGTGGAAAATTCCGTTATATTATAAAATCCTTTTGTATACCCATCGCCTATATAAACTTTGCATACCAGCTTTTAAAAAGTGCATAAAAAAGCTTGCCTATCTCTAAAAAAAAAGACAAGATGCCGCAATTATACTTCTAGGATATTGCATGACCCAACTTGATGCGCTTTTAGCACAAATTCAACAAAAATTTGCGGTTAATTTTGACCCCATGGACGTGGACGGCATGCCGCTTCAGGTGCTTTCCATTACCAACATGACGGAACATTTAGACGGTCTTCTTGCTCAAAAAGCCATTCATGACCCTCTAAAAGACTTACCTCTCTGGGCTAAAGTTTGGCCGGCTTCCTTTATTTTAGGGCGCTTTTTACGTAAACTAGAACCGCAAGGCAAAACTCTTTTAGAGCTTGGCGCCGGCACGGGAACTCTTGGTTTACTTGCCAGTCGCTATGGTTTTTCTTCTGTCTGCATTAGTGATATTGTGGAAGACGCTTTACTTTTTGCAAAGGCAAATGTCCTTAAAAATTCTTTAGAAGAATGCATAGATGTACGCCGTGTTGACATCAAAGATAGTAGAGCCACCTTGGGCGATACACGCTTTGACATGATCGCCGCCTCAGAAATTCTTTACTTGGAAGATTTACATCGCCCGCTCATTAAATGTTTACAACGTCACCTTGCTGTGGGGGGCAAAGCTATTCTATGTACAGATATGGCAAGACGTCGCCCGCGCTTTTTTAAACAAGCCGCCAAGCTCTTCACCATTAAAGAAATGATGGTGGGCGTAAAAGGCAAAAGTGTGGAAGATGGCGTAGAAAAAGAAGAAAAGCGTGTGTATGTTCTACATGTGTTGGAGCCTAAATGATTCAATTACAACCTTGCCCTAAAGTTCATGATATAGAATTAGATAAAGCCCAATCTCCTGCAGATACAGTGGCGCAAGTACGTGAAAAGTTACAACAACTTTCTCATGAGGGATTAGAGGTTTTATCTCAAAGCATGGATATTACACGTGTAGATCAAGGACGCCTTGGTATTCCTGTCTATTTAAGCAATTGCGGACAAGACGCACGGCGTATTATGCCCACACGCAAACAAATGGGTAAGGGGGCTTCCCCCATTCAAGCCGAAGCTTCTGCGCTCATGGAACTTATGGAGCGCTACTCTTTCTTTACCTTCTGGGAAGATATGCCACACTGTGTTACATGTACATGGAGTGAAGCCAAAGAAAAATTTGGCGACAAGCTTATTCCTGTAGAGCATATGCTACAAGCGGTAGAAGATACTCTTGCCCCCGAAAAAGCTGAAGCATTACTTGAACTTTTACCATGGCACTTTTTTCCTGTGACAGACTTGTTTACCATGAAAACCCTTTGGGCGCCGCTTAATTGGTTTAAAAAGTTGGGAGAATTTAACGGAACCAGCGCCGGCAACACAGAAGAAGAGTCTTTATTGCAGGGTTTATGCGAACTTGTAGAACGTCATGTATGCTGCCTTATTGATAGGGAACAACGCACAACCCCCACCATTAATCAAGAAGCAACACATATAGATGACCCTACCTTACGGGGTTTGCTTGCTGCTTTTGCTAAAGAAAATGTACATATACTCTTAAAAGATTTTTCTTTGAATATGCCCGTGCCCACCATAGGGGCCGTAGCCTATGATGCCAGCACTTTTCCTCACACTTCAGAAATTGTCTTTACCGCCGGAACAGCCTCTAGCCCTGCAAAGGCTGCTATTCGTGCTGTTACTGAAGTGGCGCAACTGGCGGGAGACTTTTGTACGTCGGCATGCTACGAAGCTTCCGGCCTCAGTAAGTTTGATACTCTTGAACAAATACAGTGGCTTAAAAATGGAGACACTGTTTCTCTTGCCACCCTGCCTACGCTGGAGCAAGATGATATTTTAAAAGAGCTACAAGCGCTTATTCAAGGATTACATGCGCAAGGGTATCCTGTGTATGCCATTTCCACCATGCATCCCAAGCTAAAGGTGCACACACACTATTGTTTTGTTCCGGGGCTTGCTTTTAGAGAAAGAGATAAAAATCAAAGTCTTGGTCTTTTTATTGGACGCATTTTAGCAGAAGAATGTTCTGAAGAAGTAGCCATGCATGGCCTTGATTTGCTAGAAAAATTCTACCCTGATGCACACTTTATTCCTTTTTTTCAAGGAATGTTGGCATTACGACAAGAAGAATATAACAAGGCTCACGAGCTTTTTGTTATGGCGGAACCAAAACAACCAGAAAATGATGCCAAAGGATTGGCCGCTTTTTATGCCGGATACACGCTTACATTACAAGAAAAATGGCAAGAAGCCCTACCTTTTTTAAGCAAAGCCCTGAGCTATTGTCCGGACATGAAAGAATACGGAAATTTGCGTGGCGTAGCCCATTTTAAACTCAAAGAATATGCCTTGGCAGCCCAAGATTTTCAGTTGGTATTGCATATAGATAAAGGTTCTGTCATGGATATTGCCAACTTGGGGCTTTGCCACAAATTTATGGGAAATACCGAAGAAGCCATACATTATCTTTCTGCAGCCTTAAAATTAGACCCAAGTCTTGCATTTGCACGCACGCATTTAGAAGAAATACTATAAAACCACAAACTAGAGGAAAAAAATGAGCAATGAAGTAGATAAAATTATTTATTCCATGATTCGTGTTACCAAGCGCCATGGACAAAGGGAAGTGCTAAAAGATATCTCCCTTTCGTATTTTTATGGCGCAAAAATTGGTGTACTTGGCTTAAACGGTGCAGGGAAATCTTCCCTACTACGCATTTTAGCCGGCGTGGAGACAGAATTTGATGGAAAAACCGTACTTGCTCCCGGACATACCATCGGCTATCTTGAACAAGAGCCCTTAGTTAATGAAAGCCGTACTGTACGCGAAGTGGTTGAAGAAGGCGTTCAAGAATTAGTGGATATTGCCAAAGAGTACGAAGCTATCAATGCTAAATTTGCCGAGCCCATGGAACCAGAAGAAATGGACGCCCTTATTGAAAAACAAGGGCAAGTGCAAGAATTGATGGACAATAAAGGCATTTGGGACTTAGACTCTCGCTTAGAAATGGCCATGGATGCGCTGCGCTGCCCTGCTGGTGATACGCCAGTTTCTGTTATTTCTGGTGGTGAGCGCCGCCGCGTGGCTTTATGCCGCTTACTCTTGCAAAGCCCTGATATTTTACTATTAGACGAACCCACTAACCACTTAGACGCCGAATCTGTTGCGTGGTTAGAGCGTTTTCTCTCTACCTTCCCTGGCACTGTTATAGCCGTCACTCACGATCGCTACTTCCTTGATAATGTAGCAGGTTGGATTTTAGAATTAGACCGCGGCCGCGGCATTCCATGGAAGGGAAATTATTCCTCTTGGCTTGAACAAAAGCAAAAACGCCTTGCAAACGAAGAAAAATCAGAAGCGCAACGTCAAAAAACTCTTGATAGAGAACTTGAATGGATTCGCATGTCTCCTAAGGGACGCCATGCCAAAGGTAAAGCTCGTATCAATGCATATGAAGCTATGCTTTCGCACGAAAGTGAAAAATTGGCGCCAGATCTCGAAATTTATATTCCCCCAGGACCACGGCTTGGTAAAAGCGTCATTGAAGCCAAAGGGCTTAAGAAAAGCCTTGGTGACAAGCTTTTAGTGGAAGGGCTTGACTGCATCATTCCTGCCGGAGCCATTGTGGGAATTGTTGGGCCCAACGGTGCCGGTAAAACTACATTCTTTAAAATGTTGGTTGGCAGTGAAACTCCCGATGGTGGTGAGTTAACCGTAGGTGAAACCGTACAATTTGCTTATGTGGATCAAGGGCGTGAATCTCTTGAAGCAGGCAAAACTGTATATGAGATTCTCAGCGAAGGTCATGAAGTTATTAAACTTGGCACTAAAGAGATGAACGCGCGTGCTTATTGTTCTCGCTTCAATTTTGCTGGGCAAGACCAACAAAAGCCTGTGGATGTGCTTTCCGGCGGTGAACGCAATCGTCTGCATTTAGCCCGTATGTTAAAATCTGGTGCTAACGTCATCCTTCTTGACGAACCCACTAACGATATTGACGTAAATACCATGCGCGCTCTTGAAGATGCCTTAGATAATTTTGCCGGTTGCGTGCTGGTTATCAGCCATGATCGCTGGTTCCTAGATCGCATTGCCACGCATATTCTTGCTTTTGAAGGCGATTCTACCATTACCTTCTTTGATGGTAACTATTCTGAATATGAAGCCGACCGTAAAAAACGCCTTGGCAAAAGTGCTGACACTCCTACCAGAGTAAAATTCCGTAAATTAACAAGATAATTTTTTAGCAATTAAAAAATCATTGGCGGCAATATTTTTCTTTTTACAGAGAATATTGCCGCCTTACTATATAATCGATGCTGAAAAACGCATTTGCACGCATTTTTATTTGCATATTTTTACTAAAAAAATATTTTATTTTAAATTATTAGTATGTTTTCGGTGACGACTATATGGAGCTTATTTAATCCATTGCACAACTTGCTCCATAGAGCGTCTCGTTTTTGGATGGTGAGGCTCCTCTGCTCTTTTGCCAAATGCCACCATCACCGCTACGCCAAAGGTTTCACTATCAAGCAAACCTTTTTCTGCTAGAAAAGCTTCAAGCTCCTCTTTTTTAAAACCTTCCATGGGGCAAGAATCATATCCAAGCAAAGCCGCAGTGGTCATCATATTTCCTAAAGGAATATAGCATTGCCGTGCAGCCCATTCAAATTTTGCACGTTCATTCCCTGCATAGCCTAAATCATTCTCAATAAAATTACTAAAGAAGTCCACACGCATTTGTGCCACATCGTCAGATAATTTTTGTGTATCACGCATCATAGTATTACGCACATATTCTCCACGCGGGTTCATGGCTTCTCCCTTACGTGCAAGCATAATAACAAAATGGCTAGCCGTAGGAAGTTGCCCCTGTGCTCCCCAACATAAAGGCATAAGTTCTTTGCGCAAAATTTCATTTTGTACTATTAGAAATTGCCAAGGTTCAAAACCAAAAGAAGAAGGTGAAAGGCGCCCTGCCTCTAAGATAATAGAAAAATCAGCATCGCTTATTGTTGCGCTAGAATCAAAAGCTTTGCATGCATGGCGAAAGTTCCAAGCTTTAAACAGTTCATCGCTTACATGAGACATGGATAACCTCCAATGTTACAGAGTAATAAAACAGACCGTTGTAAAAGTGGCATGAAAGAGAAAAATAGTAAAGTTTATTAAGAATCAATACTAATAAAATATTAGTTTTATATAACATGCATGAAGAAGTGTGAAATTTTTTTCTTGAGGGGATCTGGGGGAAACTTTTTGGCGCAAGCAAAAGTTTCCCCCAGAAAAAATAATGATTTAGCATATTCTTAAATCATATAAGAATCTTCCAAAGAAAAATATGCACAAAGCCATGTATACCAATCTTTTTGACTTAATATATGCGGTAGTTTTTTCTCTTTCCATACATTATGCGTAGAAGGAGATGAAAAAATAGCAAAAGGTACTCTATACACCTCTGGACACCATTGCATATGATTCCCTGTACTATCCATGCCATGATCACTAGCAAGTATAACAGTGTATTGTTGCTCAAGCCATAAAGGCACATGCTGGGCTAACAAATCATCTGCGCGGCGAGCAGCTTGAGCATAGGCGGAACTGTTAAGTCCGCATTTATGACCAGCGTCGTCTATATTCATGGTATGTATAAGCAAAAAATTCGGTGAGTATTTTTTACATAAAAAAGTAGCGTCTTGAAAAACATGGCTGTCAGGATAATGATCTTCAGAATAAAAAATACCGTGTTGTATAACTTTTTCTTTAGCTGAAAAATACATTCTGTGATCAGAAGAAGAAAATCTTTCCCCCATATATAGCTCGTACATCCAATAATAGGCAGCAGCAGCACAAGTAAAACCTGCGTGATGCATCTTAGCAAAAAAAGACTGTTGTAATATCTGTGACGAAAGTTGCCACGCACTATTTTCCTCAATACCAGTTTGCTGTGGTGAGAGCCCAGTAAAAAATGTAGCATAAAGAGGTCTCGAAAGAGGAGGGTTTTCTGTCTGTAAAATACCAGTTTGTGTTATTTTTGTTTTTTGCAAGGTATTTTTTTTAAAAAAAGGCATAGTATTCCATGCGATTTCTGCACTTAAACCATCAAGAAGCACAAAGATTATTTTAGCCATATTTTCCCTTTCTCACACAAATAGCGACATTTTTTTAACACCTACGATGGTTGCATTATTAGGGAAGTCAATGTTATAAGCAAGCAACATTTGGACAGTCCTTTGAAATAAAACTTTTTACGTAGATAAGAGGAAACTTTTTCACAATATGCGTAATTTTATTCATTTTTTGACCATTTTTCTTTCTTTTTACACGGCCTTCCCAGCTTTTGCTGAAGAAATTCGAGGTGAACTTTGGACAGGATCTGTGTATTCTTCCACCTTTACAGCCGGTGTTTGCGTTGATTCTAACAATGCTGTGCGCGGCGTTTTGATTTTGCAATTACGAAATGGTCAAAAAGACACCTATCATTTTAGCGGTAACAAAAATCTGCAAGAGGTTTTTCATGTACGCCATAATGACGGACATACCTTTAGTGGAAAAATCGATAATGAAAACAATGTAAGTGGTACTTTAAAAACAAGTAAAGGTTTTAAAATAACCTTACATGGAAAAAGAGAGCAAAATGTCGTGCTCGGGCCACATTGTCGCCCTCTTAATCCTTAAAATATAAGAAATAAGGTTAAAACACCCTATGTTACTTTGGATAATTGCTGCATGTTTTCAATGTCTTCTTCTTTGGGGGCTTTGGCGCGGAGCTTGCGCTGTGCTCTTACCAAAAGAAAGCACCCCACACGCAAATGCTTTACCATCTGATCTGCCAAAAGTGGCTATGATTATTCCTGCAGCAGGAAATAGTCCGCATATGTCTAAAGCCTTGCGCTCACTTATGCAACAAGACTATCCGCACATTATGCCTGTTATAGTCACTGCCACAGCCGAAGAGCCGGCACATGCTTTGGCTTTAGAGTTACGCAATGAGTTTCCACATATAGAATGTGTAGTAGCAGGCTCTGCTCAAAGCTGTGGGCAAAAAAATCATAATACCTTACAAGGTATAGCCCACTGTAAACATGAAGCAGATATTTATGTTTTTTGTGACAGCACCCATACTGCAAAGCCTGATTTCGTGCGTCACCTTGTATTACCCATAATTCACCGCGAAGTAGGCTTTACTACGGGCTATCATCAAGTAATTGCAAAAGATGATAAAGTAACCACACTTGCCTATCAAATCTCTGTATTGCTTATGCGTTTCTTACAAGCAGCGGCGATTTTTACTCAGCCTTGGGGCGGCGCCATGGCCATAGATAAAAAGGCTTTTGAACATCACAATATTGCACAATTTTGGCAAAATAATATAGTGGATGACTGCTCCCTTGCCTCCCTTCTTTTGCAAAAACGTTTACCGGTAAAATTGTGTCCCTTGGCCCTATTAGACACCTATGCACAAGATCATAATTTTACTATTTGGCAAGCATGGATGCAAAGACAAATTCTTTTCTTAAAGTTTTGCATTATGCCCCAATGGTATTTACTAGGATTTTTTATTTGTCTCATAACATTGCCCATTGTCATTTCGTGCTTATGTATAGTGGGGGGCGTGGTTAATATCCCTGATTCGCTACTGGCTTGGCATACACTATTAGCTAGCATACACCTTGCCTTTGTTGCGTATATTATACTTATATGGCGTCGATTCACGCCCTATGCTGCACCTACGTGGGCATGGTTAAAAGCTTTCCTTTTAGCATGTGCTCTTCTTCTTAAAGTATATTTTTCTACTATAAAAATGTGGCATATTGACTGGCATGGCATACGCTATTCTGTAAAAAAAGGCGGTAAAGTATGCCGCATGAAAAAGTTTTAATGAAAGGCTTCTATGATTTCCCGTAAAGATCTTCTACGCGTTAGTGTGCGCCAAGTGATACGCCAAAAAAGCTATGGAGTTATTTTCTCCATAGCTCTTGGTATTACAGCTTTTATAGCCCTTGCTGTACTTGGGCGAGAAATTCGCTATAATATTGGTCAAGATATGGTTCTCATGGGTGGGGTAAACATCATTCAGGTTATCATGAATGATCACGGCAAAGTGGGGCAACCTCAGCGAGAATTTTACTCCGATACCATTAGTGACTTACGAAATATACCTGGAACCTCGAGAGTAAGTGCTACTCTATGGGGGTCTAAAAATATTAACATTCGCAAGGAAGACCAATCTATTTTACTTATGTTTCACGGTGTGGATCAATACTATTGGGACACATACTCTGCCAACCTTGTGGCCGGAAGATTACTTAATGAGCATGATATAGCTAATCACAGCAGAGTATGTGTACTTGGTTGGGAACTAGCTGAAAAACTCTATGGTTCATCCAAAGAAGCCTTAGGGAAAACACTCAATATTGATAATGATCTTTTTGAAGTTGTAGGTACAGTTGGCGGCATCATGATTGGTACAAAAATTCGTGAAGCTTTTATTCCTGAAACAACCATGCGCGACCGTGGCTGGGCAGGGGGTAAATTAAACCGTTTACACATACGTGCCATTGCTTGGGAAGATGTAGACAGCATTGTTAAACAATTACCGATTGTTATTAATAAACACCAAGATGCGCCCAATTTACTTATTCGCACTCAAGACGAACAACTTAGCCGTATTCAGAACACTTTTACCTTTGTGGAAGCCTTACTTTGGCTTGGTATTGCAGCCTCACTTATGTTAGGAGGTTTTGGTATTTGGTATGGAACCTTTGCGGCAGTTCGTGCCCGTACCCGTGAAGTGGGCTTGAAAAAAGCTATGGGCGGCTCAGATAGAGATATTCTTTCTCAGTTTCTTGCAGAAGCTCTTTGTAAATCAGTTGCAGGTGGCTTTTTGGGTATTCTTTTAGGGACAGCTTGCGTTGAACTTGGTAGTTATCTTCTTGGGAGTAGTATATCTTATCCTCTTTTAGCCTTAAGTGGCTTTGGCAGTATTATTTTTTCTGCTGTTATTGGTGTAGGCGGCGGCCTGTACCCTGCATTACAAGCAAGCCGAATGGATGTAGTAACTGCTTTACGTTTCGAATAATAAATGAATAACACCCTACCCATAGAGTTTTAACGGATTATACTATGAAACCCATTATTTGTGCAGAGAATCTTTATAAATGTTACCCTGGTTTCCCGCCTGTACTGCGTGGCGTGAATATTTCTGTAGACCCTGGGGAAATGGTAGCTATTATGGGACCTTCCGGTTGCGGAAAGTCTACCATGTTGCACATTCTTGGCATGTTGCACGCACCAGATAGCGGCACTTTAGAAATTCTCGACACTGATGTCTTGCCCTTTACCAGTGAAGAAACAGCTTCCTTTCGTCGTGGCAATATGGGCTTTGTTATGCAAAGCAGTAACCTTTT